>JBNLBY010000052.1:0-19336 GCA_050303535.1 Sideroxydans sp. | reverse complement strand
AGCCGGCTTCTGCCAAGGGCGTGTACCTGAAGAAGGTCGCGGTTTCCAGCACCATGGGTGTTGGTATCCGCGTCGAACAGGCGAGCCTGGTGGCGTAATGTTTTGAATCTGGCAATAGGGTTCCCCCTGCTGCCATTTGTTCTTTGACTGCTGGCGGTACAGGCAGATTATCAAAGACCGTAGGTGTCGAAGGCGCGGTTGGCCCGAGACTTAATTGACGGCAGTAACGTCGACCCACGCAGATGGTGTGCCCGCGAGCAGGAAGTTTTAAGTTTCACCTGTCTTGAGGACGCGGTCGTTAACCTGGACATCGCAAGATGTCCAATATGAAGATGGAGAAAGACATTGGCTCTTAATCTGCAAGAAAAGCAGGCAGTGGTTGCTGAAGTCAGCGCACAAGTGGCGCAGGCCCAGACCATCGTCGTGGCTGAGTACCGTGGTATTCCGGTTGCCGATATCACTTCCTTGCGTGCCAACGCGCGCAAGGCCGGTGTGTATCTGCATGTGTTGAAAAACACGCTGGCGCGCCGCGCAGTACAGGGCACTTCCTTCGAGACATTGTCGGACAAACTGGTCGGTCCGCTTATGTACAGCATGAGCGCGGATGCGGTCGCTGCTGCGAAGGTGGTGCATGAATTCGCCAAGACGAACGACAACCTGGTCATCAAGGGCGGCGCCTACAACGGCGAGTTTATGGATGCTGCCGGGGTTTCCGCACTGGCCAGCGTGCCGAGCAAGGAAGTATTGCTGGCGCAGTTGCTGGGTGTCATGAAGTCGCCGATCACGGGTATGGCTATCGTACTGAACGCCCTGTCCGAGAAAAAGGCTGGCGCTGCTGCTTAACCAATCATTCAATTTTTAGGAAGAACTATTATGGCATTCGATAAAGACGCATTTTTGACAGCACTGGATAGTATGTCTGTGCTGGAACTGAACGAACTGGTGAAGGCTGTCGAAGAAAAATTCGGCGTATCCGCTGCGGCAATGGCGGCTCCGGCTGCTGCTGGCGGTGCTGCTGCCGGCGGAGCTGCTGCTGCCGAGCAGACCGAGTTCACCGTGACGTTGCAATCTGCAGGCGACGCAAAGGTCAACGTGATCAAGGTGGTGCGTACCATCACCGGTCTGGGCCTGAAGGAAGCCAAGGATATGGTCGACGGAGCACCCAAGGTTATCAAGGAAGGTGTGAGCAAGGCAGATGCCGAGGCGATCGCCAAACAATTGATCGAAGCTGGCGCAACAGCTGAAATCAAGTAAGCACAGCGCGCGCAGAAAGGCTGACGGGAAAATCCGTCAGCCTTTTGGCGCTTCTGGAAACTAATCCGGAAAACCGTATCGGGATGTAGAAGTTAACGGTTAAGCGGTGCATGAGCGCCGATTGACCCTTACCTTTTTCTTCTGTTAGTGGAGATACCATGAGCTATTCTTTTACTGAAAAAAAACGTATTCGTAAAAGTTTTGCGAAGCGCGTTGGCGCTTTGCCTGTACCGTTTTTACTGTCCACCCAGTTGGAATCCTATAGTGATTTTCTGCAGGCCTGGATTGCGCCCGAACAGCGCAAGAATCAAGGCCTGCAAGCCGCCTTTAATTCCATCTTTCCGATCGAGAGCCACAGCAAATTCGCGCGTCTCGATTTTGTCAGCTATGCCCTCGGCATGCCGCCGTTCGATGTGCGCGAATGCCAGCAGCGCGGTTTGACTTACGCTTCGCCGTTGCGTGCACGTGTGCGCCTGACTCTGCTGGACAAGGAAGCGTCCAAGCCGACCGTGAAGGAAGTGAAAGAGCAGGAAGTCTACATGGGTGAGATCCCGTTGATGACCAATACAGGTTCGTTTGTGATCAACGGCACCGAGCGCGTGATCGTGTCGCAACTGCATCGCTCGCCCGGCGTATTCTTCGAGCATGACCGTGGCAAGACCCATTCTTCCGGCAAGCTGCTGTTCTCTGCGCGCGTGATTCCTTACCGCGGTTCCTGGCTGGACTTCGAGTTCGATGCCAAAGACTTCGTGTATTTCCGTATCGACCGTCGCCGCAAGATGCCGGTGACCATTTTGCTGAAGTCGCTGGGTTACACGCCTGAACAGATTCTGCAGATGTTTTTCCAGTTTGACACGTTCCATTTCAACAAGAAGGGTATCCAGTTCGAGGTGGTACCTGAACGTCTGCGTGGCGAAATCGCGCGCTTCGATATCACTACCAGGGGCGGCAAGCTCATCGTAGCCAAGGATAAGCGCATTACCGTGCGTCATATCCGCGAGATACAGGAAGCGGGTATCGACAAGCTGCCGGTGGAAGCGGATTTCCTGGTGGGCCGCATGCTGGCACACAACATCGTGGATGTGGATAGCGGCGAAATCATTGCCAATGCCAATGACGAGATCAACGAGACTTTGCTGGAAAAACTGGAAACTGCCGGCATTACTCAAATTCAGACCCTGTATACCAACGATCTGGATCAGGGTGGATTCATTTCGCAGACACTGCGTGTTGACGAGACCACCGATCTGTGGACTGCGCGCGTGGCCATCTATCGCATGATGCGCCCCGGTGAACCACCCACCGAAGATGCGGTGGAGGCATTGTTCAACGGCCTGTTCTTCAATGAAGATCGCTACGACCTGTCGGCCGTAGGCCGCATGAAATTCAACCGCCGCGTTGGCCGTGATGAATTGACTGGCGCCACTACCCTGTCCAACGAGGATATCGTGGAAGTGATTCGCATCCTGGTTGAACTGCGTAACGGTCGCGGTGAGATTGACGACATCGATCATCTGGGTAACCGCCGTGTGCGTGCCGTGGGCGAACTGGCCGAGAACCAGTTCCGTACCGGTCTGGCGCGCGTCGAACGTGCTGTCAAGGAACGCTTGGGCCAGGCCGAAGCAGACAACCTGATGCCGCATGATCTGATCAATGCCAAGCCGATCTCGGCCGCGGTGAAGGAATTTTTCGGTTCATCGCAGTTGTCGCAGTTCATGGACCAGACCAACCCGCTGGCGGAAGTCACACACAAGCGCCGTATCTCCGCACTGGGCCCTGGCGGTTTGACTCGCGAACGTGCCGGGTTTGAGGTGCGCGATGTGCATCCGACTCATTATGGCCGCGTGTGTCCGATTGAAACGCCGGAAGGTCCGAACATCGGCCTGATCAATTCGCTGGCGCTGTATGCGCGAACCAACGAATATGGTTTCATTGAAACACCTTACCGCCGCGTCGCAAAGAGCCGCGCTACCGATGATGTGGATTACCTTTCCGCGATCGAAGAAGGTAAGTTCACCATTGCGCAGGCGAATGCCGAACTGGACAGGAAGGGACACTTTACCAACGACATCGTCTCTGCGCGTCAGCACAACGAATTCGTGCTGGCCGAACCGGAGAATATCGAATACATGGATGTGGCGCCGGCACAGGTTGTGTCCGTGGCTGCTTCGCTGATCCCGTTCCTGGAACATGATGATGCGAACCGCGCATTGATGGGTGCCAACATGCAACGTCAGGCCGTGCCCGTGCTGCGTGCCGAAAAGGCATTGGTCGGTACCGGCATCGAACGTACGGTGGCGGTCGATTCCGGCACGGCAGTACAAGCCTGGCGCGGTGGCCGTGTGGACTATGTTGATTCCAGCCGGATTGTTGTTCGCGTGAATGACGATGAAACCACGGCAGGCGAGGTTGGTGTGGACATCTACAACCTGACCAAGTACACCCGTTCCAACCAGAACACTAACATCAACCAGCGTCCGCTGGTACGCGTGGGCGACTTGATTGCCCGCGGCGATGTGGTGGCCGATGGTGCTTCGACCGATATGGGCGAACTGGCGCTGGGTCAGAACATGATGGTCGCGTTCATGCCCTGGAACGGCTACAACTTCGAGGACTCGATCCTGATCTCCGAACGCGTGGTTGCCGAAGACCGCTTTACTTCGATTCACATCGAAGAATTGACGGTGATGGCGCGCGATACCAAACTGGGTACGGAAGAAATCACGCGCGACATCCCCAACCTGTCCGAGGCGCAGATGGGGCGTCTGGATGAGTGCGGAATCGTGCATATCGGCGCAGATGTGGGTGTGGGCGACGTGCTGGTGGGCAAGGTTACGCCCAAGGGCGAGACGCAACTGACACCGGAAGAAAAATTGCTGCGCGCGATTTTCGGCGAGAAGGCGTCTGATGTGAAAGATACCTCGCTGCGTGTGAAGGCCGGTATCTCGGGTACCGTGATCGACGTTCAGGTGTTTACGCGCGAAGGTCTGCAACGCGACAAGCGTGCACAGCAAATCATCGATGATGAATTGAATCGCTACAGGAAAGATCTGGCGGATCAGATGCGCATCGTTGAGACCGACGTATTTGCACGTCTGGAAAAAATGCTGGTAGGCAAGGTTGCCAATGGTGGGCCAAGAAAGTTAGCCAAAGGAACCAAATTGACTAGGGAATATCTGGGGGAAGTAGAACACCATCTCTGGTTCGATATTCGTCTGGCCAGCGACGCTGCCGCTACGCAACTTGAACAAGTCAAGGAAAGCCTGGCGTTGAAACGCCAGGAATTCGATGCTGCGTTCGAATTGAAGAAAAAGAAACTGACGCAGGGTGATGAGTTGCAGGCCGGTGTGCAGAAGATGGTCAAGGTGTATGTCGCGGTGAAACGCCGCCTGCAGCCTGGCGACAAGATGGCCGGGCGTCACGGCAACAAGGGCGTGGTGTCGCGTATCGTACCGGTAGAGGATATGCCGCGCATGGCCGATGGTACTACCGTGGATGTGGTACTGAATCCGCTGGGCGTGCCATCACGCATGAACATTGGTCAGGTACTGGAAGTGCATCTGGGCTGGGCCGCCAAAGGTCTGGGCAAGAAGATCAGCCAGATGCTGGAAGCGCAAGCCAAAATCGCGGATGTACGCAAGTTCCTCGCCAAGATCTACAAGGGCGACCAAGCAGACGAGATCGTTAACTTCACCGACGAAGAAGTGATCGAGATGTGCCGCAACCTGAGGGATGGCGTACCTTTTGCAACGCCGGTATTCGACGGCGCCGGCGAAAACGAGATCAAGGATCTGCTCGAACTGGCTGACCTGCCGCGTTCCGGCCAGATACAGTTGTACGATGGCCGTACCGGTGATGCATTCGACCGCAAGGTTACGGTGGGTTATATGCACGTGCTGAAATTGCACCATCTGGTTGATGACAAGATGCATGCGCGTTCCACCGGCCCGTACAGCCTGGTGACCCAACAACCATTGGGCGGTAAAGCGCAGTTCGGTGGCCAGCGCTTCGGTGAAATGGAAGTCTGGGCGCTGGAAGCTTACGGCGCAGCCTACACGTTGCAGGAAATGCTTACGGTCAAATCAGATGACGTCAACGGACGGACCAAGGTGTACGAGAACATCGTCAAGGGCGAGCACAAGATCGATGCGGGCATGCCCGAGTCGTTCAACGTGCTGACCAAGGAAATCCGTTCGCTCAGTATCGACATCGATCTGGATCGTCACTAAGCGCAGGCACAGGATAATAAGGAGTCAAACATGAAAGCATTGCTCGATCTGTTCAAGCAGGTTACACAAAAGGAAGAGTTCGACACGATCAAGATCGGTCTGGCCTCTCCCGAAAAGATCCGTTCCTGGTCCTATGGCGAAGTGAAGAAGCCCGAGACCATCAACTACCGTACTTTCAAGCCCGAGCGCGACGGTCTGTTCTGCGCCAAGATATTCGGACCGGTGAAGGACTATGAGTGCCTGTGCGGCAAGTACAAGCGCCTCAAGCACCGTGGCGTGATCTGCGAGAAGTGCGGCGTTGAAGTCACACTCTCCAAGGTACGCCGCGAGCGTATGGGCCACATCGAACTGGCTTCTCCGGTTGCCCACATCTGGTTCCTGAAGTCGCTGCCGTCGCGTCTGGGCATGGTGCTGGACATGACGCTGCGCGATATCGAACGCGTGCTGTATTTCGAAGCCTACGTGGTGACCGAGCCGGGCATGACACCGCTGAACCGCGGTCAGTTGCTGACCGAGGACGACTATTTGTCCAAGCTGGAAGAATATGGCGATGAGTTTCAGGCCCTGATGGGGGCAGAAGGGGTGCGGGCATTGCTGCGCGCGCTGGATGTACCGGCTGAAGTGGAGAAGTTGCGTGCTGAACTGGAAGCCACCGGCTCCGAAACCAAGATCAAGAAATTCGCCAAACGCCTGAAAGTGCTGGAAGCATTCATGCATTCCGGCATCAAGCCTGATTGGATGGTAATGGAAGTGTTGCCGGTGCTGCCGCCGGAACTGCGTCCGCTGGTGCCGCTGGATGGCGGTCGTTTTGCGACCTCCGATCTGAACGATCTTTACCGTCGCGTCATCAACCGTAACAACCGTCTCAAGAGATTGCTGGAACTGAAGGCGCCCGAGATCATCGTGCGCAACGAGAAACGCATGTTGCAGGAATCAGTGGATTCCCTGCTGGACAACGGCCGTCGCGGCAAGGCCATGACCGGTGCCAACAAGCGTCCGCTGAAATCACTGGCCGACATGATCAAGGGCAAGGGTGGCCGTTTCCGCCAGAACCTGCTGGGCAAGCGTGTTGACTACTCTGGCCGTTCTGTCATCGTCGTGGGTCCGCAGTTGAAACTGCATCAGTGTGGCCTGCCCAAGAAAATGGCGCTGGAACTGTTCAAACCGTTCATTTTCGAGCGACTGGAAAAGATGGGACTGGCGACCACCATCAAGGCAGGCAAGCGTATGGTCGAGGCCGAAGAGCCTATCGTCTGGGACATCCTCGAGGAAGTCATTCACGAACATCCTGTGTTATTGAACCGTGCGCCGACGCTGCACCGTCTGGGTATCCAGGCGTTCGAGCCCATCCTGATCGAAGGCAAGGCCATTCAGCTGCATCCGCTGGTCTGCTCTGCATTCAATGCCGACTTCGACGGCGACCAGATGGCCGTACACGTACCGCTGTCGCTGGAAGCGCAAATGGAGGCACGCACGCTGATGCTGGCTTCCAATAACGTGCTATCGCCTGCCAATGGCGAACCGATCATCGTGCCGTCGCAGGATATCGTGCTGGGTCTGTATTACATGACACGCGAGAAGATCGGTGCGCTGGGTGAAGGTTCGATGTTTGCCGACGTGTCCGAAGTATTGCGTGCCTATCGTACCAACCAGATTGACCTGCAGGCCAAAGTGGTAGTGCGCATCAAGGAAGTGGTCACCAATGAAGCGGGCGAAAGACAAGATAACTTTACCCGATACGAAACCACGGTTGGCCGTGCCATCCTGTCCGAGATATTGCCTGCGAATCTGCCGTTCAGCGTGGTAAACAAGACGCTGAAGAAGAAGGAAATCTCGCGGCTGATCAACGCCAGCTTCCGTCGTTGTGGTCTGCGCGACACCGTGATCATGGCCGAACAGTTGATGTATACCGGTTTTGCCTATGCAACCCGTGCCGGTATTTCCATCTGCGTGGACGACATGTTGGTACCGCAGCAGAAGAACGACCTGATCGCGGCCGCGGAAAAAGAAGTGCACGAAATCCAGACCCAGTACACCTCTGGTCTGGTAACGCAGGGCGAGCGCTACAATAAAGTGGTGGATATCTGGGGCCGTACCGGCGACCAGGTTGCCAAGGCGATGATGGATCAGCTCGGTGTCGAACCCGTGCGCGACCTCGTTAGCGGCGAGGTTCTCACCGACAAGAAGGGTAAGCCGGTCACGCAGGAATCGTTCAATTCCATCTACATGATGGCTGACTCCGGTGCACGCGGTTCCGCGGCACAGATCCGTCAGTTGTCCGGTATGCGCGGTCTGATGGCAAAACCGGATGGCTCCATCATCGAGACGCCGATTACTGCGAACTTCCGTGAAGGCCTGAACATGTTGCAGTACTTCATCTCTACGCACGGCGCTCGTAAAGGTCTGGCCGATACCGCGTTGAAGACAGCAAACTCCGGTTACCTGACGCGGCGTCTGGTAGATGTGACCCAGGATCTGGTGATTACAGAATCCGATTGTGAGACTACCAACGGTCGTTCAATGAAAGCGCTGGTCGAGGGCGGTGAAGTGATCGAGGCCTTGCGCGAGCGTATTCTCGGTCGTGTACTGGCTGCAGATGTGATCAACCCGGAAACCAGCGAGACGCTGTTCGAGGCGGGTATCCTGCTTGATGAAGACAAAGTGGAATTGATCGAGTCGCTGGGTATCGATGAAGTGCGCGTACGCACACCACTGACTTGTGATACGCGCTATGGTTTGTGTGCCAAGTGTTATGGCCGCGATCTGGGTCGTGGTGGTCTGGTGAACGTGGGTGAGGCTGTCGGCGTGATTGCAGCACAGTCCATCGGCGAACCGGGTACCCAGTTGACCATGCGTACTTTCCACATTGGTGGTGCAGCTTCGCGTACGGTAGTAGCCAGCCAGGTCGAAGGTAAATCGAATGGTACGATCAAATACAGCCCGAACATGCGCACAGTGACCACGGCACGTGGCGAACTGGTGGTGGTGGCGCGTTCCGGTGAAGTGATGGTGACTGATGATCTTGGACGCGAGCGTGAGCGTCACAAGGTGCCTTACGGTGCGAACCTGGCGGCACATGAAGGCGCTACAGTACGTGCCGGTGAAATACTGGCAACCTGGGATCCGCATACCCGTCCGATCATTACCGAATACGCAGGACGTGTGCGCTTCGAGAATGTGGAAGAAGGTGCAACCGTTGCCAAACAGATCGACGAAGTGACCGGTTTGTCCACGCTGGTGGTCATCGATCCGAAACGTTCTACGACCGGCAAGGGTGCGCGTCCACTGGTGCGTTTGCTGGACGATGCCGGACACGAGATCAAGATTGCCGGTACCGATACGCCAATTTCCGTGACGTTCCAGGTTGGTTCCATCATCACGGTGGAAGATGGCCAGCATGTGGGTGTTGGCGATGTGCTGGCACGTATCCCGCAGGAAAGCTCCAAGACCCGCGATATTACCGGTGGTTTGCCGCGTGTGGCCGAACTGTTTGAGGCACGTTCGCCCAAGGATGCGGGTATGCTGGCGGAAGTGACCGGTACGGCATCGTTCGGCAAGGAAACCAAGGGCAAGCAGCGTCTGGTAATCACCGACACTGCAGGTGATTCCCATGAGTTCCTGATCGCCAAGGACAAGCATGTGCTGGTACATGACGGCCAAGTGGTAAACCAAGGCGAAATGATCGTGGACGGCCCGGCCGATCCGCACGACATATTGCGTCTGCTGGGTATCGAAGCGCTGGCACGTTATATCACCGACGAAGTGCAGGATGTATACCGCCTGCAGGGTGTGAAAATCAACGACAAGCACATTGAAGTCATTGTGCGCCAGATGTTGCGCCGTATTGCCATCGTTGACGAGGGCGATACCACGTTTATACCAAAAGAGCAGGTGGAACGTGCAGAGTTGCTGCAGGAGAACGAGCGTGTGGTAGCGGCAGGCAAGAAGCCAGCGACTTTCCAGCATGTATTGCTGGGCATTACCAAGGCATCCTTGTCTACTGATTCGTTCATTTCTGCCGCGTCCTTCCAGGAAACGACTCGTGTGCTCACCGAAGCGGCAATCATGGGCAAGAAGGATGATTTGCGCGGTCTCAAGGAAAACGTCATTGTCGGCCGTCTCATTCCGGCAGGTACGGGCCTGGCTTATCACGTACTGCGTCGCAAACAACATCTGGGATTGGACATCGCAGAAGGTGCCGGCCTGGATGAGGTTGCAGCAGCAGAGCAGGAAGGCGTGTAATTGCTTGACAGGTATAGGCTTCGTCAATAGAATGCGCGGTCTTTTTAGCCCGCGCATTCTGTGTAAGTTGTTACTACAGACGGGGTTACAGTGTTGTATTTTGAAGTTCAATTATTAGAGTTTTCAGGAAGCGGAAAAATAATGCCAACCATCAACCAGTTAGTGCGCACCGGCCGTACGGCCGAAGTGATCAAGAGCAAGGTTCCTGCGCTTGCAGGCAGCCCTCAGAAACGCGGCGTCTGTACGCGCGTGTACACCACGACGCCGAAGAAACCGAACTCGGCGCTGCGTAAGGTCGCCAAGGTGCGTTTGACCAACGGTTTCGAGGTCATCTCCTATATTGGTGGCGAAGGCCACAACCTGCAGGAGCACAGCGTGGTGTTGCTGCGCGGCGGTCGTGTGAAGGATTTGCCGGGTGTGCGTTACCACATGGTACGCGGCAGCCTGGATACGGCAGGTGTGAAAGACCGTAAACAGGCCCGTTCCAAGTACGGCGCGAAACGCCCGAAAAAAGCGTAATTCAGAAGTTTAGACAGATATAACCGAGGTACTGTATGCCAAGACGTAGAGAAGTCCCCAAGCGCGAAGTTCTGCCGGATCCAAAGTTCGGTAATCAGGATCTATCCAAATTCGTCAATGTACTGATGACTGCCGGCAAGAAATCTGTTGCCGAACGTATATTGTACGGAGCTCTGGAGCAGGTCGCCAAAAAGAGCGGCAAGGACCCGATCGAAGTGTTCAATCAGGCGCTTTCCAACGCCAAGCCTCAGGTTGAAGTGAAGAGCCGCCGTGTAGGTGGCGCCAACTATCAGGTTCCAGTCGAGGTGCGTCCGTCGCGCCGTATGGCGCTGGCCATGCGCTGGATCAAGGAATTCGCGCGCAAACGTGGCGAAAAGTCCATGGGGATGCGCCTGGCGGGTGAGTTGATAGATGCTTCCGAAGGCCGCGGTGGGGCGGTCAAGAAGTGCGAAGAAGTCCATCGCATGGCCGATGCCAACAAGGCATTCTCACATTTTCGTTTCTAGCGGTTTTTCACATTTTTTAAGTCTCTTAATAGTTAGGTAGCTACTGTGGCACGCAAAACACCAATTGATCGTTATCGCAATATCGGCATCAGCGCGCATATTGACGCAGGCAAAACCACCACCACAGAACGTGTTCTGTTCTATACAGGTGTCTCTCACAAAATCGGTGAGGTGCATGATGGCGCCGCAGTGATGGACTGGATGGAACAGGAGCAGGAGCGAGGCATCACCATTACTTCTGCTGCGACGACGTGTTACTGGTCGGGGATGGACAAGAACTATCCCGAGCATCGGATCAACATTATCGATACGCCGGGACACGTGGACTTCACCATTGAGGTGGAGCGTTCCATGCGTGTGCTGGATGGCGCCTGCATGGTTTATTGCGCGGTCGGTGGTGTGCAGCCCCAATCCGAGACGGTGTGGCGTCAGGCCAATAAATACCATGTGCCGCGCCTGGCATTCGTGAACAAGATGGACCGTTCCGGCGCAGACTTTTTCAAGGTGCACGATCAAATGCGCACCCGTTTGCGTGCCAATGTCGTACCTATCCAGGTGCCAATCGGGGCTGAAGAGAAATTTGAAGGTGTGGTCGACTTGATCCGCATGAAAGCGATCTACTGGGATGAAGCGACCAAGGGCACTAAGTTCGAGTTGCGCGATATCCCGGCCGATCTGGTTGCTACCTGCGGCGAGTGGCGCGAGAAGATGCTGGAAAGTGCTGCTGAATCCAGCGAAGAAATGATGAACAAGTATCTCGAGAATGGAGACTTGACCGAATCTGAAATCAAACAGGGTTTGCGTACACGTACGATCGCATGTGAGATTGTGCCGATGTTGTGTGGTTCTGCCTTCAAAAACAAGGGCGTGCAAGCCATGCTGGATGCAGTGCTTGATTATTTGCCCTCGCCGATCGATATTCCGGCAGTTCAGGGTGAACTGGAAGATGAAACCGTGGGTGAACGCAAGGCTGCTGACGATGCGCCGTTCTCGGCACTGGCTTTCAAGATCATGACGGACCCGTTCGTGGGTCAGTTGATTTTCTTCCGCGTCTATTCCGGCAAGTTGAACTCCGGCGATACGGTTTACAACCCGGTCAAGGGCAAGAAAGAACGCATCGGCCGTATTTTGCTGATGCATGCGAACGAACGTGTGGAAATCAAGGAAGTCTATGCTGGCGATATCGCTGCTGCGGTCGGATTGAAAGAAGCGACCACAGGTGACACCCTGTGTGATCCCGCCAAGGTCATTACACTGGAGCGTATGGTATTCCCCGAGCCCGTGATTCACGTTGCAGTAGAGCCAAAAACCAAGGCTGACCAGGAAAAGATGGGTATGGCGCTGAATCGTCTGGCACAGGAAGACCCGTCGTTCCGCGTACGCTCCGATGAAGAGTCGGGTCAAACCATTATTTCAGGTATGGGTGAGTTGCACCTGGAAGTTCTGGTGGAGCGCATGAAGCGGGAATTCGGCGTGGAAGCCAATGTAGGTGCGCCACAGGTGGCTTATCGCGAAGCGATCCGCAAGCCGGTCGAAGTCGAAGGCAAGTTCGTCAAGCAATCCGGTGGCCGCGGACAATACGGTCACGTATGGTTGAAGATGGAGCCAAACGAAACAGGCAAAGGTTTCGAATTTGTGGACGCCATCAAGGGCGGTACTGTGCCGCGCGAATATATTCCGGCGGTCAAGAAAGGTCTGGAAGATACGCTGCCGAATGGTGTTCTGGCAGGATTCCCGGTTGTGGATGTGAAGGTCACGCTGTTTGATGGTTCCTACCACGATGTGGACTCCAACGAAAACGCTTTCAAGATGGCTGCTTCGATGGGTTTCAAAGACGGTATGCGTAAAGCCAGTCCTGTGCTGCTGGAGCCGATGATGTCGGTTGAGGTAGAAACGCCGGAAGACTATACCGGTACCGTGATGGGTGACCTGTCTTCCCGCCGCGGCATGGTGCAGGGTATGGAAGACCTGCCCGGCGGCAGCAAGGCGGTGAGAGCCGAAGTGCCGCTGGCCGAAATGTTCGGCTATTCCACAGCATTGCGCTCGGCGACTCAGGGCCGTGCGACCTACACCATGGAATTCAAGCATTATTCAGAAGCACCCAGGAACGTCGCTGAAGCAGTGATGAACAGTAAAAAATAATACAGATCAGTCGGAGATAAATCATGGCAAAGAGCAAATTTGAACGAACGAAGCCGCACGTAAACGTAGGTACGATAGGACACGTAGACCACGGCAAGACCACCTTGACGGCGGCGATCACAACCGTTTTGTCGAAGACAACAGGTGGCGAAGCCAAAGCTTACGACCAGATTGACGCTGCGCCGGAAGAAAAGGCACGCGGCATTACTATTAATACGGCCCACGTGGAATATGAGACCGACACCCGCCACTACGCACACGTAGACTGCCCGGGTCACGCCGACTACATCAAAAACATGATCACCGGCGCAGCCCAGATGGACGGCGCCATCCTGGTTGTTTCTGCAGCCGACGGCCCCATGCCGCAAACGCGCGAACACATCCTGCTGGCACGTCAGGTTGGCGTACCATACATTGTTGTATTCATGAACAAATGCGACATGGTGGACGATGCTGAACTGCTGGAACTCGTAGAAATGGAAGTGCGTGAACTGCTCTCCAAATACGAATTCCCCGGCGACGACATCCCCATCATCAAAGGCTCCGCACTCAAGGCACTGGAAGGCGACCAGAGCGAAATTGGCGAACCCGCCATCCTGAAACTGGCCGAAGCCCTGGACAGCTACATCCCGACCCCGGAACGCGCCGTTGACGGCACCTTCCTGATGCCCGTGGAAGACGTCTTCTCCATCTCCGGCCGCGGTACCGTCGTGACCGGTCGTGTCGAGCGCGGTGTGGTCAAGGTTGGCGAAGAACTCGAAATCGTCGGCATCAAGCCCACCCTCAAGACAACTTGTACTGGCGTTGAAATGTTCCGCAAACTGCTGGACCAGGGTCAGGCAGGCGACAACGTTGGCGTATTGCTGCGCGGCACCAAGCGTGAAGAAGTCGAACGCGGCCAGGTCCTGGCCAAGCCCGGCTCCATCACGCCGCACACCAAATTTACGGCCGAGATCTACGTACTGGGCAAGGACGAAGGCGGCCGTCATACGCCGTTCTTCCAGGGTTACCGTCCGCAGTTCTACTTCCGTACGACTGACGTGACCGGTGCGGTGGAACTGCCGTCCGGCACCGAAATGGTGATGCCTGGCGACAACGTCAGCATTACGGTGAGCCTGATCAACCCGATCGCGATGGAAGAAGGTCTGCGCTTCGCGATCCGCGAAGGCGGCCGTACCGTCGGCGCAGGCGTGGTTGCCAAGATCATCGAGTAAGCATACAATGCGCGCCCTCGCGTGGCTGCGGCCACGCGTTTTCGTTCTTTAAACCAGCGGCCTGTGCCGCATAGAAGCAAGAGAAGATTATGCAAAGTCAAAAAATTCGCATTCGCCTGAAGGCGTTCGACTATCGACTGATAGATCAATCCGCGTTGCAGATCGTGGATACGGCCAAGCGCACGGGTGCAGTAGTCAAGGGCCCTGTTCCCCTGCCTACCAGGATTGAGCGTTTCGATGTGCTGCGCTCGCCACATGTGAACAAGACTTC
Source organism: Sideroxydans sp. (assembly GCA_050303535.1). Classification (GTDB taxonomy): domain Bacteria; phylum Pseudomonadota; class Gammaproteobacteria; order Burkholderiales; family Gallionellaceae; genus Sideroxyarcus. The sequence goes on along the minus strand of JBNLBY010000052.1, from coordinate 4,959 downwards.
GCGCGATCAATTCGAGATTCGTACCCATTTGCGTTTGATGGATATCGTGGATCCGACGGATAAGACCGTGGATGCGCTGATGAAGCTGGATCTGCCAGCTGGCGTGGATGTGGAAATCAAATTGCAATAGATATTTTTGTGGTTTTGGCAGTAAGCAGGATTGTTGTAGCAATACATAATCGGCTGACCAATTGAAGTCAGCCCCTTAATAAAAAGGAAATACAAAATGAGCTTAGGACTTGTCGGTCGCAAGATTGGCATGACCCGCATTTTTACTGACGAGGGTGCCTCGTTGCCGGTAACTGTGCTGGATGTGTCCAACAATCGCGTTACCCAGATCAAAACCGTTCCCACGGACGGTTACGATGCTGTGCAGGTTGCGTACGGCACGCGCCGCGCAAGCCGCGTAACCAAAGCCGCTGCGGGGCATTTCGCCAAAGCCGGTGTCGAAGCCGGCAGCGTGCTGAAAGAATTCACTGCGACGCCAGAGCAACTTTCCAGCCTGACATTGGGCGGCAAGATTGGCGTGGATTTGTTTCAAATCGGTCAGAAAGTTGATGTGACAGGCGTGACGATTGGTAAAGGCTATGCCGGCACCATCAAGCGTTACCACTTCAGATCAGGTCGTGCTACGCACGGCAACTCCAAGTCGCACAACGTTCCGGGATCCATCGGTATGGCGCAGGATCCGGGCCGCGTGTTCCCAGGCAAGCGTATGACGGGTCACCTGGGTGATGTGCAGCGCACCGTGCAAAATCTACAAATCGTTCGTATCGATGCAGAGCGCCAGTTGTTGCTGGTGCGCGGTGCAGTACCGGGCGCGCCCGGCGGTGACGTGATCGTGCGTCCGGCAGCGAAAGCGGGGGCATAATGGAACTGAAGGTCATCAAAGAAAACGGCAAGGCAGGCAAGAGCATGAATGCCTCCGACGACCTGTTCGGTCGTGAGTACAACGAAACGCTGGTGCATCAGCTGGTGACGGCTTACCAGGCCAATGCCCGTTCGGCCAGCAGCAAGCAAAAGGGCCGTAGCGAGATATCCAAATCCACGCGCAAGCCGTTCGCCCAGAAGGGTACCGGACGCGCGCGCGCCGGTATGGCTTCGACTCCATTGTGGCGTGGTGGCGGCAAGATTTTTCCGAACAGTCCGGATCAGAACTACTCACAGAAGATCAACCGCAAAATGTATCGTGCGGGTCTGGCCTCCATCTTTTCGCAATTGGTGCGCGATGATCGTCTGAGCGTGGTCGATACATTATCTGTCGAAGCGCCAAAGACCAAATTGCTGGCACAAAAGATCAAGGCCATGGGGCTGGATCGTGTGCTGATCATCACCGACAGCATGGACGAAAACCTGTATCTGTCGTCGCGTAATCTGCCGAATGTATTGGTGGTGGAAGCCCACCAGGCCGATCCGGTCAGTCTGGTGCGTTTCCCCAGGGTTCTGGTGACGCGCGGCGCGATTGCAAAAATCGAGGAGATGCTGGCATGAGCGAACAAAAATTCAATGAAGAGCGTTTGCTGAATATTCTGCTTGCGCCGCAAATTTCCGAGAAGGCGACCTTTGTGGCGGAAAAAAACGAGCAGGTGATTTTCCGTGTGGCATCCGATGCGACCAAGCCGGAAGTCAAGGCGGCGGTAGAGAAGTTGTTCAATGTTACTGTTGATAGCGTGCAGATCAATAACGTCAAGGGCAAGCAAAAACGTTTCGGCCGTTATATGGGCAACCGCAAGGACTGGAAAAAAGCATATGTATGTCTGGCTGATGGCCAGGAAATCAACTTTGCTGCAAGCGAGCAGGGGTAAAACATGGCACTGATTAAACTCAAACCGACATCTCCGGGAACGCGTGCAGTAGTACGCGTGGTTACGCCGGAGTTGCACAAGGGCAAGCCTGAAGCGTCGCTGCTGGAGAAGAAGACCAGTACTGCCGGACGCAACAACAACGGCCACATTACGACACGTCACATGGGTGGCGGGCACAAGAAGCATTACCGTGTCGTCGATTTCAAGCGCAACAAGGACGGCGTGCCGGCCAAGGTCGAGCGTCTGGAATACGATCCGAACCGTAGCGCACATCTGGCATTGCTGGTGTATGCGGATGGCGAGCGTCGTTACATTATTGCGCCCAAGGGCGTTTCTGCTGGTGCGCAGCTGGTGAGCGGCTCGGAAGCGCCGATCAAGCCAGGCAACGCGCTGCCGTTACGCAATATTCCGGTTGGTTCGACGATTCACGCGATCGAGATGCTGCCCGGCAAAGGTGCGCAACTGGCGCGCTCGGCGGGCGCTTCGGTGCAATTGCTGGCGCGCGAAGGCAGTTATGCGCAATTGCGTCTGCGCTCTGGCGAAATTCGCAAGGTGCATATCGATTGTCGCGCAACTATTGGTGAAGTAGGCAATGGCGAACACTCATTGCGTTCAATCGGTAAAGCCGGCGCAAATCGCTGGCGCGGTATTCGTCCGACGGTGCGTGGTGTGGTCATGAACCCGGTCGATCACCCACATGGTGGTGGTGAAGGAAAAACTGCAGCGGGTCGTCATCCGGTCAGCCCATGGGGTGTTCCATCCAAGGGTTTCCGTACGCGTCGTAACAAGCGGACTAGCGGCATGATCGTGCGCCGTCGCTATAAGGCATAAGGGGTAACAAGATATGGCACGTTCAGTAAAAAAAGGTCCATTCGTTGATTTGCATCTGATGAAAAAAGTGGAGGCAGTGCGCGCCACAAATGACAAACGTCCGGTAAAAACCTGGTCACGCCGCTCTACCGTGCTGCCCGAGTTCGTCGGTTTGACGATCGCAGTACATAACGGCAGGCAACATGTCCCGGTTTATGTTTCCGAAAACATGGTTGGACACAAACTTGGCGAATTTTCTTTGACCCGCACCTACAAGGGTCATGCTGCTGATAAAAAAACCAGCGCAAAGAAATAAGGAGACATGATGAGTACAACAGCAGTCATCCGCAATGTTCGCCTGTCGGCACAAAAAGCCCGCCTGGTTGCTGACCAGATCCGTGGTTTGTCTGTCGCACAAGCGCTGAACATCCTGACATTCAGCCCGAAAAAGGGTGGTGGAATCATCAAGAAAGCGCTGGATTCCGCGATTGCCAATGCCGAGCATAATGATGGTGCAGACATTGACGAATTGAAGGTGTCTACTATTTTCGTGGATAAAGGAACTTCTCTGAAACGCATGATTCCTCGCGCCAAAGGCCGTGGTAATGCTATCGAGAAGCAGACCTGCCACATAACGATTACAGTCGGGAGCTAAGCATGGGTCAGAAAATTCATCCAATTGGATTCCGTCTGGGTGTTCAGAAGAATTGGACTTCGAAGTGGTATTCCAGCAACAAGGACTTTACCGAGCTGTTGCATAAAGACATCGAAGTGCGTACCTATCTGAAGAAAAAACTGGCCGGTGCCGGTGTTTCCAAGATCGTTATCGAACGACCAGCCAAGAACGCCAAGATCACCATATTCACGGCGCGTCCCGGTGTGGTGATCGGCAAAAAGGGCGAGGATATCGAGTTGTTGCGTAACGAATTGAAGAAACGCATGGGCCTGCCTGATGTGGCCCTGAATATCGAAGAAGTGCGCAAGCCGGAAGTGGATGCGCAACTGATCGCCGATTCCATCACTCAGCAGCTTGAGAAGCGCATTATGTTTCGTCGTGCCATGAAGCGTGCAATGCAGAATGCGATGCGTCTGGGTGCGCAGGGTATCAAGATCATGAGTGCGGGACGCCTGAACGGGATAGAGATCGCACGTACCGAATGGTATCGCGAAGGCCGTGTGCCATTGCATACATTGCGTGCGGAAATCGACTACGGAACATCTGAAGCGCTGACGACTTATGGTCTGATTGGCGTTAAGGTCTGGGTCTACAAGGGTGAGCATCAGACTGGGCAGCAGGAAGCCGCTGCAGCTCCTGTCGTTGCCGAACCGGAAAAGAAAGTAAGGAAGTCGTCGGGAGCAAAACATGCTACAGCCAGCTAGAAGAAAGTACCGCAAGGAACAGAAAGGCCGTAACACCGGTATTGCAACGCGCGGTAACAAGGTCAGTTTTGGTGAATTCGGCCTCAAGGCCGTTGGTCGCGGCCGTCTGACAGCACGTCAGATCGAAGCGGCACGTCGCGCCATGACCCGCCATATCAAGCGCGGTGGACGGATCTGGATCCGTATCTTTCCGGACAAGCCCATATCCAAGAAGCCTGCCGAAGTGCGTATGGGTAACGGCAAAGGGAATCCGGAGTACTACGTTGCCGAGATTCAGCCGGGCAAGATGTTGTATGAGATGGACGGCGTGGGTGAGGTATTGGCGCGTGAGGCATTCCGTCTGGCTTCTGCCAAGCTGCCGATAGAGACCACATTTGTAGTTAGACAGGTAGGGGCATGACCATGAAGGCAAGCGAACTGAGAGATAAATCGGTAGCCGATCTGCAACAGGAGCTGTTGTCCCTGAGCAAGGAACAATTCGGCCTGCGTATGCAAATGGCGACTCAGCAATTGAGCAATACCAGCCAATTGAACAAGGTGCGCCGTAACATCGCGCGCGTGAAAACGGTATTGACCGGGAAGGGTGTGCAGCAATGAGTGCAACGAATCTGAAACGTGCTTTGAATGGTACTGTGGTCAGCAACAAAATGGACAAGACGGTTACAGTGCTGGTCGAGCGCAAGGTTAAGCATCCGGTGCTGGGCAAAGTAGTGAGAGTGTCCAAAAAATACCATGCGCATGATGAAAATAATGAGTTCAATCAAGGTGATGTAGTTACTATTGAAGAGAGCCGCCCGCTGTCGAAAACCAAGGCCTGGCGGGTATCCAAACTGGTAGAAAAGGCCAGCGAGATTTAACGTATGTTTTGAAATTAAGGCTTGTGCATTCTGGCAAGTTTGCATAGAATGCGCGGCTTCGCTTAACGGCCCGGGCCACTTCTTTGGATCTGGCGAGAAGCAAGGAT
>JBNLBY010000051.1:0-19418 GCA_050303535.1 Sideroxydans sp. | reverse complement strand
CCAGACCAGTCATTCACACCTGAGCAGATTGCTCGTGCTGCGCTTTGTCGCCATCCTTGCGCAACTGGTGACTTTGGTTCTTGTGCATCATTTTCTCGGTCCCGATTTCGCCTGGGCGCCGATGATCGGCGCAGTAAGCTTTTTGACGCTGGTGAATATATTGACCTGGTGGCGGCTCTCGCTCAATTACCCGGTGGGAAACCTGGAAATATTTCTGCAGTTAAGCATAGATGTGCTCGTGCTGACCGTATTGCTGTATTACGGCGGCGGTTCGACCAATCCTTTTGTTTCGATCTACCTGTTACCCCTGGTGCTTTCTGCTGCAACTTTGCCGCGCTACTTTACCTGGAGCATGGCCGCGCTGACGCTGACGTGCTATAGCATGTTAATGGTATGGTATGTGCCATTACCGAACGGCCACGCAACACATAAGCTGGCGGCTGTACAGCAAATGGACCATTCGCAACATGGCATGGGAATGGAAATGGAAATGCCCACCCCATCGGACACTACCGATGCCCCCTCCCCCCTGGAAGACGCATTCAACACACACGTGCTCGGCATGTGGCTGGGATTCCTGATCAGTGCGGCTGTTGTATCGTATTTCGCAGTGGAAATGGCGCAGGCGGTTCGTGTGCGCGATGCTCAACTGACGCGGATACGAGAGGAAATACTGCGCAATGAACGTATCGTGGCGCTTGGCACACAAGCTGCTGGTGCGGCGCACGAACTAAGTACGCCACTTGCCACCATGTCGGTTGTTATCGGCGAGATGCGCGCGGATTGCGGCAGTCCGGAACAGCAGGACAACTTGAATATCCTCAACGACCAGGTACGCAGTTGCAAACGCATTCTCGATTCGCTGCTTGCGCATGCGCAAGAGTCAAGCAGCGAATTATCGGTGGAGGAATTCATTCGTGCCCTGCTTGACGAGTGGCAATTGTTACGCCCGACCGTGCATTACCGTTTTCACGTTGAAGGCAGTCAGCCTTCGCCGCACCTGCGAGCCGAACTGACGTTGCGTTCTGCCCTGCTGAACCTTTTGAATAATGCAGCCGACGCATCACCGGATGAACTGGACATTCATTTGCACTGGAACAATACAAACATCACGTTGAAGATACACGACCATGGCTCCGGCCTTACCCCTGAGGTCGCAGCCCGTGCCGGTTCGGCCTTTTTCTCGACCAAACAGGAAGGGCGCGGTCTGGGCTTGTTTCTTGCAAACGCCACGCTGGAAAAACTGGGCGGCAGCGTACGCCTGACCAATCGCGAAGGCGGCGGTGCAACTACCGAAGTGATTTTACCTTTAAGGAGTGTATCGACATGACTACTGTTGATAAACCCTCGCTGTTGCTGGTAGATGACGATGCAACGTTCCGCACGGTATTATCGCGCGCATTGGAAAAACGCGGCTTCGCTGTCACCACTGCAGCAAGCGTCGAAGAAGCACTGCCGCTCGTCAACGCCAACCCGCCGGAATTTGCAGTACTGGATCTGAAAATGGAAGGTGCTTCCGGACTGGTGCTGGTACAGAAAATACACGAACTCGACCCAGCCACGCGCATCGTAATGTTGACTGGCTACGCCAGTATCAGTACCGCCGTGGAAGCAATCAAACTGGGCGCAACGCAATATCTTTCCAAACCGGTCAACGCCGACGAAATCGTCGCCGCCTTCGGCCACAATCCCAGCACTGAAGTACCGCTCGATACGCAGCCTGCCACCGTGGAACGTCTGGAATGGGAGCATATCCAGCGCGTATTGCATGAAAATGGCGATAATATTTCCGCTACTGCGCGCATCCTGAACATGCACCGCCGCACCCTGCAGCGAAAACTGTCGAAGCGACCACCCAATCTCTGAAGCAGAGCAGACTAAATCAGACGGCGCAGTTCTGCATCGTCTTCAATTGACACTCACTTAATGCCAACTTATTGATCGACTCGTTCAATTCAGTCAACGTGATCAAAACCCGCCGAAGTGACTGGGATAACTCGCTCTTGCGCATATGCTCTGCTGCGATCCAGCTTCCTTCATGTATCTTCCCCAGGATTTCAAAAGCATAATGGTGAAATTCGGCGTGAGCATCATGCAACCGGCCAAAAGCACGCAATTGTCCAAAACGTGCAGCGCCGACACCCCTTATCCAGCTGTCCAACTCGCAATTCTGGCCGACCTCCGCCAGCTCCTCATTTGACTCAGGCAGCTCGCCAAGCACAAAATCTTTTATGCGCCCGAAAAACAACACATGCGATTCAGCCACTTCTACGAAGTCTATCCCGATAGCGATCGGCTCATGCCTTTGACTGATACGATTCGGCACCCTGCCGATTTCCTTACTCATTCTTTCGCTGATTAGTTGCATAGTATTCTCCTTGCACATCAATCCAAGTCTGCCCTTTGTAGCGCCAATAAGATACGAAAACAATATGCCTAATGGACTAGACTATGCCTATATCCCGGTGACACAGTATCTAGACCCTTTCTCGTTCGTCGCCTGCCGGTCAGCGACCTTGCTATAATCCAGACCAATTTCATCCTGTATATACCCATGAAGTTCGTACTTTTATTCCTTTTCAGTCTTTATCCGGCATTGGCATTTCCCTTAGAGCAAGCTCCCGACCACCCCCTCCTTGCAGCCAGTTCTTATGCTTTATACGACTACACCAGCGAACAATTCATTGTGGAGCAAAACGCGGATGCACATGTTTCGCCAGCACACCTGAGCAAACTCATGACAGCATATGTCGTGTTCGGTGCAATCGAACGGGGCAAGATAAAACTCAATCAGCGCATCATTCCTTCAGCTTATGCCACGCGCATGCAGACGGCGGAGTCGCGCATGTATCTGAATACCGGCAAGATGGTGACAGTGGAAGAATTGCTGCGCGGTCTAATCGTACAATCCGCCAACGATGCGGCGCGCGTCCTGGCAGAAAAACTGGCCAACCATGAAATGGCACTGGCAGACACAATGAACACCGAGGCCCAACGTCTGGGATTGAAGAACACACACTTCATCAATGCCACCGGCTCCCCGGATGCACAACACTACAGCAGCGCACATGATCTGGCTTTGATCGCCGCTGCGCTGATCCGCGACTTTCCGCAGTTTTACGATATCTACGCGCAGCGCGAATACCAGCATAACGGCATCAATCAGTTCAACCACAACCGCCTGCTATGGCTGGATCCTTTCGTGGATGGCCTGACAGGAGGTGTAAACGAATCCGGGGAATATTACCTGGCCGCCTCCGCCAAACGCGAAGAACGCCGGCTCATCTCGATCGTGATTGGCGCTGCAACAAAAAGGTTGAGCAACAGCGAAAGTCAGCGCCTGTTGAACTTCGGCTTCCAGAATTCTGAAACCATCAAACTCTACGCCAAAGATCAGGCCGTCAGCAACAAACGCATCTGGAAAGGAACCTCGAAACGGCTGAACATCGGTTTTATTGCCGACCGCTATATAACCGTTCCCAAAGGACAGCGTGATGCACTCAAGGCCACGCTGGAAACACGGCAACCCATGCTGGCGCCGATAAATCGCGGCCAGCAAGTAGGCACATTGCATCTCAGCCTGAACGGCAGCCCCTTTCTCGACTTGCCTGTGGTCGCGCTGGAAGATATCCCATTGGCAAACGTATTCTCGCGCGGCGTTGATAACATCCGGTTGCTATTCCAATAAAGGAGCAATGCATGAGTATCTATTTGAATGGTTCCTTCATGCCACTTGAAGAAGCCAGGATTCCGGTACTGGATCGCGGTTTCATCTTCGGCGATGGCATATACGAAGTCGTCCCCGTCTATTCGCGCCGCCCCTTCCGGCTGGCAGAACACCTGAAACGCCTGCAACATAGTCTGGATGGCATCAAACTGAAGAATCCCCACAGCGAAAACGAATGGACTGTCATTCTCAACGAACTCGTCCGGTGTAGTGAACATGAAGACCAATATCTCTATCTGCACATAACTCGAGGCGTCGCCAACCGCGACCACGCTTTCCCCAACCCGCCCGTGCCACCCACTGTGTTCGCACTGAGCAATCCGCTCATCATCTCTTCCGCCGAACAACTCCAGCGCGGCATCAGTTGCATCACGCTGGCGGATAACCGCTGGCTGCGCTGCGACATCAAATCCATCTCACTGTTGCCAGGCGTGCTGCTGCGGCAGGCTGCCGTCGAAGCAGGCTGCGACGAAGCTGTTCTCATCCGTGACGATGCCTTCCTTACCGAAGGTACTTCCAGCAATGTCTTCGTGGTAAAGAACGGCATATTGCTCGCGCCGCCCAAGGACAATCTTGTCCTGCCCGGTATCACCTACGACGTGATTCTCGAACTTGCCGCCACCAACGGCATCCCGTATGAAGTGAGACGCATCACCAAAGAAGAAGTATTCGACGCAGACGAATTGATGCTCACCTCCAGTACCAGGGAAGTGCAGGCTGTCACCACACTCGACGGCAAACCTGTTGGCAATGGTAAACCCGGTACAATATTCGCCAGACTGTATCCGCTGTACCAGACATTCAAACGCGAAGTGATGCGCAAATGATCGAGCCGAAAGATTCGCTCATCGAATATCCCTGTGAGTTTCCCCTCAAGATATTCGGGGAAACCCGGCCGGATTTCGCGCAGGCCATCGCCACCGTCGTTCTGGCACATGCACCGGATTTTGACGCTGCCCGCATTGAAATACGCAGCAGCAGCAACGCCAGATACATCAGCCTGACCTGTACCATCCGCGCCACCTCGCGTGAACAACTCGACAACCTGTACCGCGACCTGACCTCGCACCCAATGGTCAAAATGGTGCTTTAATACCAATACTCCCCTTGGGAAGGGGAAGAGGGAGAAAACCATGCAACATCCGCCAATACACATCAAGTCGCTGGGCATGGTCGATTACGAACCGACCTGGCGTGACATGCAGCGCTTTACCGTTGAACGCACTGCCGACACCGTGGACGAGATATGGCTGGTGCAACATCCGCCCATCTACACCCTGGGCCAGGCAGGCAAGCAGGAACACCTGCTGCACCCGACCAGCATACCGGTATTAAAAATCGATCGCGGCGGACAGATCACCTATCACGGCCCCGGCCAGATCGTCGCCTATCTGCTTATCGACCTGCACCGCTGGAAAATCAATGTGCGCGAACTGGTACGCCTGATGGAGCAGGCCGCCATCGATCTGCTTGCGGAATACGGCGTGAAAGCCAATAGACGCGAAGATGCGCCAGGTGTGTATGTGGGCGAAGCCAAAATCGCCGCACTCGGCCTCAAAATCAAGAAGGGCTGCAGCTATCACGGCCTGTCGCTCAACGTGGACATGGATCTGACACCCTATGAAAACATAAACCCATGCGGCGAGAAAGGACTGAAAGTCACGCAATGCATAGGGCAAGGCATTACCGTGCCGCTGGAAGAATTGCAGGCAGAACTCACGCAGAACCTCGTGCATGGTTTGCAGCGGCATCTGGATAAAAAACAGTCATAAAACAACACTGCCGTCATGCATTTTGTTTTTTCGGCACGAAACTTCAGTTAATATCGTTACTCCAAAATGGCCTGACGCCATTTTCAATAAAAAGAAATCGCATACATGTTTAATATCCCGCTCCGCATCTGCTTCATCCTGTTTCTATTAGCCCTTCCCCAGCTTGCACACGCAGGGCTTCCAAAATCATCCAATGTCCCCGGCGGCGTCGCGGTCGTTCCGCTCGGCAGCATTTCAGCCAGCGCCGACAAACCGCAAACCTGGATGGGTGATCAACCCGTTCTCGTTACATCAGACCATGACCAGTGGTACGCCATAGTCGGCCTGCCGCTTGCTATCACACTGGGCACGCATGAATTGACCGTCAAGATCGATAACGAAGTGGAAACAAAACAATTCGAAGTCATCGCAACAGACTATCCCGAACAACACATCACGCTCAAGGACAAAAGCAAGGTAGATCTGTCGCCTGCCGACCTCGCCCGCGCGAGACGTGAAATCGCCACCATCCGTCAATTGAAACGACACTGGCGTGAAACACAGGATACCGACCTGACGCTGATGGTTCCCGCCCAGGGAGAACTGGGCAGCCGCTTCGGCCTGCGCCGATTTTTCAATGACGAGCCCCGCTCTCCCCATTCCGGTCTTGATGTGGCAGTGGAAAGCGGCTCACCGGTCATGGCCAGCGCAAAAGGCGAGGTATTGGCAATCGGCGATTATTTTTTCAATGGCAAAACGGTTTTTGTCGATCATGGCAACGGGCTGATCACCATGGTTTGCCACCTGAAGCAGATCGACGTGCAACCCGGCGAAACCGTAAACAAAGGCCAGCGACTCGGACTTTCGGGACAGACAGGGCGCGCCACCGGCCCGCATCTTCACTGGAGCGTCGTACTTAACGGCGCAATGGTCGACCCGGAATTGTTCATCCCGGAGAAACAACAAGATCAATGATTGTCTGGAACCGCTTGAACAAGCGCGACAGGCATTCACCCATCAACTGAAATTCAGCAACCTGTTGAGGCCATTCATCACGCCGGTTGCAGGACGATCCGCTTCACTCACCACTTTGTTGCGGCCGCTCTTCTTGGCCTGATAGACGGCATCATCCGCTGCCGCAAGCAATTTTCGCGCAGCCGCCATATCCTCTTCTTCCAGAATATCCTGCGCCTGTGCCACGCCAATGGAAATGGTCACCGCAAGATTCTCCTTGGCGGAAACCGGATATGACTGAGCCTCTATCGTGGCACGTATCCGTTCCGCAATTTCACATGCCGTCTGCAACCGGGTCTGCGGCAACAACACCACAAATTCCTCGCCGCCAAAACGCGCCATCACATCGTTGCCGCGCAGTCCGGATTTGATGAGCTTGGCCACCATGCATAGCACCTTGTCCCCGGCCGCATGCCCATGGGTATCATTGATGCGCTTGAATTTATCAATGTCCAGGAACATGCAGGAAAGCGGTGACTTGCGTCGCCGCACATGGGCGACCTCTTCCTGGCAGCGCGATTCGAAATAACGCCGGTTAAACACCCCGGTAAGCGGGTCCGTCAGCCCAACTTGCTTCAGGCGTTCATGATTAAGCGAGTTCTCGATGCAGATCGCCAGGATACTGGCCATCCTTTCCACAAAATCGGTACTGCTGTCGGGAGTAAAACGGTCGGCCCAGCGGCTTGCCAGATTCAGGCTGCCGATCACCGTGTCCTGGCGTATCAGGGGCAGCAGGATCATCGAATGGCAATTGTCAGGCCACGGATCGAAAATCGCACGATCAAGCTCAGGATCAAAAACCCCGATATGCGGCGTCATCTCATTGGAATACAGCGTGTCCAGCAGAACCAGTCCGGGCATTGCGGAACCATTGATCTTTTCATGTTCCAGGACGCGCCTGATCTCATGATCCGGATCGACAAGCACCAGCGTCACGACATCGGTTTCGCTCGCCGACCTGTAGTCATTCAGTATCACCTGGATCAGGGCAGACATGGTCGGCGTGGCAATCAACTGTTTTTCCAGTTGATCCAGCCGCCGCCACTTGTCTTCGTTCACGCGCGCCTCATCCATCAGCGATTGAAGCTGGCGACGCAAAAGCCGGTTTTCGGTTTCGTGTGGATTCATCTATAAATCAGACCCCTGACAGTAATAAAGAATGCTTCTTCATTATTCAGCCACAACTTCGTGCGAATCATACCAACAAAATAACGCGTGTATGACAAGCAAAGTATCGCGTTTGTTCAAAACACCACAACAATGACAGGCCCGTGAAGAAAAACCACTTTAATTCCTGCTCTGTCAATCTTTGCCAAATACTCCAGAACAAACACGCCAGGGAATCAACATCGGCACTTCTTTCTGGTAATCCTTGTATTTATCGCCAAAATAGACGATGAGATCGCGTTCTTCCAGCACCGTGCCTGCCACCACCCATATCGACCAGAAACAATTAAACAGCAGCCTGTCGAGCGTGATATCCGGACACGACCAGATCATCAACAACATAAAAGAATAGAACGGATGACGAATATAACGATATGGGCCGCGAACTGCGAACGGCATTTCCCGTAATTGCTTGTTACGCATATGGGCCAGTATTTGATCTTTTCCAAAGATATCGAATGAACGCAACGAACGCGCACTCCACCAAAGACCAACGAGGGAAAGAATAAAGGCCACCCGAAGTAATGAACGAGCCGCACCCTCGATAATCACAACCGCCGTCCCTGATTCCTGCCAGAGTATTACCAGTAACGACAGAGCCATACCGGAAGAAATCGCAAAGAATGACCCATAATAATGGAGCGGTATTATTTTACTGAGCCCCTGACGAGATCTTTCGCGAATCATCCCGCTATGTTGAATGAAAAATATCAGGCAAAGCAAAGCATCCAGCAACAGGGCTTCGGCAAAACCGACATCAAGATGAACGATACGCAATGAACCCAAATACGAAAACGCCGTAAACAGAGCCAGTGCTCCCCCTCCCAAAAGAACAGAAAGCCCGATGATCGAATATCCAAGAATACTGTTTACTGTGTTTTTCATTTCATACCGCCCTTTATGATATCTGTAGCCTCTTACTTGCCACTATTTTCCCTTTGACATTGATGTACAAATGCCCCAAATCCATGCCGTGAGCGACGCTGTATTCCTCAAGGTTGGCACAACACGCAACGACCATACGTTTTAAATTTGGCGCCATCCTTGCGATTGAATCTTCATGAAGTCTCGGTTTCAAGATATTTACCTATTGGCATAGTAATGTGTAACTAACATTGAAAACAGCGTGGAAGCCTACCCATCTGCCTTGTCACTTTGGATTATTTCCTCATGTGATCTGTAAAGAGGAACCTCATCACAAGCAGAACCAAGATAAAGAAAAAAAGCAGCGGTATCGCTAATTTCGTGCTCCGGAAACGTATCAAGCCAGTCTGTGATTTCCTGCTGTCGCGGCAAAACCATTTTTTCCAACTCCAACAATTCTTCGAAGGAAGTTATTTTCATGATTTCGCCTCTGTCTCCGTCATCGCTGATTCCAAATTTTTTGGCAAGCGGAATAAGGCCTCGGAGTGATTCCGGCACTTCTTCTTCGTTCAAAACAGGAGGCAACACAGGTTCCGGTCGCACGAACATTCCAAAATCTTTACCAAAGAGTATTACGATGAGTAACTCAAATACAAAAACCGGAAATAATATTGCCAAAAGCAGCCCAAAACCAATTTGGTATCCCAGCGATTCTTCTTTCAAAGCAAAGATTTCCTCAGAAAAGTATTTAAACTTTTCAGAAACGCATACGCCTCTGCGCCTCAGATTCATCGACATTTCCTCAATAAAACAAATAACCTGAATAAAGAGCGCACAGCAAAACCGGGCATCCCTGTGAATGATAACGAACGAATCTGATCCCGTTATCAGCAGTTTTCTTGCCTATGGTTGCCAATGTTTATGCACCTCTGCGCCATGACCAAAACCCGCCGACATAAACAAGTCCCGGCAAATGGTCTTCAAACTTGTTCCTGTTACACCTCGCTCAACACCCCATCTGCAAACACAAGTGCACACCTGACTTTCTTGTCCGCGTACACTGATTGCATCGCATCCTGATATTCCCGCATCTGCGCGCGGTAACGCGCCGCATCCTCGCTGTCGCCAAGTTTGTAATCCAGCACCCACACTTCGTCGTCGAATTCCACCAGACGGTCTATACGTTTCAGTTCACCCCTGGCGTTGATGTAAGGCATTTCGTTACTGGCGGTACGGTATTGCTTCGCGTCAAAGTAACGGGCAAGTTGGGGCGAGGTAAGCAAACTTTGGGCTTGCTGCCAGAGCGATTCGATCTCTTCGGCAGGAATGGCGAGGCGTTGTTGCAGTTCGGCTTTGTCTGCCGCTCCTTCCGCCAGGTGCTGTAACAAGGCATGCAACCAGATGCCGCGCTGCTGCTGTGCAGTGTTGCGGACAGCGCGTTTGCCGGTAGGGAGGATGGCGGGTAAATTTACCTCACCGCATTCGTCATTCCCGCGCAGGCGGGAATCCAGTGATTCAACGCCTCCGCGGAGCGGTCTGCATAATGGATTTGTCTCGCCATGCGAGACTTGTTCAACCATCTGGATTCCCGCCTGCGCGGGAATGACGGGACGGGGAACTACTGCTGCAATGCGGTCGTACCACGATGGCGCTTTCTTCTTTTCTTCTTTACCTTCGCCCTTGCTATTGCCACTCACAATCAGCGCCTGCTGCGCACGGGTCATGGCGACGTAAAGCAGGTTCATTTCTTCACGCGCCTGCTGGGCAGCATCCTGCTCGAACAGCGGCGCGCGTTTTTTGCCGCGCGAAGCCAAGTCGGAATATAGCGAAAAATGCGCCGGGCGTTCTTCATGCGGCGACCAGGCAAGCAGCACGTCGTTGTTGTCTTTCCTGCCCTGTTCGGCATTCGCATCCAGCAACCAGACGATGGGCGCTTCCAGACCTTTCGCTTCGTGCACGGTGTAAATACGCACCGCATCGCCCGCCGTACCCAGCTTGCCTTCGTCGGGGGCATCGTCCGCGCTGGTGCGCAGCTCGCCTAATTCCTGCAGGAAACGTGGCAGGCTGGGATAGCGCCCGGCATCCACGGAAAGCGCAATTTCCATAAAAGCGTGCAGGTTAGCAGTGACTTTGGCGCGCATCTCCGGCGCCAGTACGGCGGTATAACGTGCCAATACGTCACCTTCAAAATAGATGCGGTCAAGCAAGTCGTGCACGGGCAGCTTGTCTGCCAGCGCGAGCCAGTGTTGTAACAGTTCGATAGCGCGCTGCAGCGCGGGTGATGGTTCTGCCATATGTTGCAGGCGTTGCCACCATGACAAGGATACGGGATTCGGGATACAGGATTCAGGAGAACCAGCTGCCCCCTTTGTATCCTGTATCCCATATCCTGACAGCTGCAATAAGTCTGCATCGCTGCACGCAAAGACCGGCGTGCGCAGTACCCGCGCCAGCTCAAGGTCGGCAAAGGGTGTGATCAGGAACATCAGCAGCGCTTGCACATCTTCCGCTTCCAGCGTGTCGAGCAGGCCACCGCGGCGGGAACTGATGAAGGGGATATGTTTTGCGCGCAAGGCTTCCTCATAGGCAGCTAGGTGGGTGCGAGCGCGTACCAGCACCATGATGTCGCCCCAAGTTGCGTGGCGCGTATTGCTTCCATCGTTGACAGACCAGTCATTGACGATGTCTTTCAACAGGTCGGCAAACTGAATGGCCTCCTTGTGGCGCCCGCCTTCTTCGGCTTCCTGCCTTGGTGCGGTAAGAGGGTTGCGAAGAGTGGGCGTCTCTGATCGTCCCTCACCCCAACCCTCTCCCGCCTGCGGGAGAGGGGGTACAACCGCCAAAGGCAACACCAGCACATGGCCTGGCAATTCTTTTTGATGCGTTTGATGCTCAACAAACTCAAAACCGTCCGGCTGTTCCCGGAACACAGCATTCGCCGCATCCACGACTGCCTGCGAATTGCGGCGTGTCAGGCTGTTTCCCAGCGTTGCAGCCGCGAAATGTTCCTGCAGATATTCGCGTGCCACACCGAACAGGCGCGCATCGGCACGGCGGAAACGATAAATGGATTGCTTGGGATCGCCCACCACAAACACGGTGGGCTGCGATTCCACCGCCACCGCCGCATCGAACCAGGCGCGCACGATCTGCCACTGCAAGGGGTTGGTATCCTGGAACTCGTCCAGCAGCACATGGCGATAACGGCTGTCCAGCTTGTACTGCATGGTCTCGGCATGCGCACTGTCCTGCAACAGATGGCACAACTGCCATTCGAGATCGGGAAAATCCATTTGCTGCTTCTGAGCTTTGAGCGACTGGTAGTGGTCAAGAAAGGCGACGCCGCAATGCAGCACTGCCTCGTTCAGGCGCCAGGCCTGCTGCTCGGCAAGCGTGTCGCGCACTTCCTGCAAACTGTCGAACAACGCTTCGCGCGTAACGATAAATGTTTCAGCATCCTGTTTCTTTGTCGGATTGAAACTGCGTGGTTTGTCTTCCAGGGTGAACAGCAAAGGTGACACCTTTGCAAAACGCGCTTCCGGATCACTATCCGTCCAGGCCTGCTCCAGTTGGCTCGCCTTGTTCGCTTGCGTCGGTGTGCCGTTGTCCGCCAGTTGTCGCACAAATGCATGGAATACTTCTTCACTATTTCCACACATACCCCAGTCCGCAACCGGATCGAACGCCATATCCACATCGAGGTCGGCGCGGAGGTTGTTTAACGCAAAGCTCACTGAATCGGAACCCTCACCCCCAGCCCCTCTCCCGCCAGCGGGCGAGGGGAGATGAGAGGTGTAAGCCCACCATTCGGCACGCTTGGACAGGAAGCCGAACAACAACTTGCGTGTATTGAACAGGCCGCACTCACCGAACAGCCATTGCATATGCCGCGCAACTTCGCTGTCTGGCTGCTTGCGCATCTGCTCCAGCAACTCTTCCCAAGCCTCTTCCTGTTCCGATCCCGCCCGTTCCAGCAACGTCATGCCCAGCATCACATCCGCATTCAACGGCGCGCGCTGCAACACCTGCATGAACCAGCCGTGAAAAGTGCTGATAGTGATGCCGGGCTGCGCCAGCAAGACTTCCTTGTACAGGCTGCGGGCGCGTTGCAATTGATCGTCGCTGAGTTTCGGTATGCCGCGCTCGGCGAAGAACTGGCGCACCGAAGCCTCATCGTCCATCGCCAGGTCGCGCAACCATTGTTGCAGGCGTGCCTGCATTTCCTGCGCCGCCTTGCGCGTGAAAGTGATGGCGAGGATTTGCGACGGCTGCGCGCCATCCAGCAGCAGGCGCACAATGCGCGACACCAGCAGCCAGGTCTTGCCGCTGCCGGCACAGGCTTCGACGACGACGCTGCGTTTGGGGTCGAGGGCGATGTGGTTAGTCATCACACCTCCCCAGTTTCGTCATTCCCGCGCAGGCGGGAATCCAGTGAGATAACAATATCTCATGCAATGAGACCACAAGAGTTTGTCCGCTTCGCGGTTTTTTCAATTGGCTGGATTCCCGCCTGCGCGGGAATGACGTAGTTGTATTTTTTGTAATGGAGAATGGAATGTAATTCATACGTTCACCCATTCCCCTTTGCGGCACACACCTCTCATTTCGCAATACGCACACACCGCATCGATACCGTTCGCCGGCAACCCCGTTCCGCCGCGTATCTCGCCTATCACCTGGATCAGCCGCTCGGCATTGAGTTGCGCCAGTTGGGCAACCTCGTGTGGCGGCACAACCGCTTTCACCTTGCCGTTCTCAACGCTGACGAAGGCGGCTTCTTCCGCGCCTTCTGCATGGGCATAGCAGGCAAGCTGCACTTCCTCTCCCGGTTCTTTTAATTTGCTGCGCAACACTTGTTCGTTTTGCGTCTTGTAATCGAGCACTCTTTTTCGGACTCCGTTCATGGTTCGATACATCTCCCGTTCGTCCTGAGTGCCGTGCAAAGCACGGTGTATCGAAGGATCGAACGGGAGACACTCACCACGAACGGGATTTTCTTCAGCTTTCTCATCCAGGCGGTCGATGCGTCCGCGCAGTTGCACGCCCTCCAGTTCCAGTTCGAATTTTTTCTCCGCCCCGGCATGGCGCCAGCCTTGGGCCTCGTTCTCCATCTGCCATTCAAGGTAGGCAGGCAAGGACTTGTACCAGCGCGCCAGCCAGGCACGTGCAGCGAAATCCTGCGCCAGCAGGTCAGCGAACACTCCTTCGCTGATGCGGTGCAGAGCCGTCTCCATCTCGGCCATATCGCATTCGCTCACTCGCGGATACTGTTCATGGAAGCGCTGCAAAATCCTGTGCACGCGTTCGCCGTAGTCGCGCTTCTCGATGGTTTCCGGCACCTCATCGAGTTCGTTGAGCCTCAGGATATGGCGCGCATAAAACTGGTAAGGACAGGCGACCAGGGAGTTGTAGCCGCTGATAGAGACGCTCGCAGGCACCGACTCGGCCGCCACCACAGGCACTGGCTGCGCCGCCAGCGGCAGCGCCACATTGCGCTCGTCCTCGGCAGCCAGAAAAGCATGCACGCCGGTCTCGTCAAGATCGCCCTCATACGCATCCCGCAGCAATTGCAGGAACGGACTCAACAGCCGCACTTCGCCGTCCTGTTCCTTTTGCCAGGTAACCAGCACAGTATCGTTCATAGCCAGCAAGGCATGCAGATCGTCGCGCTGACGGGCTGCATGGACGCTGCGTGTCGGCAGGTCAAGCGCGGAACGCACCGCATCGTTGAACCAGCGCCCGGCATCTGCCGTGCCGGGCAAATGATCGGCATCGCAACCCAGCAGCAGCGCCGCATCAAAAGTACGCCAACGCGTGGCGGCCAGGTGAGTGAAGCGTACCGGACTGTCAATGCTGCTGTCTCGAAACGTTTCCGTATCCAGTTGCTGCGCCAGCCAGCGCCGCCATTCCGCAAAATGGTAGCGGCCTTCGTCGCCTTGTAACTCCTGTTGCCGCATTCCCAGCGCACGCAGCAACTGCTGACCAGCCTCGTCCTGCTGCAATCCTTTGTCGATGCCGAGCACATTCAGGCTCTCGTGCAATGCCTCCAGCCACTCTGCCAGCGTGCGCTTGCGTTTTTGTTCCAGCAGTGCGGCTGCCTGGCGCAGGCGCGCGAGCGGCTGGTGCAACGCTGCTTCGTGTTCGGCTAATGCAGTAAATTCCTTCAGTCCGGCTACCACGCCATGGGTGCGCAACAGTTGCTCCAGGTGATACACAGCCGCCTTGCGCTCACTTGCCGCCATGTCTGCAAAGATGAATGGCGACTTGAGCAGGTCGAGCAGGTCGCGATGATAGAAATCACTCTGCAATGCGGTAAGCCAGCGATCCAGCACCGTGCTCACTGACAGCGTGGCAAAAGTCCAGCCGGTCTCGTCTGTCACCAGCACCTCTGTGCGCTCCAGCAACGCGCGCATGCGCCGTGCCACGACGCGGTCCTGCGCGACGATGGCGATATTGCGCCTGCCTGCCTGCAGCCACAGGCGCACCTGCATGGCGGCAGCGCGGGCTTCCTGTTCGAGGGAAGTGGCGGCGAAAAATTTCAGTCTCCCTCCCCCTTGCAGGGGGAGGGCTAGGGAGGGGGTAGAAACTGAAGGAGATTCCGACTCTACCCCCATCCTGCCCTTCCCCCTGCAAGGGGGAAGGAATGGACTTTGCACCATCTCCCTCAAATCAAACACCCTCACCGCCGCGCGCTGCCCATACTCTTCAAGAAAACGCTGCTCCAGCGCATCCCAGTCCGAGGTGCGCAGCACGTACAACGGCTGCTCCGCTTGCGCCACAAGTATCGCCAGACGCTGCTGGTAAGCACGGGCGCTATCCAGTTCCTGCCCCACCTGCATCGCATGCCACAGTTCAAACACCAGCCGTGCCTCAAGTTGCAGCGTAGTGTTCTGCCGCGCCTGGTACGCCTGCTGCACCACAGCGGCGAAAGTTTCGGCATCGGCAGGCAGTTCGTGCAGGGAATGCGTAAGTTCGTCGAACAGTTTCAGAAGCTCCTGCGTCATGCTCCACAGATCGGCGTTCTCGAACCATTTATTTTCGCGCAGCTGCTGGTACAGCAGCGCGCTGCGCTGACTGTCGGTAATGACCGTGTTGGGCAGTTGTACCATTTGCGCCCAGGCATCGAGCGTCACCATCTGAGGAAGGAGGATGGCTGGTGCCTGTGCAGCACGCATCAATGCCTGTGCCAGCGGCTGGGCAACGTGCATGTTGGGAAGCAGGACAGTGATGCCGCGCAGGTCGGGCGCGGGATGCGCAGCAAGGATGCGTTGCGCGATATGATCGAAGAAGTCGTCGGGGACGCTCACCGCTTCAAATATTTGAGTTTATCTTTAACATTGATCCATTCGTCCGCATCTGCAAGTGGTTTACCTTTTTCAACGATGGGTTTCCACTGTTTGGCGAGTTCGGCATTCAGCGCTATGAACTGGATCTGACTTTCCGGCAAATCCTCTTCGGCATAAATCGCACCCGCCGGGCATTCCGGCACGCACAACGCACAGTCAATACACTCATCCGGGTCGATCACGAGGAAATTCTCCCCTTCCCGAAAACAGTCTACCGGACACACATTAACGCAATCGGAATACTTGCAACGAATGCAATTCTCGGCAACAACGTAAGTCATTTCACTCCCCCCTGATTTGCAGCGCGATCCGGTTTACCTGCACGAGGCAGACCCGGGAATTCCAAGCTTCTGCAAACCAGCTTGCCCCCTCGAGACTTGAAATGACTTTTTTAGTTTTGTTTTGCCAAACCAAGCAACCAATGCCGATAAATCTGATCCGCCACCCGATGCAATTCCGGCAGTTTTTCTTTCATTTGTGCTTGCATCGCAAGGGCCGATTGTACCGCCGGACTGTCGATATTGGCAGAAAGTTCTGCTGCCCCGACTTCACACCACTCGCGGATCATTTCTTCGGTCATCTCCACATGGCACTGCATACCGAAGTGCTTGCCGATGGCCCAGGCCTGGTTTACGCAATGCGCGCTCGACAGCAACAGCACCGCGCCCGGCGGCAAAGAGAAAGTCTCGCCGTGCCAGTGAAAGGAGTCGAATCGCTGAATGTCGCCGAACCACTCGCGCGCAACATCATTATCCGCCACCGTCACCTCGCCCCAGCCCAACTCCTTCACAGGATTCTTCGTCACCACCCCGCCCAGCGCCTTGGACAAGAGTTGCCCGCCCAGACAATGGCCGAGCAGCGGAATGTCTTTCGCATGGGCATCGCGGATCAGCGCCAGCACCTGAGGTATCCACGGCAAGTCGTCGTTCACACTCATCGGCCCGCCCATGAACACCAGACCGGAGTAGGCACTGGCATCCGCGGGCACGGCCTCGCCCTGGTCGATGCAGATCATCTGCCAGGGAATGGCCTGCCGATTGAGGAACTGCGCGAGATGACCCGCACCTTCGGTGGGGAAATGACGGAATATGGCGATGGGTTTCATGGTTATTCAGCGAAAAGTGAGCGCGTATTTTAGGGGGATTTGGAGGTTGCCGCCATGGGACAGCCAGATATGGAAGAGAAATTTGACCCCGGTACTTTCTGAATCTTCTTTTTGAATCTTGAGATGGATATATAGTAAGCTAAAGCAACCAGGCTCAAATCATTTTGAGCATTCTTTGTCCGGGTAAATTTGTTTTGAAAAATATTGCGAACCAAACCCCATTAGCTACCGTATTGCTTATTACGAATCACATTTTTTCGAACCACATTAACATGGAGAAACACATGAAAAAATCTGCCTTGATAATGATTACGCTCATCCTGGCTTTGCCTGTCGCTGCCAGTGCCGGAACTGAAACGATCACCATACCCAAAAAAGTTGCTTTCAAGAAAGGGATCAACGTCCCTGATGCCGTCAGGAAAGAATGCAATCTTGAATCCCAAACTGCCTCGATGATCAGCAAGGGATTAAGCGATGCAGGCTACAAAGTGATACAAGTCAAAAAAGTTTCCGCAAGCACCAAGGGAAAAGCCCTCGAGCTCACCATCTCGCGCCTTTTTGCAGCTGGAGGTCCGTTCGCCCCCAAGCAACTTGAAGTCAATGGTGTATTGCGCATTAACGGAAAAGTTAAAGGCAGCTTTCTCGATATCCGGCGCACTTCGGGTGTTGGCCCCACCTGCGGCAGGCTGATTTACGATGCCCAGGCAATCGGCGAAGACATTGTCGAATGGCTGAAACACCCCAAGTCAAATTCCAAGCTGGGAGATGCCGCCGAATAAGTATCCCCCGGCAAAACCGGGGCAATTCAATTTGTGAGCCGCTGAACGGCTTGATGGGGTCGCTTACGCGACCCCATCGCACCCGCGAACGCCGTCGCACAATACATGGCTGCTTCTCGGCCATAGCGGCCAAATCAGAGTACGTCGAAATTTGACTGCTTAGCTGATCAGAGCGGACATCAACGTGGAGCTAAGCCGACGCCAACGGCCCCGCCGTTGGCGGTCGGCTTGAGCGTAAGGTTAGATGCGGGTTTGGTGGCGTGAGAAATTTCATGCGCCTTTGCAACAAGTTGTTCGGTGCTCCAGTTTCGCGTTAGCCAAATTGTAAGGGCGGCGCCTGATGTGTGCCCCCAGATAGTGCGGTGGTTTTCAAGATGTTCAGAATTGTGATTTCTTGCGACAAACCATGCTACGCGGGCGCCAGGCGGAAGAGAGTGATTTGTAAGCAACGCAAAAGCATATACGTATGGGGAGAGTGGCTCGACTGAAACAGAACCAGATTCTTTGAACTCACTCCAGATTGCCTTCGCATCTGCCACTGCGAGAGGAGGTGTGCTTGGTGGGCTAGGAAGCGTAGTAATGTTCGATAGGCCAACTTCGTAGATAGCCCACGGGCCAAGAAACAGTAGAGCCAGAGTAATTCCAGCAAAGGCCAATAGCAGTCTTCGTGTGATGGTAGGCATCTAACGTGCAGCTAAGGGGCGCGCCGAAGGCGCGTCCCAGCGACCAGAGGGAGCGAACTTGAGCGTAGGGTTAGAGTGCATTGGACTTGGCAACATGGTCGTGTCGATTTTGAAGGTGATGTTGTACAACAGCCGGTAAAAACATACCACAAGATGGACAGCCGAGAACGGGCTTTCCAATATGCTCAACCCAATTGAGTTCGTGCGCGCAAGCAGGACAAAACCAATGTGCTGGTTTTCCGTGTGTGAACAAATCGGGGGATTGTTTGTTCGCACGACCCACTGCAAACATTTCAGTAATGGCGTCAGAAAAGTCACAAGCACCATTCACGCAGTGCAAGGTGCCAGGTACACCCACAAGTTGTTCGGCACAGAATGGGCAAAACCAATTATCGACCTTTGACATAGTGATGGTGCGCTCTAACGTGAAGGTAAGGGGCTGCGCGTTAGCGCAGTCCCAGCGCAGCGTAGCGGAGCGAACTTGACCGCAGGGTTAGATTTCATTTTTCAGGCTCATATTTGTTTTTGTAGGCCTTGAACTGGGCCAATTGCTCATTGGTGATCTCCGAGCGTGGCAGCCAATAAACCACACGCTTCATTTCCTTTGAAAATAAGCTGCCCGCATGAACGGCTGTTTCATACTCAATATAAACGCGGCCTCGTGTCTCTCCAATGAATGATGCCCAAAATGCCGAATTCATTCCACTTGCTGCGCTAAGAAGCATTTCTACGTCTTTTTGATTTGCTCTTTCGATAGATTCCGCACACGCGTTTTTTGAGATAGTCGCCACCAACAAGATGACTGATATGAGTACAAGAAATTTCCGCACGCTTGAGCCTCGCAAATCCATTTTGTGAAATCTAACGAATGAAAGGGACTTCCCCGTCCCGAGGTAGCGGCGGAAGCCGCAGACGGCAACAAGTGCCATGATGGAATTTGGCCATTTCATCAACACCACGAAAGGGGAAGTCCATGAACATT
>JBNLBY010000050.1:0-19502 GCA_050303535.1 Sideroxydans sp. | reverse complement strand
AACACTCAAACACCATATGCACGATTCCGGACACAATCCGGTTTTATGTACTGAAAGGAAGGCACTTGAGCGCAAACAGAAAATCGCCGGACCGGCGTGTACAGCGCACCCGGCATGCACTGCGGGATGCCATGATTTCGCTGCAGGCAGAATGCGGCTGGGACAGGATCAGCATTCAGGCTCTGTGCGAACGCGCGAATATAGGACGCTCGACTTTCTACCAGCACTTCCAGAACAAAGAGGAACTGCTTGCCGCCGGGTTCGATGATTTGCGTGCATGGTTGCGCGCGCAATCCCCACCGGCCGCTGCTTCAGCGGATACCATGTCATTCGTGCGCGGCCTGATCGAGCATGTTTACGAACAACGCAAACTGTTCAAGGCCACCATCGGGCGGAGTAGCGGGCACATCGTGCAAAAACGCTTCCGGAAGATGGTATGCCAACTCATCGAAGAGGAAATCGTTCCTCACCATACCGGCTGGAAACAGAAAGCCGGTGCACATTATCTCGCGGGGGCAATGGTAGAGTTGCTGGCGTGGTGGGTTGATTTCGGCAAGGAGCAAACTACAGACGAGATTGAAGCGCTTTTCTATCAATTCGCCTTGCCAACTATCCGGCAAATTAAAGCGTAGTTATCATTGATTTGTTTCTGGTTTCCATTTCCTCACTTTAGCCGCACCCGTTTATGTTTGAGATGTTTTGCAAAAAACCTACATGGTATCGTTGGCATTTCGGGTTGCCAAACAGGTGATCTTGTTCTGCGGTGCATCCGGCAGGTTGTAAACGACAACTCTCCCGCACGTAATTCTGCTGAGATATGCATGCATATTCATTTTCAGGCGCTATACTGCTCAGGCACATGAGAAATCTCAGGGACTAGGCACTTAAGCAACTCTTAAGTTTATACTTTTACTCTGCATGCCTCGCACAGGGGAATTGGAATGAAAAATTGATTTCGTTCAATTCTTGAGTTTTCCCGGGATCGATACCATATTTCGATTACATCGGCGGCTCTGCCCGGAAATGTTTTCACTTGCATTTGTTCAATAGAAAGGAAAGAAATTGCGTTCGATATTTTCAATAGCCAGTATCGTTTTTGCATCCCTGATCATCACTTCAAATGCCTATGGACTCTCCGGCGAGAGTATTGTTTTTGACCCGAATACCGGCAATTACCAGGTAACCTATTTCGGGTCCAACCTTTCGGGAAAAAAGAACGGTAAAGTTCAGCGTCAGGTCGTATATGTTCCTGCCACAAAAATTCAGCCTGCTGTTATATCGTCCCTCAAATTGAATGATGGAGATGTCGTTTATTCCTATCGCCTGAATAACGCTTCGTCCAGTCAGCAATCCCTGGCTTCATTTGCCGTTGCCCCGGTCAGTGACATTATTTCGAAGACCCCGCTGAAAAAACATGGCCGGGACCTTGAGGCAATCGAGAAACAGGATGAAGTTATCAGTGAAGCCCTCATGACTCCTCAAAGCTGGACCGGACTTGTCTGGTCGCATAATGCGGGAGGACTGCAGATCATGTGGCGATATTATTTCGCCAATAAAGGCTTGAAGGCGGGATCAAGCCAGGATGGATTCGGTTTTTCCAGCAAGGATATTCCGGGAATTGGCATTGCCCAATTTCGAGGGAGAACGCCAATATTGATGTTTGTCGATGGCGGCCCGACTGGAAAAATAAAAAACCAGCTGAAAGACCTGAGACGAAAAAATTTCATATCTCGCACTGTAGCGGTTCCTGCCATTTCCGTGCCGAAGCCGTTCGATGCCGCCGTGTTGCTGGAGCGCATTCGCTCGCATGTCGGCACATGGTCCGACATGAGGTTGCTTGACCCTGCGTTCGCAACGCAAGTCAATCGCCACATGGTCGCAGCTGTCAAGGCATACAAGCACAACCAATCCCAGGCCGGCAGAAAAAATATCGAGTCTTTGCGCCAACTGCTTGAGCACGAACACGGCAATCTGGATCGCGATGAGGAAAATGCCGGAGACAAGTCCGTGAAAACCATCGACCGTCTCGCAGCACGCGTGCTGGATTTTGATCTGCAGTATGTGCTGAAGCGGATGAAGTAGGAACGTAATAACGGCGATAGCGGGCTCATTGCGATTCCGCTACGCCGATATTCAGCGCGATTTCGCCCACACCTTCGATCATTCCCTCGATCTGGTCGCCGGCAATCACAGGGCCGACGCCTTCCGGCGTACCAGTGAAGATCAGATCGCCGGGCTGCAGGTGGTAGTAGCACGACAGGTGGGCGATGATGGCCGGGACGGAGTGAATCATCAGGCCCAGGTCTGAAGACTGCCGGATGTCGCCGTTGACTTTGAGTTCGATCTTTCCCTTGTCCGGATGGCCGATTGCCGATGCGGGCGCCAGCGCCGATACCACGGCGGCATTTTCAAAATCTTTTGCAATATCCCAGGACAGTTGCTTCGCACGCAGCGCCGCTTGCAGATCGCGGCGGGTCATGTCGAGTCCGCAGGCATAACCGATAACATGTGTCAGCGCCTGGCCTTCGGCAATCCGGAATCCTGCTTTGCCGATAGCCACCACCAGTTCCATTTCATGATGAAGATTGGCAGTGCCCGGCGCATAGGAAACAGTTGCGCCTGAAGGCACGTAATGAGTCGCCGATTTGGTGAAGTAGAAAGGCGCTTCCCGGTCTACTTCATTTCCCAACTCCCTGGCATGGGCCTCGTAATTGCGGCCGACGCAAAATATGCGCCTGACCGGAAAATGTTCTTCGCGACCCAGGATCGGTATCGATGCAACTGCAGGCGGAGAGAACAGATATTTCATGGCGATGGATCGAGAAGAAAATACTGAGGGACAGATTCTATCGGCCCGGCGCAGATTGTCCAGGAATCCTTCGCATCGAATCTGACAAAATGCGCATGCTCTCCTGTGTTTCGACAGCATTCGCAAGCAAGTACGCAGGCGAAGACATACCGCGCATGCCGCATGAATGCTCATTCCGGCCAAAGCTATCTATACAATCAGGTAAAAGGTATAGGCACCTATCTAGATATTTCGGCATATTGTTCAGTTGAAAAGTGCAGGTTACGCTGAAAGCAGGAGATGAATATTTGCCTGTTACTCTCCTGATCATCTGTTTTAAACCCTGAAATGCGTGAACTTTCCTACAAGGAGCCTATATGAATAGCTTTATAAGCAGGACACGTCTATTGAAACATTTCATCGCCGCTGCAATATTATCGATGACTTCCATCACTTCAAGTTATGCAACCGGACTGGAACCCCCCATCGATTTCTGGGGAGACAATGTACTGAACGGCACGTTGATACTGGTTGTCGATCCTGCATTGGTTACCGATCTGGACGTGCAGTTTCGTGCTCACAAGACGGGAGAAGTACTGTCCGAACAGAAACTCGATTTGAATAAACTTGAATCTGGCAAGGGTCCTTCTCGCAATATCCTGCAAAACCCGACCCTGACGAACAGCCAACGCACAAAAATATATGGGAAGACGACACGAAGAACGCAAAGAATCGAGTTTTCCCATAACCAGAAAATGACAGCCGAGCTGATGCGTAAATTAAAAATGCGTGATGTAAAAGCAGACTTGAGAGTGCCTGAGGCAAAGCGTCGTTTTGCAGTTTCCATCCCGTTAAGCCGTGTTATTGACGTAAAGAAAATGAAGCCTGGCTATATTGCGACAAAATTCATTGCGACAGCCCAATGGCGTCAGGGTGGGAAAAAGCCGATATATGTTGAGCAATGGGTTTATTTCAACATGTCGAATGGAAAGATCAAGCCGGTTTCGCTTGACGAGTATTCAAGAAAAGTCGACCCGGCGGTCAAGGACATCAGCATTGAAGGTAAACCCGTCTTGATGAATCTGGGCAATGATCGCGCAGAAGATACTCCGCTTAGCAAAACAAAAATGAGCAAGGCGATTGCAATTGGACGTCTGGACGGCGAGCCGCTGGAGGTTTCGGAGCGCAAGACACGTAGCGCCAAAAGATACGTCGACGAATCAAATGAAAAATAACAGGGAGATCATGATGACACGTTCAGTATGGATTTCAATCTTACTTTTTGTTTATTGCGTGGCTTTTGCCGGCGTGACCTTTGCTGCGGACAGGACCGTCTGTTTCCGGATGAAGATACGGGACGACCGCTGGAATTGTTCGACTTCAGCAGAAGATGGTGCGCAGCGTCCCTGCAATGCCGGCGGATATGTCTGGATGGTGGGACATCAGGTTGAACTGTGGGACAAGGACTGGTCCGGCAGCGATGAATATATCGGAACCTGGTATATCGGGGGCAGCGGCACTCAGTGCATGACTTTCCCTTGGGAAGGCCAGTCCTATCACAAAGGCGAGGGCAACCCGGATCTGTATTTGAAATACATCAATAAAGTCAATCGTACCGGTTACAGCAATTACATTTACGTTGTAGGCAAGCTGCAAAATGGCAATGCAGCAAATAAAACTTCCTGGCGCAACGGATCGGGTGGCGATGAAAACCGCTATGTTGCAATGAACTGCACGGCCGGTTCCACCTGCAGTATTTACCCGTCCGGCTCCCTGGTGCCAACCAATGACATTGCGTCTGATCGAGGTCTGCGCATCATGGCACTGGATTCGGCACAACATGCCCTGCAGGCCTTCGGCGAAGTGATGGATACGCACGTGAAATTGCGTTTCCCCGGCCGCGCTGATTGCACTACGAGTTGTACGACTGACCGGGATCTGGTGCACATTGCTTCGACACGCGGAAATAACGGATTCAATGTGGCGCACGAGATGGGACACACTATCCAGATGCAGGAGTTCAATCAGGACTGGTTACGTGATGATTGTTCGCGAAATGGTGATGGACACAGCATGACGTCCATTGAGCACGAATCGTGTGCCACTACCGAAGGTTTTGCCGATTATGTCGGGATAACAGCATGGTATAACCCGAACAACACCAGCACGGTACCAATCGGGTGGGGCTGGGATCTTGAAGCAGCCCAGCCACAGTCGGCAGACTGTTCGACAAATGCCCATATGGAAATGCAGGTTGCCAAGGCATTCTGGGATCTTGATGACTGGAACCAGTCCGATGGTGTTGCCCCTGCCGCGGGAGACGATGATGATCTGGCCTATAGCACAACAGCCATCGCCAAAGGCTGGCGGCAATTTCCCAATGGATCGGCCAATCGTCGTGATGGCGAATCAGGCCAGGATGGCGTGAATATGCGGGATTATTATTCCAATAATACCGGGCGATTCACGTCGGCAAACTTCTTCGAGACCTTTATCGAACACAATTGCCTGCAAGCTCAGGTCAATGATTAAGGAATAAAGTAAGCGGTCCTGATATGTGTTTCAGCAGAAAGCCCGGCATTGCCGGGCTTTCTGTTTCCGGAGGTCTGACTGATTAAACCAGAAGAGAAATGAAAGTTGAATTCCTGCCACCCAGGGTGGTAGATTACAAAGACCGACGAGCCATCCTGCACCGCTTCATGCCGCATTTTGTTTCTCAGCCCTGTCATTGCTTGTAAGGATATAAATGGAAAACACCAACCGTAAATATCACCCCAGGCGGATTCTGAAATATTCGGCAATATTGTTTGCAGCGGTGCTGCTTGTCTACGCCGTTTTCCTGGTGGAGCTGTCATGGCGGGATACCAAATCCGGACAGGCAGGCCAGTTGGCGACGATTGCCGCCTTGAGCGAAAACGCTGTCGATATTTATTTTAACCAGCTGAAAATCGGCATGCAGAACCTGGGCACAGATTTATCCGACACGTCCGGAAAGTCTGATCTCGACCGCACATTTGCACTGGTCAGCCGCTTTCAAAGTCTGCACCCAGAACTGGCCAATGTCATGCTGATCCGTAGCGATGGTCAGATATTGTTGACCGGAACAATCCCGAACCGTTCTGATTTTCCTTCGCTCGCCAATGACGCCGAATTCAGGAAGATTCGCAGCGAGCTGCGACAAGGTCCCTCTTTCGCGATTGGCCTGCCCGTCACGGGGCATATCGACAAAAACTGGTTCATTCCTGCACGCTATGCCGTTACTGATCGCGCCGGCAAACTGGTCTATATCATCAGCGCCAACTTGCCGACTGATATGTTGCAAAGCTTCTGGATAGATTCGATCACCCCAAAAATCACTGCACTGGGTCTGGTGCATGATGATGGCTACCTGTTAAGCCGCTATCCCGAACCGGATACAGATAGCCTGAATGAAATGTATGGCAAGCCAATTGAGGGAGCGGTGGCTGAATATCTGCGCGCAAACAATCGCCCGCAACAAGGTCAGGTCGAAATACGTAACAGCAAAGGCAAAAAGACGGCTTTGCTGGTATTACGTCGCCTGCAGCACCATCCCGTCACGCTGTTTGTTGAAATGCCCATGACAGAAATCAAGGCAGAATGGTGGCACGATGTGCATGCGCCTTATTTACTGACGGCGCTATTACTGGCATTTGTATTCGGTGTTTACAGCCTGAAGCATCGCCGCCACATCTGGAGCACGGAACAGCGCCGCGAGAAACTCTGGCAAAACTATGAACATGCCCTCCTTAAACGAAGCTCGAACGAAATATTCATGTTCGATACCGATACGTTGCAATTCACTTTTGCTAACGATTATGCGCTGGATAATCTCGGCTATACCATGGAGGAATTGCAAAAGAAAAACATGCTTTCCCTGCAACCGGAAACCGGTGTCGAATCCTTCGGCGCAATGATCAAACAGTTGCAAAGCGGCGAGCAGGAATCGATCACTTACCAGACAACCCAGGCACGCAAGGATGGAAGCACTTATCCTGTAGAGGTCAGTTTGCAATCGGTCACTGCGGAGGATGGTATTGAGAGATCCCTGGCTATCGTCCATGACATCACCGCACTCAAGGAAGCCGAGGAAAATATCCGAAAATTCAATTCGCCCGTTGAACGACGTGTTGCCAGGAAAAGAAAAAACAGCCGTCAGTGAAAAATCGGCTATACCTGATAATTTTCCTGATTTAATCCGTTTTTTATTCTGTATATTTTGGCAGGGTTATCTGTATCCACTCATCAAATAGCTATTGAAATATGCCTGTATTGGAGTACAGTTAGGGCTATAAAAGCAAACCTATTGAAAAATAGGGACGCAAAGTTACCGGTCTAAGGAACTCCGGTTCTAAGACAGCGGGATTGCCGGTTTCCATGCATACTTCAAGTGGAAACCGTTACCTCGTTTACAAAGTCCCGCCGATATATTTGCCGTCCCTTTTGACCGATAGTGAATGCGGTGAAAGTGGGAGATGGTGCAAATGCAAATCAAAGCATCAAATAGCGAAATTGCAATCCTGTTGATTGTTTCCCTGATGGCGCTCGCCGCCAATCTCCCTGATGGTGCGCTTTTAAATGTTATCAACCGGAACCTGTTACTGGTCACGCTGGTAGCAACCGTCTTTATTTCCCTGTTCCGCTATCTCAAATTAATGCTGTTCCTGACAGTTTCAGTTCTGGCAATCGGCGCCAACTTGCCGGAGCATCTGGCCAATCAGTTAGGCATCAGTCAACCCGCAATGATTGTGGCGTCAGGCGCACTTGTTTGCGTTGCCATACTGTACAAGATGTACTTCATAAAAAGACTCAGGCTATATGGCCACGACACACTGGAAGCGCATGAACAAAAACACGATACTGTTGAGTCCAGAGCCGAAGTCATCGAAGCAATACGCAATGGAGATTTTGCTTCCCTTCATCAATCACTCATGTCCGGCGTGGAAGTAAATTTTCGCCAGGAGGGCGATATCCCGCTTTTCCTTGCCATAGAAAATGACTATCCCGATATGGTGGTATTACTGCTTTCTCATGGCGCAACGCTTCGCGGAAAAAACAGGGAAGGAGTGTCACCCCTTGAGTTTGCCTTGCAGAATAACCGCCTCCGCATCGCGGAAATTATTCACTACGCATCCCGGCAAAGCCTGACCATTCCATCAAGCAGCGGCATATTCCCGGCTTCCAGTAAAAGCAAGATGGTCATCCTGTTCGCAGATATTTGCGGAAGTACCGCGCTATACGACAAATTGGGAAATGATTCTGCTTTGCAGGTAATTACACATGCCTTGAACATCCTGGCCAGAGAAGTCGACTCGCACAAGGGTACCCTGATCAAGACCATCGGCGACGAAATCATGTGCTCTTTCCCCAGCATCGCGCAGGCGACCCTGGCAGCCAATTCCATGCATCGTGCAATTGATGCACAAAAACCGGGAGGTAAAAATCCGGTCTTTGTGAGAATCGGCTTCCACTACGGCGATGTTATTCACAAGGGAAACGATGTCTTTGGAGACGCCGTGAATGTTGCTTCCCGGGTTACAGCAGTCACGAGGGCAAGGCAAATCCTGACCACACAAGCAGTGATCAAGGCATTGCCCGGTGGCTTTGCCGACAGAGTGCGCCCGGTCATGCGCGCCGCATTTCGAGGGAAACAGGATTCCCTCGCCTTATTCCAGATTCTGTGGGAGGCGGATGACACAATATTTAATCGTATTGGCGAGCGGTCGTTTCGCAAACAGGCTGAAAACAACAGTGATTTGCCCAGCACTAACCAGGTTGTTCAACACTATATGCATCAGATTGATGAAACGATCTCTGTGGAAAAATTTCCGCAGACGGTCCCAAACGAATGAGTCGCTACGGCAAACACAAAATCAGCTGGTTTTGAAAATCTGATACTGCTTTTCAATTTCAGATCGATCGGCATGAAAATTCTCCGGACCTTCGATCTTCCAGACAACAGCGCCGCCGTGAATGAGTTTGAATGCCTTGTTCAGGGCATCATCCCTGGTGGCAAATACAAGCGGCAAGATGAAAGAAAAATCCGGCATGACTCCGCCGGAAAGCGGTTTGTCGGTATAGAAAACTTTATAGCTTGGCATCTGCACCTCCATAAGCTAGCGGCAATACTCTCATCACCTGAGAGGCCAATTCGCCCGGAACATCCGCTCCGGCGGACCAAGTCAATTGCCTTGACTGCTTAGGCCAGGCATTGCAGGGACAGTTCCGCATTTTGGACAATCGGTCACAGGCGTGAACCCGATTTGTTCAAGGTCAGGAGGGGGATTACAGAAAGAAGATGCGGATCAACGCATCCGTATACCTACTTCGCCGCCAGTTCCTGCATCGCTTCTTGTGCAATCTCCCGCACTTCTTCATTGGCATCATTGAGACACGCTGCAACATAAGTATGTGCAGTAGCGCTGCCGGTGAGGCCGAGCAAATGACATGCATCTGCGCGTACACGATGGTCGACATGGAATGTAAGCTCGGCCAGTTGCGGCACCAGCACTTCCAGTTCCGGCCTGTTGGCATAGGCTTCCAATAGTGCGCTGACGCCAAGACGCACCGAGATATCAGCTTCGGGGTTGGCAACAATGGCAAGCAGCGGCTTGAGACGCTGTGTGTCCCCGGCGATAAATGCCCTGGCCTGCTTGTAGCCCCCGTCTTTCAGCAAATGCTCAACATAATGCGCCGTTCCTTCTTCGCCACTCGCCCACTCCGCCCATTGCCTTAATTCGGAAATACTCTGTGCGCCGGTAAGGGTAAAGGAACCCAGGCGTACCCAAGGGGCACCGCTCACGCCATATTCTGCAGCCTGTTCGGGATGAGCGGCAATGTTCACTACCGTCAGTTTCCCCACCTGCGCCTGCTTGACCAGTTCGCTTAGTGACTGCAAAACAGCCGGGCAATGCGTACAGACGGGGGTGATGAAAAGCAGTGCATCGGGTGGTGCTGGAGACATGATCGATCCTTCAGTTTTCGCCATGGACAGTGACTATGATACGCCGGTTGCCGCCATGGTTCCTGTGCTCACACAGGTATATCCCCTGCCATGTCCCCAGTTTTGGTTGTCCGTGGGCAACCGGAATATTCAGGCTGTTGCCGAGCAGGCTCGATTTCAGGTGGGCTGGCAGGTCGTCAGCGCCTTCATCCTCATGCCTGTAATACGGCTCATTTTCCGGAACGGCACGACTGAAAAAACTTTCGAAATCATGACGCACGGTCGGATCGGCATTTTCGTTTATCGTCAACGAAGCCGAGGTGTGCATGATGAATATATTCATCATGCCGATCCTGAAGTTGCGCAGTTCAGGCAATTCACGCAGCACCTCATCCGTAATCAGATGAAAGCCGCGTGGTTTTGGTTTCAGGCGTATCTCTTTTTGTATCCACATTTTGTACGTCGTTTGGTCAGCATTGGTCTGGGGGTATATGATACTTTCAAAAAAGGCATCTGGTCTCGACCGAAAGATGCAAGCAACGTATTTCTGTTCTACCATGCATCCGTAGCAAGCGTTTTTGCGTCCCCCCTCACAAAGGAGTCATACTTTCATGGCAGGCTGGTTCATTCCCGTACTCAAATCCCTCCTGCCGCATGTCGGTACGATCGTATCGGCGGCGGCACCGGTATTCACCAGGAAAAATACTGACCCCGCCAATCAGGCGGCATTGCTGCAACAACAGATCACCGAGCTTCAAGCTGCGGCGTCAGAGAATGATGCCCACATCAAATCCCTGGCCACACATATACAGAGTGCAGTTGAAGCGCTGGAAAAGGGAACGTCGCTTGCGGAAAAGAACTACCGACGCGCGCTGACCTTCAGTGTATTGTCGTTCATCATTTCCGCCGCCGCACTGTGCCTTATGTTGTATATGTTGCTTGCATGACTATGCTGCTTTCAACTGTATCAACGCCATACGGAATATGAGCACTTTATGAAAAGCGTATTTGAAGCATCCAGCGGCCTGGATGCGCACATGGTTCTGAATCTGCTTGAGCTGCACGATATTTCAGGACGTATCGAAGGCGAATACCTGCAGGGAGGCATCGGCGAGCTGCAGGCAATGGGTTTTGTGCGCGTGCTTGTTGCGGAAGAAGATTATGACGAGGCACGGCAGGTCATCAGCGATTGGGAAGCGGCACAGCCGCCGGATGTAAACAGCATGTCGGAGAAGCGCACCGATGGCGGAATCCAGATTTTCATTGCCGGAAGCCTTTTTGGTGCGGCAGTCATGTACTTGCTAATGAAAGCCGTTGCTGCCTGACCCAATCACGTACAGGTGCGCTTATCTTTCATCCCGGGACTCAACCTCAACCACACGGATCACTTCGCCCTCGAACACTTCCTCATCGCCCATTTTCTGCTCCTGCTCTGTTTCCGGCGGAGTGAAATCACGCATCTGTTTGCGCAACTCTCTTGTTTTCCACCAAAGATAAGCCCAGGCGATCGCACCAACAACCACAATGATCGAGACCACCACTACCGAAAACATCAGCGCCAGACCAATTACCGTCGCAGTCACAATCAAAGCCGCCAGTTTGCGCAACAAACTTGGCGGTTTGGATGAGGTCAAAAATTCATATTTCATCTGCATGTCGTTTTTATCCGAGAATTGTTATTTGGTGCGAATAATTCAGTCATTCTAATGCATTCGCGACAATAACTGCCTGTTCGCAATTGTCTCATGGCACCGAAAATCCCTTTGGTAGCTATGTACCCATCCAAAATTTGGACTTCGCACAGCTCCCCCCATTAGCAGTCATCGATCTTCTGGATAACTTGTCATTTTTTCAACGCTGTCGATATCTAGTCATCACGGCGTAATACTTTCGTCAATTCGGCAAGCATTTCCACCCTCGTTAAAACACTTTAAACACTATGGGCATAGGTTGCGCCTTGCGCACTACTGCTGGTGTGGTTATTGCTTAATAGTGAAAAAGCGTTTTTAAATCAATATATACCTGATTATTGGAGTCAAGATATGAATACCTTTTTCAACAGCAAAAAGTTGTTACTGGCAGTTTTTTCGATTCTTGGCCTGACCCTGCTTTCCGGGTGCGGCGGTGGAGGCGATACACCAGCCGCGGTCACTTTGAACAGTATCACTGTCACACCAGGCTCTCTCACAATCCCGAATGGAGAAACCGCATCCCTGGGAGCGATTGGTACTTACAGTGACGGTTCAACAGCCGACATCACGACAAAAGTCACCTGGACATCCGCCGATCCGTTGACAGCAACAGCAGACAGCGTCACTGGCAGCGTCACCGGCAAGGCGCTCGGTACAACTGCTGTCACCGCAACTCTGGATGGTATCACCTCGAACACGGCCAATATCAACGTCATTGCCGCCACACTGAGCAGCATTGCCATTACCCCGGCGTCGGTTTCGCTTGCCAAAGGCACGAATACCAACTTGTCTGCTATCGGCTCTTACTCGGACAGCAGCAGTTCCGACATCAGTACGCAAGTCACCTGGACTTCCATCTCCCCGGCAACTGCAACCGTAGGCACGCACACAGGCACAGTAACCGGTGTTGCAATCGGTTCGACTTCGGTTTCCGCTTCCCTGGGCAGCATCACCTCGAACGACACTGACATCACCGTAACGGATGCCATTCTGAACAGTATCACCATCACTGCAGGGGCAACACTTCCCAAAGGTACGAACACGAATCTGTCTGCCACCGGAACATACTCCGATAGCACAACAGCCGACATCACGGCACTAGTCACCTGGACATCTGCCGACCCGTTGACAGCAACAGTGGGCAGCGACACGGGCGTCGTCATCGGTACGGAGATCGGCACAACTACTGTTACTGCGGCATTGGACGGCATCACTTCGAACACGGCCAGCATCGACGTCATTGCCGCCACGTTGAACAGCATTGCCATTACTCCAGCATCGGTTTCGCTTGCCAAAGGCACCAACACCACTCTGACAGCCACCGGCACTTATTCGGATAGCAGTACAGCCGACCTCACGACGCAAGTCACCTGGACATCCGCCGCACCGGCAACGGCCAGTGTGGGCGTAAACACAGGTATCGTACTTGCGACTGCCGTCGGTAGCACCAGTATTTACGCATCATTGAATGGTGTTGATGCCCCATCCGTCAGCGTTACGGTTACGCCAGCCGTTTTGACGAGTATTGCAATTACACCTTCTCCTGTGTCACTAGCCAAATACACCAGCACCAATCTCACAGCTACTGGCACCTACTCGGACAGCACAACGGAAGACATCACCAACTCAGTAACCTGGACGTCCGACGCACCCGCAACGGCCAGTGTGGTTTCAAATACAGGCATCGTGACTGGTGTTGCAGAAGGAAGTACTACGGTTTCTGCGGCATTGGATGGCGTTAATTCTCCGACCGCCAGCGTTACCGTTACACCTGCTGTTTATGCCACCTGGAATCCTGCCGACAAAGGGCCGGACGTATTGCTGGATGATGCCAATTTGACAGCAACATCAAGCGGGGAGTATCAGTCGATCAGGGCGACTATTGGCATAAGCAGTGGAACAGCGTTCTGGGAAATAACCCCAATTGACGGCGACGGTGTTGTTGGAATCATGGGGCCATCAGCCAATATAGGAAACTGGGTTGGCTCAGACGCTTACGGTTGGGGGTTGTATTTTTCTGATGGAACGTTATACGGCAGCGGGAAGAATCCGGGGTGGGTAACTACTGTAGTCGCAAACGGCTCCGTAGTTGGTTTTGGCCTCGACATGAATACGGGAACGTTGCGCATTTGGGTCGATGGTGTTGACCGGGGTATTGCGTTCACCGGTTTGACTGGAACCATTTATCCAGCGACGACAGTGTTTACTGACGGTATAACAGCCAATTTCGGGGCAACTCCTTTTGTTTATCCGCAAGCTGGTTATGATGCCGGCGTCTACCAACGTTAAGGCAAATTGGCCAATGACCCTGGGGCGCCACTGAAGTAATTGCAGTCTCATCATCAGTCGATAGCGGCCGTTCTCCAAAGAGAAAGCCCGGCATGCCGGGCTTTCTCTTTGCTACAGATGCTGATTACTTTTTGTCGAACTGCATCACCCCGCCCTTGCAATCCACCTTGACAGTGTCCTTGGCGGCAAAGTGTCCCTCAAGGATATGCTTGGCCAGCGGGTTCTCCAACTGCGCCTGTATTGCGCGCTTCAGCGGACGTGCGCCGTACACCGGATCAAAGCCCGCGTTGGCGATCTCGGACAATGCGGCGTCGGTCACTTCCAGTTTCATCTCCATCGCGGCCAGGCGTTTTTCCAAACCATGCAACTGGATACGCGCAATGCTCTTGATGTTCTTTTCGTCAAGCGCATGGAATACAACCACCTCGTCGATACGATTGATGAATTCGGGACGGAAGTAGTTCTTTACTTCACCCATCACCGCCAGTTTCACCACTTGGTAGTCGTCGCCTTCCATCTGCTGGATCATCTGGCTGCCGAGATTGGAAGTCATCACGATCACGGTATTTTTGAAGTCTACAGTGCGGCCTTGCCCGTCGGTCATGCGACCATCGTCCAGCACCTGCAACAGCACGCCGAACACATCCGGGTGCGCTTTTTCCACTTCATCAAGCAGGATCACGCTGTAGGGTTTGCGACGCACGGCTTCGGTGAGGTAACCGCCTTCTTCGTAGCCGACATAGCCCGGCGGTGCGCCGATCAGACGCGCAACAGAATGCTTCTCCATGAATTCGCTCATATCGATACGGATGAGATGTTCTTCTGAATCGAACAGGAAGTTCGCCAGCGTTTTGCACAGCTCGGTCTTACCTACACCAGTGGGACCGAGAAACAGGAAAGAACCGTATGGACGGTTCGGATCGGACAGCCCGGAACGGGAACGGCGAATCGCGTCGGACACCAGGCGCACAGCCTCATCCTGCCCCACCACGCGCTCGTGCATCTTGTCTTCCATATGCAGCAGTTTGTCACGCTCGCCCTGCATCATCTTGCTGACCGGGATGCCGGTGGCACGGCTCACCACTTCGGCGATCTCTTCGGCGCCAACCTGGGTGCGCAACAGTTTGTTCTTCTGTACCCCGCCTTCTGCCTCGCGTTGCGCGGCTTCTTTCAATTTCGCTTCGAGTTGCGGCAGTTTGCCGTATTGTAGCTCGGCTACTTTTTCCAGTTTGCCTTCGCGCTGCAATCTGGCGATCTCGGCCTTGATATGATCGATCTCTTCCTTCACGGATGCAGCGCCTTGTGCAGCACCCTTCTCCGCTTTCCAGATCTCTTCCAGGTCGGCGTATTCACGTTGCAGTTTTTTGATCTCCTCCTCGATCAGATCCTTACGTTTGCGCGAGGCCTCATCTTTTTCCTTCTTCACCGCTTCGCGCTCGATCTTCAACTGGATCAGGCGGCGGTCGAGTTTGTCCATGACTTCCGGCTTGGAATCGATTTCCATCTTGATACGCGCAGCAGCCTCGTCGATCAAATCGATGGCTTTGTCCGGCAGGAAGCGATCAGTGATGTAGCGGTGCGAAAGTTCTGCCGCCGCAACGATGGCCGGATCGGTGATCTCGACACCGTGGTGCAGTTCGTATTTTTCCTGCAGTCCGCGCAGGATGGCGATGGTGGATTCCACCGAAGGCTCGTCCACCAGCACTTTCTGGAAACGGCGTTCCAGGGCAGCATCTTTCTCGATGTACTTGCGGTATTCATCCAGCGTAGTCGCGCCTATGCAGTGCAATTCTCCACGCGCCAGTGCGGGCTTGAGCATGTTGCCCGCGTCGATCGCACCCTCGGCCTTGCCGGCACCGACCATGGTATGCAACTCGTCGATGAATACGATGTTTTTGCCTTCATCCTTGGCCAGTTCGTTGAGCACCGATTTCAGGCGTTCCTCGAATTCGCCGCGATATTTGGCGCCGGCCAGCAATGCGGCCATGTCCAGCGACAGTACACGCTTGCCTTTCAATGTTTCGGGCACTTCCTCGTTGATGATGCGCTGTGCCAAGCCCTCGACAATCGCGGTCTTGCCCACGCCGGGCTCGCCGATCAGCACCGGGTTGTTCTTGGTGCGGCGCTGCAGCACCTGTATGGCGCGGCGAATCTCGTCATCGCGGCCGATGACCGGGTCAAGCTTGCCCTGACGCGCCCGCTCGGTGAGGTCGAGCGTGAATTTTTTCAATGCTTCGCGCTGACCTTCGGCTTCCTGCGAACCAACCGATTCGCCGCCGCGTACGGCGTTGATGGCGGTCTCCAGCGCGGCACGGATGATGCCATGCTGTTTGTAGAGGCGGCCGCATTCACCTTTGTCGTTGGTCAATGCCAGCAAATACATTTCCGAAGCAATGAACTGGTCGCCGCGCTTCTGCGCTTCCTTGTCGGTGAGGTTGAACAGGTTGCCCAGATCGCGCCCGACCTGCACTTCGCCGCCGTGGCCCTCTATTTTGGGCAGGCGGTTGACAGCATCGTTAAGCGCCGTCTTGAGCGCATTTACGTTCCCGCCCGCACGGGCCAGCAGCGAGCCTGCCCCGCTGTCGGCATCGTTGAGCAGCGCCAGCAACAGGTGCTGCGGCTCG
Organism: Sideroxydans sp.; assembly: GCA_050303535.1. Taxonomy (GTDB): domain Bacteria; phylum Pseudomonadota; class Gammaproteobacteria; order Burkholderiales; family Gallionellaceae; genus Sideroxyarcus. The sequence continues at coordinate 3,149 of JBNLBY010000050.1, read as the reverse complement.
ATAAACTGGTTATCGGCACCTACGGCCAGGCTTTGGGCATCGGCCAGGGCCTGTTGTAACTTGGTTGTAAATTTGTCGAAACGCATGACGCACTCCTGAGTGAAATATCTGATTGCAGAATAAATGGGGCATGCAGCAACAATTTCAAGTCCAGGAAAACAGTGAATAAGTCCGGTACGGCCAGGCCAAGCATGTTCAGGGTTTCGCTACATCCCTTATACTACGCTCTCATCCAGGAAAATGTGCCATGCCTTACACCTCGCTCGCCTACCACATCCGTACCAATGTTGCCGCCGCTCTGGCTGAAGATGGCTGCGACAACGATCTCACAGCGCAACTGATCCCGGAACAGGCACTGGCGCACGCAACCGTCACAACGCGCGAAGCGATGGTGCTGTGCGGAATACCATGGTTCGAGGGATGCTTCCTGACACTAGACCCGAATTACACGATCAACTGGAAATTGAATGAAGGCGATCTTGCCGCAGCCGGCCAGACATTGTGCGAAATCAGCGGCAATGCGCGAGCACTGCTTTCTGCCGAGCGTCCTGCCCTGAATTTCCTGCAGACACTTTCCGCGGTCGCCACACAGACACGACATTACGTCGAGGCCGTCGACGGCACGCATGCCAGGATCATGGATACACGCAAAACCCTGCCCGGTCTGCGCATGGCGCAAAAACATGCAGTAAAAGTGGGCGGCGGACATAATCAGCGTATTGGCCTGTTTGACGGCGTACTCATCAAGGAAAACCACATTGCGGCAGCCAGCAGTATCAGCAGAATACTGGAACAGACATTCCGGACCACCCCACCTGGCGTTTCGATACAGATAGAAGTTGAAAACCTTGCCGAACTGGATGAGGCATTGAATGCTGGCGCGCAGTTGATCCTGCTCGACAATTTCTCGCTGGCGGATATGCGCCGCGCAGTGAAACGCACCGCAAAGCGCGCCGAACTGGAAGCTTCAGGCGGCATCACGCTGAAAAATGTCCGGCGCATCGCCGAGACCGGTGTGGATCGCATTTCCATCGGCGCCCTGACAAAGGATATCAAAGCGGTCGACCTGTCGATGCACTTGTCGCTCTCTTGAAATATTCATACTCGCCCCTTATATTAGAATCTACTGATTTTCTGAAATTCGAGGGACAAATATCATGAGTGATTCCAGACAAATCGTCTGCCCGCATTGCGATGCGGTAAACCGCGTTCCGTCAGACAGACTGGGTGAAAAGCCCGTCTGCGGTAAATGCAAAAAAGCGCTGTTTGAAGCCCATCCGGTCGAGTTGAACGAAAGCAATTTCATGCGCCATATCGGCAACAGTGATATCCCGGTGCTGGTGGATTTCTGGGCGCCCTGGTGCGGACCATGCCGCTCGATGGCACCTGCATATGCACAAGCCGCACAGCGTCTTGAACCGGAAATGCGCGTGGCCAAGCTGAACACGGAAGAAGCGCAACAGCTCGCCGCACAATACAATATACGCAGCATCCCGACTTTGGCATTATTCAAGGGCGGGCGCGAGGCGGCACGTCAGGCAGGCGCGATGGATGCGGCCAGTATTGTGTCGTGGGCAAAATCGAAATCCTGAATGGAGAATATATGAAATACCTGCTTATTCTGGTGGCTGCGCTGTTGCTGGCGGCGTGCAGCGATCCGTATCGCAATTTGTACGAAGGCATCCAGACCAACAACGATGCAAAGCGGTCGCCGACCGAACGCGCCGTTTCACCTGCGCCAAGTTACGACGAGTACAAGAAAGAAGTGGAAGGCAAACCAGCAAAATGATACTGGACACGGCCAGATGAGTTCAGACCATTTCTCGCCGCTTGCCGAACAGTACGCTTCGTTCCGCCCCTCCTATCCGGATGAATTGTTCGATTGGCTGGCGAGCGTCGCCCCGCAGCGCGAATTTGCATGGGACTGCGGCGCCGGAAGCGGGCAAGCGTCTGCTGCCCTCGCCTCGCGTTTCAAACAGGTGCTGGGAACAGACATCAGTGCCGCACAACTGGCTTCCGCACCCTCCCTGCCCAATGTGGAATACCGGGTAACACCCGCCGAAACCAGTGGCCTGCCGGAGCACTCGGCTGACCTCGTTACAGTTGCCCAGGCATTGCACTGGTTCGATTTACCTGCGTTCTATGCAGAAGTCAGACGGGTACTGAAACCGCAAGGTGTAATTGCAGTGTGGGGCTATAACCGCCTGATCATCGACCATCCCGAGTTGCAGAACATCATTGATCACTTTTATGAAGACACGATCGGGATTTATTGGCCTGCAGAGCGCATGCATGTCGAGAACGATTATCTGCACCTGCCTTTTCCGTTTGAACGTCTTCTTGCTCCCCGCTTCTCGTTGCACAAGGAATGGCCATGCGAACACTTGCTGGGATATCTGCGCAGCTGGTCTGCAGTCGGGCGTTTTCAGGCCGCCAACGGTTTCGATCCGGTCGACGCACTCGAAAAAAAGATCAAGCTGCTCTGGCCAAAAGGAAAGTCATACTGGATAGAGTGGCCGATGTTCATTCATGCCGGCCGCATGGAATGATCAGGCCACTTTGCGCGCAACCAGATCGATCAGCGCCGACATGCCGCTGTGGCCCGAGCCTTCGCGAATGACATCGTCATGTTCGCTCAGATGTAACATCTCCATGTCGGCAAATTCCCTGCGCAACATCGCCTCGGTATAAAGATTTTCGGCTTGCGACGGACCACCGGTGCCGTATTCCAACTGGCGCGGCGTGTACCCCTGCAGCAACAGCAATCCGCCCGGTTTGAGACAGCGTTTGATGAAAGCAAACATCTGTTCGCGCGCACCGGGCGGGACAAACTGAATGAAAATCGCGACAACCGCGTCGAACCTGTTTTCACCCCAATCCCATTGCATCAGGTCAGCCTGCTCAAACTTCACGGCAACGCCGCGCTGTTGCGCCAGCCTTGCGGCTTTTTCCAGTGCAACAGGTGAAGAATCAACCGACAGTACGTCCAGCCCCTGTTGTGCCAGCCACACACCGTTGCGGCCCTCGCCGTCTGCGACGGCAAGGCAACGCATCTCCGGTTTGAGCAAACCTGCCTGCGAAACCAGAAAAGTATTCGGCTCGGTACCGAAGTGGTATTCATCGCCCGCGTAGCGTTCGTTCCAGATACT
>JBNLBY010000049.1:0-19603 GCA_050303535.1 Sideroxydans sp. | reverse complement strand
CGGGTATTGCGTTCTTCGGCCAGCTGTGCTGCCATTTCTTGGGAGCGTTCGGCTAAAATTTCTAGCGTGGCTAATTTACGTTCAATTTGAATACGATCTTGCCGTTCTTCTTCTAAGCTATGGGCAGCTTGATGTGCTTGCGCAACAGCGGCAGCTTCTGCTCAATCGCGGACAAATCCAGGTTGCCCGCACCGGTCACGCCCTTGAGCGAAACATAATACACATAGCCGCGCGCCAGCCTGGCAATTTGTTCGATGCGCGCCTCATTGGTCGTCGGCGCGAGTAGAAAAATGGGGGCGATGTTGTGGCGTTGCAGATGTTCGAAAGCCTCGTGGCTTTCTTCCGGGGGGAAATCCACTGTCAATACGCCGTCCACACCAGCTTCGACGCAATGTTGCGCAAACATCTCCCAACCCATGACTTCGATCGGATTGCCATAACCCATGAGTACGACCGGCGTAGCCGTATCCTGTTTCCTGAATTCCATTACCATACTCAGCACACCGCGCAGCGACATGCCGTTCTTCAGCGCCCGCTCGGAAGCGCGCTGAATCACAGGACCATCCGCCATCGGGTCGGAGAACGGTACGCCCAGCTCGATCACATCCGCGCCCACCTTGACCAGTTCGTGCATCAGCGGCACAGTCATCTTCTGCGACGGATCACCCGCCGTGACGAACGGAATGAGCGCCTTGCGCTGCTGTTGTTTCAGCTTGTCGAAGGCAACTTGAATGCGGTTACTCACAATGTAATCCCCTTCAGCCTCGCCACCGTATTCATATCCTTGTCACCGCGGCCGGAGAGATTCACCAGCAGCACCTTGTCTTTGCCCATGGTAGGCGCGATTTTGATCGCATGCGCCAGGGCATGGCTGGATTCCAGCGCGGGAATGATGCCTTCGAAACGGCACAGCATGTCGAATGCATTCAGCGCTTCGTCGTCATTGATGGCGACATATTGCGCGCGGCCGATGTCCTTCAGCAGGCAATGCTCGGGGCCGACACCGGGATAATCCAGTCCGGCAGAAATGGAGTGCGTTTCGATGACCTGGCCGTTTTCATCCTGCATCAGATAAACCTTGTTGCCGTGCAACACGCCGACCTTGGCATTTGCACTGAGCGGCGCCGCATGCTGCCCGCTGGCGATGCCATGGCCGCCAGCCTCCACGCCGATGATCTGCACGTCCTTGTCTTCGATGTAAGGATGGAACAGGCCAATCGCGTTGGAGCCGCCGCCCACGCAGGCAATCACCGCATCCGGCTGGCGCCCGATCATCTCCGGCATCTGCACTTTGGCTTCGTTGCCGATCACGCACTGAAAGTCGCGCACCATCATGGGATACGGGTGCGGGCCTGCCGCCGTGCCGAAGATGTAAAAAGTGTTCTCGACGTTGGTAACCCAGTCGCGGATGGCTTCGTTGCAGGCATCCTTGAGTGTCTTGGAACCGCTTTCCACGGGCACCACGGTCGCGCCCAGCAGCTTCATTCGGAACACGTTGGGCGCCTGGCGCTGGATGTCTTCCGCACCCATGTAGACAATGCATTCCATGCCGAAACGTGCCGCCACAGTGGCTGTCGCGACGCCATGCATGCCCGCGCCGGTCTCGGCGATGACGCGCTTCTTGCCCATGCGCTTGGCCAGCAGCGCCTGGCCAATTGCGTTGTTGATTTTGTGCGCACCGGTATGGTTGAGGTCTTCGCGCTTCAGATAAATTTGCGCGCCGCCAAGATCGTCCGACAAACGCCTGGCATGATAGATCGGACTCGGTCGCCCGACATAGTGTTTCAATTCACTGGCAAACTCGGCCTTGAACCCGGGATCATCGCGGAAACGCAAATACTGCTGACGCAACTCTTCCACTGCCGGAATAAGCGTCTCGGCCATGAAGTTGCCGCCGTACTGACCGAAGTGACCTGCCCTATCTGGATAACTGTAAGTCAACTATGTACTCCGTTACTAACCTACTTCGCAGCCTGATTGCCGCGTCGCGTGTTGGCTACGACTAACCTGAAGGAAAGTCTTCGCCGCAACTTCGTTGTCGTTCATTCCTCGCCTACCTAGTTGGTATGTGGCTTCGGCCACTTCGTTTAACATTGGCTGCGCCAATGTTAGCCTTCGCCGAAACGGTGTTTTCTCGTCATTCACTGTGCGGCTCCTTGCACTCAGGCATGCTCGCTACGGTTATTAACGGAGTCCACCAACTTAACCTCTTTGATGAACGCGGCGATCTTCGCCGCATCCTTGATTCCTTTTGCCGCCTCCACACCGCTGGAAACATCCACCGCGTATGGCTGCACCTGTCTGATCGCCTTTGCAACATTTCCTGCATGCAAGCCGCCGGAAAGAACCACCGGCAACGGCAAGTCATGCGGAATAAGCGACCAGTCGAACGATTCGCCCGTGCCGCCCTGAATGCCCTCAATGTAGGTATCGAGCAACAATCCTTGTGCGCTGGCATAACGAACCGCACATTGTACCAAATCTATCCCCGCCCTGACCCGGATCACCTTGAGGTAAGGTTTATCAAACTGCCGGCAGAATTCAGGCGTTTCCTCGCCGTGAAATTGCAACAGATCCAGCGGCACTTTTGCCAGCACATCGCTCACGTAGTCAATCGATGGATTCACAAAAAGTCCCACCACTGTTACAAACGGCGGTACCGCCCTCGCCAATTCCGCTGCCTGTTGCAAGCTGACATGACGCGGGCTTTTTTCATGAAACACAAGGCCAAGCGCATCCGCACCGCTGTGTACTACAGCCTGTATATCCTGCTCTCGCGTGATACCGCATATCTTGATTCGGGTCATGTCGTTACTGGTGGTTAAATGCCGAGGCGGCATTGTATAGCATTCCGGCAACGGGCAAATCTGAAGCATTTCCACGGTAATCGCAATGAATTGAAAAACTGTTGACTCCCGCCCGTTGCAGAGATAGCTTGTTAGCTATAAAACGATTTGATTGATTTTTCAACACTGCGATCCGGTACAGCAACGGCCAACACAATGACTTCCCAGACTTTCCTGCTCCAACTCCTCAGCATTCTGGTCGCCTCACGCTTTTTTGCGGAATTCGCCGTACGCCTGAAAATTCCCTCAGTTATAGGTGAATTGCTGGCCGGGGTGGTTTTAGGGCCAAGCCTGCTGGGCTGGATAGAACCTTCCCAGACATTTCGTCTGCTGGCGGAAATCGGGATTATTCTGTTGTTGTTCGAAGTGGGGCTGGAAACCGATGTCATGCAATTGGTGCGGGCTGGCACAAAATCCGTAGTAGTGGCGTTAGCCGGTTTTATCCTGCCTTTCACCCTTGGTTTTGCACTGTGTTTCTGGGGATTCAAGCTGGAAATGATTGTCTCGCTCTTTGTTGCGGGCACCATCACGGCAACCAGCATCGGCATTACCATGCGCGTGCTGGCCGATGTCAATCGCCAGCATGGTCACGAAGCCCAGGTCATCCTGGGCGCAGCCGTTATTGATGATATTTTTGGCATCCTTTTGCTTGCGCTGCTGTACGAATTCTCCATTAGCGGACAAATCAACTTTGTCGAAAGCGGAAAAGTCATGCTGTTCGTTCTGGCATTTTTCATTCTCGCCCCGGCTGCAGCAAAGCTGATGTCATCCATCATTCAGCATTTTGACAAGGAAGCCGAGTTCCCGGGACTCATTCCGACCTCCATCGTATCGCTGGTACTGTTCTTCGCCTGGATTGCCCATGCGATTGGCGCACCGGAATTGCTGGGCGGATTTGCGGCAGGTCTTGCCTTGTCACGTAGATTCTTTCTTCCTTTCGGTCTTGCCCTGCACAGCACACCCGGCTTCAATGAACGTGTGGGAAAACAGATGAGGCCGATCATTCATCTATTTACCCCGATTTTCTTTGTGGTAGTAGGTCTCTCCCTCAATCTTCAACAAGTGGACTGGAGTTCTGTTTTCGTTTATGCCTTTGCGGGCAGCTTGTTGCTGATCGCAATTATCGGAAAAATTGCCGGTGCATTACTGCTTCACGAGCCGGCGCATATGCGTTGGGCCATCGGAATATCAATGGTTCTGCGCGGAGAAGTCGGGCTGATTTTTGCTGAACTTGGACGAATGAACGAGATTCTGGTTGATGACGTATATGCCGCAACAATCATCGTGATTGCCCTCACCACGTTGCTGCCGCCATTCGTACTCAAGGCTTTATATAATCGATATGCCGGTCATCTGGACACAAGCGGTCAGCACGTCAGTGAAAGCCCCGATAAACACTGACCGGATCAGCCGCCGGCTTGCGGCAACCCCCACTTTGCATCATAAGTGATATGCCGCAAATACAGCCCATCCGGCGCAAAGGTCGGTGCAGCAAATTTGCGGTCGCAACCTTCCAGCACTTCATGCATCCAGTATGGCGGATATTTACCTTTGCCTACGTATAACAGGCAGCCCAGGATGTTGCGCACCATGTGATGCAGAAAAGCATTGGCCGTCAGATTGAATATGATCGTGTCGCCCTGTTGTTGTATATCGAGCTGCGCCAGATTCTTCACTGGCGTCCTGGCCTGGCATTGCGAAGCGCGGAAAGCACTGAAGTCATGCTCGCCCAACAAATATTGCGCAGCTGCGCGCATTGCTGCCACGTCCAGCGGCATGTGAAACCAGCCTGCCTTGCCATGGTGCACGGCGGTGCGTGATTTCCGGTTGATAAGCACATACTGGTAGCTGCGAGCCTGTGCCGAAAATCGTGCATGAAAATCATCCGGTACAGGATGTGCCCACAATACGGCAACATCCTTCGGCAGCACGGCATTTGTACCGCGCACCCAGGCAGTAAGAGGCCGTTCAACACCAGTATCGAAATGAATGACTTGTTCCAATGCATGTACACCGGTGTCGGTGCGACCGGCCGCCACGATAGCAATACTTTCACCCGCTATTTTGCTCAGCGCTGTTTGCAGCACATCCTGCACATTGGGCATATCCGGCTGACTCTGCCAGCCGTTGTAGCCGCTGCCATCGTATTCCACCCCCAGTGCGATTCTCATTGCCATACTCCTGTCAGCACTGCCGCGCAGGCTAACAACAATATGACGTCGATGGCACCAAAAGACTGCAAACGCAATTCAATGTGTTCCGCCCCACCTGTGGAAAGCTGCATGGCTTCACGAATGGTAGAGCGCCAATCGTTCGCCGTATCACTCATTGCAGATTCGGCATACGCCAAAGTCAGTGCCAGGCGGACGGCGACACGTTCGCGCGACAGACCGAACCAGCGCAAAGGATACGCCAGTGAATACAAACCGCTAATGAGTTGGGTCTGCGTCAGCAGCGCCAGCAGGATCGCCAGACCGGACAGCACACTCAACAGCCGTTCCAATTGCAGCAATCCGTCCAGCAGGCCTTCGCGCGTAGGGGACATAACACCAATCTGCGCAACTAACGCGGTGCCAGGTGTCGTAAAAGCGTAAATCAACAGCAGGGAAAACAATATCCAGCGTGTACGCCGTATCAGGCTTAGCAACTGCTTTGCACACAGTTTCAATGCCAATATAAACAAGACAGATGTCAGTGCCAAAAGGGCAAGGGGTTGCAGACGTTGCGCCAGCAAAGCCAGCAACATCCAAACAAGTATCTGTACAGCGGGGTGTGGAATAAATTTCATAATCTTCAAATAAAAACGGCAGCCAGACAGGCTGCCGTTCAGTTCGCTCAAGCCTGTTATAACTGTTGCATCAGGACCTGCGCAGACTCGCGCTGCTGAGCATCTCCATCGCGCAGAACCTCGTCCAGAATCTCGCGTGCGCCGGCAACATCACCCATCTCCTGATAGGCTTTGGCCAGATCGAGTTTTGTGGCGACATCCTGCCAATCCTCGTCTTGCGATGTACTCGCGCCAGTATCGGCAATCGGTCCGGACTGATCCAGATTAAGCGTAATCTCATCCAGTCCCAGACTTCGTGCAGGGGTGGCTGTCTGCGGTTTACTCTCGGAGGGGAAGTCGAGTGTAAACGTCATGGTGTCCTCATCCTGGGCTGGCGCGGCAAATGCTTCAGGCGTTGCCATTCTGGGACTGGTTGCCGTAACATCGTACATCGTGTCATCCAGGTTTAACATCTCACCCTGATTACTTCCGGGGCTCACCGGTATATCCGGATTTGTTCCGGTGATATCAAAATCCATGGTCGCAGACTGCATATCGGAAGACGAGGTTTGCGGCGGAATAATGGTCGTCGTCTCCTCTGAAGGTGTATCCAGCACAACCGTGGTCTGATTGAGGGGTGATTTGGAAGATCCGGTTGAACCAAAGCCCAGATCAAAATCCACTGACGGGGAGGTCTCCGCAGCCGGTACATTATTGCTTGGTCTGCTCTCAACTGCCGGTGCGGCAGCATCTGCGCTGCCACCGTAAAGTGGATTGGCAGGATCCAGTTCACGCCCCATTGTTACGACCTCGTCCCAGGCGGCTGTATCGCCGGATTCCTTGACCTCGCTCGCATAGCTATGGAAAGAGTTGGTATCTTTGCGATTGGCGTAAATGGATAACAGCTTGAGCTTGACCGGCATGTTGTTCGGATTCTTGTTCAAGGCCTCCTTCAACACTTCCTCAGCCTGAGTGTCGCGACCAAAAGTCAGGAACAGATCCGCCTCTCCGATGGGATCCACTTCCTCTGTATCACTGCCGGCGGCAGACGCAGCAACTTGCGTTGTATGAGTAAAATCACCGGTTTCGGGTGAAGGTGCAATCGGGGCTGCTATGCGCCCCGTCGTACTGCCTACATCATTACGTCCAAAAAGACCTTTTTTCTTGCCGCCGCCCTTACCACGCCGTGCGGCAACGAAGCCCAATCCTCCCAGCGCCAGCAGCAATGCCGCACCACCAGCCAAGTAAAGCGGATCAGCCAGCAGTTGATCAATCAGGGAAGGCTCCTCAATAACCTTGGGCACGGCCTTGGGTTTCGGTTTCGGCTCGGTTTTGGCCGGAACCACACTACTGGCCGGCTGGGGCGCAGAAGCCGCATTCATTGCAATTGCGCTTGCCGGTGCTGGTGCAGATGCGGAAACAGGCGTTTTCTTCAATTCCTCGAGGCGTTTCATGTCCTGGATACTCTTTTCCAGAATTGCCGTGCGCTCTTGCGCATCTTTCAATGCCTTGCTCTTGGCGATTGATTCCTCTTCCTTGGCAATAGCTTTCTCTTCTGCTGATGACTTGCCACTGCCGACCATCTTGTCGTCAGGCGCTTCGCCCTTGGAAAGTTTCAACACTTCCGTGGCTGGCTTCTTGTCGGCGAATGCCTTGTCGATTACCGCCGCACTGATCTTGCCGGTTGCTTCCTGCTTGTACGTACGCTCCGCTCTCGCAGCAAGCTTGGCAGCAAGTTTCTGGCGATAGACATTCCAGTCGGCTGCCTGCACACGAATTTCTTCCACTGCATCGGCCTGAGGCAACATCCGGGCAGCTTCCATTTTCGGAACTCTCAATATCTTTCCTGCCTGGATACGATTCATGTTGTGTCCATCGAATACACCCGCATTCTCGCGATATAGCGCAACCAGCATACGCTCCAGACTGACATCATCAGGTTTGATCTGCGCTGCAATTTTGGTGAGCGTATCTCCCCGAATCACGGTGATTTCTTCGGGTGCCTCTTCCAGATCAGATTCGGCAAGCGCCTCTTCCTTGCTGAGTGCGTCCTCCAGTTCCGGCATCGCTTCAGCAGAAATGGCTTCCTCTTCTAACTGTCCTTTAGCTTCAGCAGAAGGGGCAGACTCTGCAACAACCGCACTTGCGGCAACTGCCTCCGCGGCTGGCGCAACTGCAGAAGCAGCAGCAACCTCCGGCATTTCCGCCACTGGCTCGGCAACAACCGGTTGGACAGGCTCTGGTTCAGGGATGGGCTGCGCCATGGGCATCAAAACAGGCTCTGCAATAACCGGTTCAATGGGCTTAACATCAGCCACCTCCGGTTGCAACGGTTTGTAACCAACCGGGTCAAGCAGAAAAGTATATTCTCGTAACAGCTGGCCGGAAGACCAAGTCAACTCGATCATCAGGGTAACAAAGGGATCGTTTACCGGCTTGTAGGATGTTACCTTGATATATGAACGACCGTCTTTGCGATCTACAATCTGGAACTTGAGCTTGGGAATACCATATGGATAGTCAACGCCTGCTCTTTCATACGCTTTGGCTGAGGCCAGTTTAGCTCTAAGCGTTGCCTTGTCGGATCGGGCAATGGAAGTGATTTCGATCTCGGCCCGCAGTGGTTGTCCAAGTGACGATGTGACATTAATGCCACCCAAACCAGTTGCGCAGGCAAAGCCAGCCCCCGCCCAACAGACAACGCATATTGACGCTTTTAGAATTGATTTCAGCACGTCGCCACCCTTAATTTTCCCATACGTTAATCAGATTAACATCATAGGGTTAGTGATGCAAGCTCAGTTTTACCTTAAGTTCATGCGTTAACCGCCAGTTAAAAACAGGAAATACCATACAGAGCTACCTGTCCAACAGAATGCGCAACATACGACGCAAGGGTTCCGCTGCGCCCCACAACAACTGGTCGCCACATACGAAAGCACTTATATATTCCGATCCCATTCCCATCTTGTGAACACGACCTACAGCCACATCCAGCTTGCCTGTCACGGCAACAGGGTTTAATTCGCGTATAGATAATTCGCGCTGATTGGGCACGAATTTGATCCAGGAATTTCCACTCTTGATGAGCGCTTCGATTTCACTTAACGGTACGTCTTTCTTTAACTTGAGTGTCAACGCCAGACTATGGCAACGCATCGCCCCGATACGCACGCACAATCCGTCGACCGGGATGGGTTTGTCGCTCGTTCCCAGTATCTTGTTGACTTCGGCCTGCCCTTTCCATTCTTCCCTGGATTGACCATTGTCAAGTTGTTTATCGATCCACGGAATCAGACTGCCCACCAGCGGTACGCCGAAGTTCTCGGTAGGCATGTCGGCTGAGCGCAGCTTTTCCGCAAAACGGCGATCGATATCCAGAATGGCGGATTTAGGATCTGCCAGCAGATCGGCAACCGATGCGTAAGCGACACCCATCTGGTTCAGTAATTCACGCATGTTCTGCGCGCCCGCACCCGATGCTGCCTGATAAGTCATGGACGACACCCACTCCACCAGACCCGCATGGAACAGCCCGCTCAAGCCCATCAGCAAGATGCTGTTGGTACAGTTACCACCGATAAAATCCTTGCCTCCGTTCGCGAGTGATTTCTTGATGAGATCGAAATTCACCGGATCAAGAATGATGACAGCATCTTCTTCCATGCGCAGCGCAGAAGCTGCATCGATCCAGTACCCCTGCCACCCTGCCGCGCGCAGTTTGAAAAATACTTCCTTGCTGTAATCGCCGCCCTGACAGGAGATGATGGTATCCATCGCCTTCAACTCGTTCAGGTCATACGCATCTTTCAAAGGAATGCCTTTACCTTCTACAGGCGCTTCGCCGCCGACATTTGAGGTGGTAAAGAACACCGATTCGAACAACTCAAAATCTTTTTCCTCGCGCATGCGTTGCATGAGCACCGAGCCCACCATGCCGCGCCAACCGACCAAACCGACTTTCATATTTATTCCTTAAATTTCCGGATTACAGCGCTGCGACAACTGCATCGCCCATCGCCGCACAACCAATCTTTTGTTTGCCGTCTTCGTAAATGTCACTGGTGCGCAATCCCTGTTGCAAAACCTTGCGCACTGCCGTTTCAATACGCTGCGCAACATCGGCATGACCAAACGTGTATTGCATCATCATCGCCACCGATAAAATCGTCGCCAGCGGGTTGGCAATATCCTTGCCGGCAATATCCGGCGCAGAACCGTGACAAGGCTCGTACAATCCCTTGTTGTTCGAATCAAGCGACGCCGATGGCAGCATACCGATGGAGCCGGTCAGCATCGACGCCTCGTCCGAAAGGATATCGCCGAAAATGTTGCCGGTCAGGATCACATCGAATTGTTTGGGCGCCCGCACCAGTTGCATTGCCGCGTTGTCCACATACATGTGCGACGCTTCAACCTCGGGATATTCTTTCGCAACCTCCGTCACAATCTCGCGCCAGAACATGCTGGTGTCAAGCACGTTGGCCTTGTCCACCGAACACAATTTCCGGTTACGTTTCATCGCTATCTGGAAACCGACATGCGCCACGCGACGAATCTCTGATTCACTGTAATGCATGGTATCAAATCCCTGACGCTCACCATTGTCAAGCGTGCGGATACCGCGCGGCTGGCCGAAGTAAATGTCGCCAGTAAGTTCGCGCAGGATCATGATGTCGAGGTCAGACACAATATCGGCACGCAGCGTCGACGCATTCACCAGTTCCGGATACACCATCGCCGGACGCAGGTTGGCGAACAGCCCCAAACCCTTGCGAATGCGCAGCAAGCCCTGTTCCGGCCGTTGCGGACGCGGCAGATTGTCGTATTGGTAACCGCCAACGGCGCCGAGCAGCACTGCGTCGGCCGCCTTGGTCAGATTCAGCGTCGCCTCCGGCAACGGATCCTGAGCCGCATCATATCCCGCACCGCCGATGTGCGCATATTCCATTTCAACCTTCAAACCATCGCTGCGCAACGCTTCCAGCACTTTCGCCGCCTGCGCCACAATCTCCAGCCCGATGCCGTCACCCGGCAATACTGCAATTTTCATTTATTTTCCCAATCAGAATTTGCAAAACCAGTTAAGCATACAGCCAGGGCTGTACCATGCGATGCTTCGTCTCGAATGCCTTGATCTCATCCACATGCTGCAAGGTCAGTCCGATATCATCCAGACCGTTCAGCAGACAATGTTTGCGAAAGGCATCCACCTCGAACTTGTACTCGGTACCGTCCGGCGCAGTGATACGCTGTTGCTCCAGATCAACCTTCAGCTTATAGCCGACGTTGGCCTCCACCGCCTTGAACAGCACATCCACTTTGTCCGCATCCAGCCTGATCGGCAGCAAGCCGTTCTTGAAACAGTTATTAAAGAAGATGTCTGCGAAACTCGGCGCGATAATAACGCGAAAGCCGTAATCTTCCAGTGCCCACGGTGCATGTTCACGTGAAGAACCGCAGCCGAAATTTTCGCGCGCCAGCAAAATCTGCGCACCCTGGTATCGCGGCTGGTTCAACACAAAATCCTTGTTGAGCGGGCGCTTGCTGTTGTCCATGCCCGGCTCGCCCTGATCAAGGTAGCGCCATTCGTCGAACGCATTGGGGCCGAAGCCGGAACGCTTGATCGACTTCAGGAACTGCTTGGGAATAATGGCGTCGGTATCCACGTTGGCCCTGTCCAGCGGCGCCACCAATCCTTCCAATGTTACAAACTTGCGCATCACTTGCTCGCTTTCTCCAATTTCTCGCCGCCCTTTTGCAGCTTTTTACCAATCCACTGGCCTGCCTTCTTGACACCTTTCACAGTCGCTTCGCCGCCTTTCTTGAGGCCATGACCAACCACCTCGGCACCCTTTTCAATACCCTGACCTGCGGCTTCACCACCTTTTTTCACAGCATCGCCCATTTTCTGCGGAACGCTTTTTTCTTCTTTTTTCTGAGACGTGCTTTTTTCTTCCTCGGCGAATGCAGCGTGATTCAATGAGACACACAACAACATCGCCAATATGAACAATTTCTTCATAACAAATCTCCTATCGGCTCACGTCCACGAAATGCCCGGCGATTGCAGCCGCGGCCGCCATCTCCGGACTCACCAGATGCGTACGGCCACCCTGCCCCTGACGTCCCTCGAAATTACGATTGGACGTCGAAGCACAACGCTCGCCCGGCGCCAGCCGGTCGTCATTCATCGCCAGACACATCGAACAACCCGGGTCGCGCCATTCAAAACCCGCCTCAACCAGAATTTTGTCCAGGCCTTCCTGCTCGGCCTGCTGCTTCACCAGCCCGGAGCCCGGCACCACCATCGCCAGCTTCACGTTACCTGCAACCTTTTTACCCTTGGCTATTGCTGCTGCCGCTCGCATATCTTCAATACGACCGTTGGTGCAGGAACCGATAAACACCTTGTCAATTTTGATCTCGCTGATCGGTGTATTGGCGTCGAGGCCCATGTACTGCAAGGCACGTTCCCAATCGCCGCGCTTCACCGCATCCGGCGCCGATGCCGGATCGGGCACGCGCCCGTCCACTGCTACCACCATCTCCGGCGAAGTGCCCCAAGTCACCTGCGGGCGTATGTCCGCCGCGTTCAGTTCCACCGTCACATCGAACTTTGCCCCCGCATCGCTGTGCAAGGTTTTCCAGTACGCGACCGCCTTGTCCCAGTTTTCACCCTGCGGCGCAAACGGACGGCCCTTCACATAATCAATAGTAGTGTCATCCACCGCCACCATGCCCGCACGCGCACCGGCCTCGATGGCCATGTTGCAAAGTGTCATGCGGCCTTCCATGCTCAAACCGCGGATCGCGCTGCCCGCAAATTCGATTGCATAACCCGTCCCGCCTGCGGTACCGATCTTGCCGATCACCGCCAGCGCAATATCCTTCGCGGTCACGCCGCGCCCGAGCTGGCCTTCCACCTTGACCAGCATGGCCTTCGATTTTTTTGCCACCAGGCATTGCGTTGCCATCACATGCTCGACCTCGGACGTACCGATGCCATGCGCCAATGCCGCGAACGCACCATGCGTACTGGTATGCGAGTCACCACACACCACGGTCATTCCAGGCAAGGTCGCGCCCTGCTCGGGACCGATCACATGCACGATGCCCTGGCGGATATCGTTCATCCTGAATTCGGTGATGCCAAACTCTGCACAGTTGGCGTCCAGCGTTTCCACCTGCAAACGCGAAATGGGATCGGCGATACCTGCCGCACGGTTGGTCGTCGGCACATTGTGGTCCGGCACCGCCAGCATGGAAGCCGTGCGCCAGGGTTGGCGGCCCGCCAGTTTCAGACCTTCAAAAGCCTGCGGACTGGTCACTTCATGTACCAGTTGCCGGTCGATATAGATCAACGCCGTGCCGTCGGCATCCTGCCGCACCACATGCGAATCCCAGAGTTTGTCGTATAAAGTTTTTGCACTCATGATCGTTCCTGATTGAACTGGCAATTATGCCACAGCACCGATACCCGCCGGAATGGCTTCCTGCGCCGATTCAAGGCGATTGACCCCGCTCAGCAAGGCTTTGATGGAAGCGGTTACGATATTCGCATCCATCCCCACGCCATAGCATTCACCACCACTTGCCGCATCGGCGATTTCCATGAAAGCACATGCCGTTGCATCCCCGCCTTCGTGGCTCGTCCCGATGGAACGCTCCTCGAAACTGTCCACTCGGATGGCAATGCCTGCGTTCTGCAAGGCATGCACCGCCGCATCGATGGGACCATTGCCTGTCCCTGCAAGCATCAGGGGCTGTCCATTGATTTCCACTTCCAGCCGGATGCCTTGCGTCGCACCTTGCTCGAACAAATGATGCTGGCGGTAACGCACCGGGCGTTGTGTTTCGAAATAGGTGGCCGAGAAAAGCCGCCACAACTCCGCTGCGCTGATCTCGCCGCCGTGCGCATCCATGTGTTTTTGCACCATCCCCGAAAACTCGATCTGCAAACGGCGCGGCATCACGATGCCGTAACCGGTTTCGAGCAGATAGGCGATACCGCCCTTGCCTGACTGACTATTGACGCGTATCACCGAGTCATAACTGCGGCCAACATCCCGGGGATCCACCGATAGGTAGGGCACATTCCACACCTCTCGTCCCCGCTGCGCGGAAAAACCTTTTTTGATCGCGTCCTGGTGCGAACCTGAAAACGCGGTGAACACCAGATCGCCTGCATAGGGATGGCGCGGATGGATGGGCAACTGCGTACAATGTTCCGCCGTGCGCGCCACCGCGTTGATATCCGAGAAATCCAGTCCCGGCGCAACACCCTGCGTGTAAAGATTGAGCGCAAGCGTGACGATATCCACGTTGCCGGTGCGTTCGCCGTTGCCGAACAGACATCCTTCCACCCGGTCCGCACCAGCCATCAAAGCAAGCTCGGCGGCGGCCACTGCGGTGCCGCGGTCGTTGTGCGGATGTACGCTGATGAGCACGCTGTCGCGCCGTGCCAGCTTGCGATGCATCCATTCGATCTGATCAGCGTAGACATTCGGCGTTGCCATCTCCACCGTGCCCGGCAAATTGAGGATGACCTTATTATGTGGCGTCGCACCCCACGCTGCAGTGACCGCATCGCAAATATCGCGCGCGAAATCAAGCTCGGTCGCGCTGAAAGTTTCCGGACTGTACTGCAACACCCACTCCGTCTCCGGCTGCTCGTCGGCCAATTGACGGATCAACTTCACCGAATTCACCGCCATCTCCACCACCTTGGCCTTGCTCAAACCGAACACGACATCGCGGAACGGCTCCGAAGTCGCGTTATACACATGCACGATGGCACGGCGCGCACCGCGTAGCGATTCCATGGTGCGGCGAATCAAGTGTTCGCGCGCCTGGGTCAATACCTCTATGGTGACATCGTCCGGAATGTGTTTACCCTTGATCAGCGTGCGCACGAAATCGAATTCGGTTTGCGACGCGGAAGGAAAGGCCACCTCAATTTCCTTGAAACCGATGTCGCACAACATGCGGAACATGCGCATCTTACGCCCGCCATCCATGGGCTCGAACAGCGCCTGGTTACCGTCGCGCAGGTCGGTACTCATCCAGATGGGTGGCTTGGTGATGGTACGGTTCGGCCATTGGCGGTCATTTAACATGACCGGTGCGAACGGACGGTATTTGGTTTCGGGATGCGACAACATGATCGTTCTCCTGTGTATGAATTTATCGGCTTGCCACGAGAACAATCATATAAATAAAGCCTTGGCAGACAGTTGCTAAATCAGCCCGAAATACGGAAATATAAACAATAATATTGCTGTATTATTCAATATATATAATAATTAGTGCTGATATTTGCAAAACAAGAGAATATTATGCAACTCGACCGCTACGATTTGGACATTTTGCGCACGCTGCAGGAAAACGGCCGCATCAGCAACCAGGAACTGGCTGACCGCATCAACCTTACCCCTTCCCCCTGCCTGCGCCGCCTGCATGCACTGGAAGAATCCGGACTCATCACCGGCTACCGCGCCATGCTCGACAACAAGAAGCTCGGCCTCTCGCTCACCGCGCTCATCCTCATCTCCATGGATCGGCATACACCCGAACGGCTGAGCAACTTTGAAACAAAAGTAACGGAAATTCCCGAAGTGCTGGAATGCCTGCTCATCACCGGACAGGAAGCCGATTACCAGCTCAAGGTCGTCGTCAAGGACATGGACGCCTACCAGGAACTGCTGCTCAACCGCATCACGCGCATCGAGGGCGTGACCGGCGTGCACACCAGCTTTGTATTGCGCAGGACGGTAGACAAGACCGCGCTGCCGATCTGATGCAAAAACTATTCAGTTGATTCAAAACGGATCAACAGAAAACCCTGTGACTCACAGGATCAATTGTTTAAAATAAAAAAACAGGGTTCCCAATATTCTTGCAGGCTGCGTTCCCTTCTCACCAGGGAGCAGATGAATGTTGCGCGCAGTGGTTTATTAAAAGAAAAAACAATAAATCAGGGAGAATTGCAAAGATGAGTTTATTTCGCCTAACGACCCCGTTGGTTCGTGGCATCCAAACGCTCAGTCTGTTCGCCTTGCTTTTTTCTGCTCCCATGACGGCAGTTCCGGCCGAATACCACCATGTCAGTGGTTGTCCCGTCTGTCACGACTACGACAATCCTGGCGGATCATCCAATCTGTTCCTCATCAACCAGGTAATCCAGACGCCAAACAGCGGACCTAGGCCTGTAGTTTTCACCGCGTTCTCAGGACAAAACTCCCTGGCCGACGGGGATGCGGTCTACGACGGCCCCTGCGAGGTATGTCACACGCAAAACGACCACCACAATAACGATGGCCACGACAACACCGCCCACTTCGATGGCGAGTGGTGCGTCACCTGCCATCAGCACGGCAATCAGTTTGCCGCCCCCTTCAAACAGTTGCATCAAACACACCTGTACGATCCAAAAGGAAGTGTCATCGAGAACATCGAAAACAAAACAAAAGAGGAAATCTGCCTGACGTGCCATGAAACCTTTCCGGTCGGGCGGAATTTCGCCGATGGCCTGCCCATCGAAACGACCAGGGTCTGCGACACCTGCCATAGTCCCGGCGGTCTGGTAAACGGCTCAGCCATGGCCAAGGCAAACACGCTTGACGGTATTTATGAATCCGACGGGCTGAGCCTCAAACCCGGAAACGAAAAATGGTGCATATCCTGCCACGACGCGGACAATGCCGTGATCAAGGGAATCTCCGCCCCAAATGTCGCCGGCCAGGATCTGGACAGCGATGGCACCAATGATTACGGCTACTATGTCACCGGCCACAAGATCAACTGTCTGGAGTGCCATGATCCCCTGAAGCAACACATCGACGGCAAACAGAGAACATATGACAGTTCACTCGGCAACCACCAGGAAGGCTACCGCCTGCGATCGAAGAACGGCAGAGCCCTGATCATGCCCAGAGCAGGCCTGGGAACCAACCTGAATGACGCCGCTTTGTGTACCTCGTGCCATAACGCCAATGAAGTTCTGGGCGCTGGCGCCACTTATCCGGAAAGAATCACCGACATGAGCCATACGAACTATGTCAGCCGCGGCAGCGGCAACAGTCCGTACGGCAAAATATACGGGCTGCATACCCTCCACTTCTTTCTCGATATGAGAAGTCCGGAAACTGATTCCGACTATGACGGATTGCTCGACTCCAACATCAACTGCACGACCTGTCATAATGTACACGGCGCACGTAACTCAAGGATGATCAGAAGCGGTGAATTGACAAACCCTCCCAGTGCATCCAGTCCTGATCCGGGCTTCGACTTCATCTATTACAGAAAGTCGCCAGATACCTTTACCGCAACCTATCCCGCGCCCCAGGGAACCTACAACGTTTACTCCTGGGTGGGCGAGTACTTCAACCGCGCCGATAAGGTGCCCTACATCATCAATGCGGCATCAGGCCCCCAAACGGTCTATCTGAACCAGAAGACCAATCAGTACCTGTCGCTCAGCAAGCCGGAGCTGCTGGTCAACGACGGCCGATGGAACAGTCTGGGAACCTATACCTTCGACCAGAACGGATCGGTGGTGATATCGAGTCAGGACACCTCGGGTGCGGTGATCGCGGACGCCCTCTTCTTCGAAGACACGAGCGGACAAAATCACCACCTGATCGAACATTCATCTGCGAGTTTCGATACCGCACAGGCATGGAAGACATTTACCGATCCTCAACCCGGCAGCGGATCGTCGGTCTACAACGGCACGGTACGGTTTATCTACGAAGTGCAACCCGATCCCTATGCACCCGTTCAGGAAACCATCGGCGTACAGTTTCAAACCGGTATCGGTGCGGCGAATCCCCGCTATTGTCGTGGCTGTCATGGCAAACCCATGAACTACGGCCGAACCGCCAAAACCTATCCCATGGTACTGGGAGGCAAGGCGGTACCGAACCGGGTAACGCCTTCAAACCGACAGGTCGAGCTGGTGGCGAGAGTGCTGTACCACGGCAATTCGGTTCAATCCGTCACCGTCGATCTATCACCCCTCGGCATCAATGATTCGGCTGCGGTCATGACCTATAGTGGCCGGGAGCAACTGGCCAAACTGGATGATGGCAGCACGGTTCAGGGACGCGACCTATACAGCTTGAGTGTCACCGTGCCTGACACCATCGCCGATAATCTTTATGCGCTGGAAATCACGGCCACGGATAGCGCAGGCGTGTCGAGCAAAAACCGCATCCAGCTCTATGCAGAGCAGGATGGTGAAATCGTCATCGACGACAGCGAAGCCGAATTCATCGGAAGATGGTTATTGTTTGTGACCGCAGCCGATCAATTCGGCTCCGGCATCCACTTCAAGGATATCTACGACGGCAGCGCCAAGGTCATCTACCGGCCAAGCATCCCTGCCACCGGAGATTATTATCTCTATGCATGGTGGTCGCAGGGCAGTGCAAGCTGGCGGGCCACGAACGTGCCCTACGTAGTCAATCATGTGGGAGGCAGCGAGACCTTTCTGATCGATCAGACGATCAACGGACCTGGTGGTGGCCAATGGCACTGCCTCGGCGGCCCTTATAAATTCAATCAGGGCACGGACGGATATATCGAAATCAACGATAACGCCAACCACAAATTCGTTGTCGCCGATGCCATAAAACTGGTGCCAGCCGCCTCGGTTGCTTCCTGTAAATAAGCGACGTCGCTGGTTAACTCACTTTACATCGAATTCAAAGCGGCTCGCCGAACATTTCTGCGGTTCCCACGGTTCTCCGTGGTGATCTAATGCTTAGTGCAAAGCAAGGGCTATCCGATTGATTCAAAATGAATCAACAAAAAAACTATCATTTACTTAATGAATTGTTAAAATAAAAAGAACAAAAAATAAAAAACAGGGGTCTGGCATTCTTTGAGAAACCGACCTCATCTTCATCTGCAAGGGGCAGATGGATGTTGTGCGTAATTATTTAGAAAAAAGTAATCAATTCTGGGGAGGATTGAATAATGAGTTTATTCCGCCGAACAACTCCATTGGTTCGTGGCTTCCGGACGCTTGGTCTGCTCGCCACGCTTTTTTTTGTTCCCGTAACGGCAGTCCAGGCTGAATTCCACCATGTCAGTGGTTGTCAAGTCTGCCACGACTACTACACATACGGCGGATCCAATCTGTTCCTCATCAATGAAATAATCCAGACGCCCAACAGCGGCCCCAAACCGGTGGTTTTCACTGCGGTCACAGGACAGAACTCCCTGGCCGACGGAGATTCTGTCTACAACGGGCCTTGTGAGGTGTGCCATACCCAAAACGGACACCACAATAACGACGGCCATGACAACACTGCCCACTTCGATGGCGAGTGGTGCACCAGTTGCCACCTGCACGGCAAACAGTTTGCTGCACCTTTTCCCAAGGCTCACCAGACTCACCTAACAGCAGACAAGGGACCGCATCTGACCTGCACCGATTGCCATTCCGATCCATTTCAGTTTTATCCCGCCGTCTTCAAGGACGGCCAGCAGTTCGCCACCACCACGGTCTGTAATACCTGCCATAGTCCAGGCGGCGACTATGACGGTGTCAACGATCCGGCCATTGGCGCCAAGAGCAACTGGGCGGATGGAGTCTACGACGCCACGGATAATCTGAAACCGGGCAAAGAGAAGTGGTGCGTGGGTTGTCACGACAAATCCCCCTCCCAGATCAGCAATGTCCTTGCCCCCAACATCGCGGGCGACGAGACCGCCGCAACCCCTTATGGGACTGGCTGGGGCTTTTATAAATCGGGACACGGCGTGCCCACCAGCAACGTCTACCCCCCTTCTGGGGTTAAGGGAGCTGGAAAAGGCTGTCTCGATTGCCACGATGCCAGGATGGCCCACATCGATGGCGAGCCGCGTACCTATGCTGCAGACGGAACCTACCTCACCTGGGATCCCGCCAGCGCCGGCTACCAGAACGGTTACCGGCTGAAGGATGTAGCAGGCGGTTATGACGGCAAGTATCCGCTGC
>JBNLBY010000048.1:0-20266 GCA_050303535.1 Sideroxydans sp. | reverse complement strand
TGTCCTTGTCGAACTTGCCACCCGCGTGCAGGATGGTGAAGGCGACTTCAACAACCGACCTGCCTTCTTCCTTGTGTATGCCGACCGGAATGCCGCGTCCGTCGTCCATGACTGACGCCGAGCCGTCGGTGTGCACTGTGACAAAGATATTTTTTGCATAGCCCGCGAGCGCTTCATCGCATGCGTTGTCGACGACTTCGGCGATGATGTGGTTGGGCGATTCGAGATTGGTATACATGCCGGGGCGTTGCCGCACCGGTTCGAGTCCGCGCAGGACTTTGAAACTTGCTTCGTTATAGGTGGCCATTATTCAAATTTCTGTTGATCTGTCCGTATCCGGGTTGTTGCTGGGTGCGCATTTTACCGGAGAGTGGGGCAGGTTGCGGCATGCAGTATGTAACTGGCTGAATAATTGATCGAAGCAAAGGCTTGAACGAATGCGGAGACCATTACTCAGGCATGGTCTCCGCATTTTGTTTGCATTTGTTGATGTATCAGCCGCGACTGCGTTACTTATTTTCTTTGGGTTTGTTGGTGTCGATGCCAAGTGCCGCGTTGAGCGGGCAGTATTTTATGAACGCCGTGAACAACAGGATGACGAGCACAATCAGCAGTGCAACCTGCAACAAGCCATTGGCAGGCGGCGCGATCACCCATATGAATAGAAGTACGAGACCAACTACAAGACGGGCGAGGCGGTCGAATCCACCGACATTGGGTTTCATGAGGAACTCCTAATTAATAATTATTTGAATAAGTTTCCGGGCGACAGTTTATGCAAAACTGCCTGTCTTGAACACTCCTTCCGGAAGATTTCGGGAATTTCATGCCGCCGTCGGCTGTTTTTATGCGGGTAATACTTGACCGATCCGGCAGCTTGCATTCCGGCGCCCGGCTGATAGCATTGTGCGAAGGTTGCTGTACTTCCCGTGTTCCGCTTTGTTCATAAAGCGAATTGTTGCAGGAAAACCAGAATGTCTGTTCCGGAATCTTCCGTCAGGAAAACATTACATCTTGTGGTCCATGGCCATGTGCAGGGTGTGTTCTTTCGCCAGTCGATGCTGCGTGAGGCGCAGAGTCTGGCGATTTCCGGCTGGGTGCGGAATTGCAGCGACGGAACGGTGGAGGCGATGGTGCAGGGTGATCCTGCTGCAGTGGATGCCATCGTACGCTGGGCTCAGCGCGGGCCGCAGATGGCAGACGTGGAGCGGGTGGATGCTTCGCTGGGCGAAGGTGAATACGCCGGTTTCAGGATCAGGTGAAGATCATCCTCGCTGCCGACGCGGTTAATTCAATCAACGTCGTCGTATTCCAGGGGGACGATCTTCGGCGAGCGGTCGATACGGTACAGTGAAACGAGCAATCCCAGCGTGGCAGCCAGCATGAAATGCGGGCCGAACAGCCAGAACACCAGCGGCACCATGTAATAGTAGGAGCGTGTTCCCATACTGTAAAAATGCCCGGCGCGGTTCAGGTGGGTCGCCACATGTTCGGGCGTGATCATCTTGTGGCCCAGGCGCACCGGTACGTTGAGCTGGAAGCCGACATGGTTGTAGATGCGAATGGCCATGACAAAACTGAAGAACGCGACAAGCAGGTCGAGCAGCATCAGGATCAGCTTTATCATCCACAGCGCCGGATGGGTTGAGCCCATCAGATTGAGTGCATGCCAGGTCGCCTCGATCTTCTGTTCCTGTTCACTCAGCGTGAGCACGCCCATGATCAGCAACACTGAAGTTGATGCAAGAAAAGTGGCTGACATGATCGAGTTGCGCAAGGTCTGCACACCCAGCAAGCCATTCTTTTCGTCGCTCATGATATTTTCGACCCATGCTTTCCTGGCGATCCGGTTGACTGCCTGCACGGTATAGGTCGGATCTTTCTTGATCTTGCGGCGGAGAAAGTAGTGATAGCCGATGATCAGCGAGATGCTAATCACAAAGCTGGTGAGATCGTTGAATAAAAAATTTGGCAAGTGAATATCCATTTCCTGTGACCTGATGCGGCAGGGTTACTGCGCGGAGGACGGTGCCGGGGCTGTGATGCGTACGATTTTATTATCAATGGGCGCGCAGTAACAGGACTTTCATGTGCGCGATACGCATATCACCACTTCAGCAACAGTCTTCCCAGCCACAGGCCCAGCAACCCGACTGCGATCATGGGCAGGTAATGCCATTCGATGAGGTGGGTGATCGAGTCGGTTTGCTCGTGCAGGCGCAGCCACAATGCGCCGGTGCTGAACGCAAACAGCACTGCAACGGTGCCGGCCAGCCGCAGATGCGTGCTGGCGAACTGGCGCATGGCATAGAAGATTCCCGCGGAAGGCAACAGCGAGAAGATAAAGATGCTCAGCGTGCACTCGAAACTGTGCACAGGCAGCGGCGACGGCGGATTGTCGGCGAGCCAGGAGAAAAACAGGATCAGTGCAAACAGCGCGAATATCCATACCGGCGCGAAAGCAGTGCGGCGCTGCTGATGCAGGTCGGGAAACGACAGGATGGCGGCGCTCAGCGCGGTAGATATAAAGATGCCGGCCAGCAACACGATCTCGGCGACGAACCACGGTTTGTGGAATGCCGACAACAGGTCCGGACGCGTGCCGGAGATGATGAGCGACACGATAATGTATGCGGAGGCCGCGGCCAGCCATTTCAGGCTCAGCAGCCAGGGGCGCGGTGCGGGTCTCACCGCTTGTGCATCGTTGCTCAGTCCCGCGATCAGTTGTTCGATATTGTCCATTTTAACGTTCCAGCCTTTCACGCAATACTTTGTAGGCACGGTGTGCGGCAACCTTCACCGCGGATTCGTTCATGCCGATCTTTTCGGCGACTTCCCGGGCGGTGTAGCCCTCATGATGCATCAGCCGCAGAATGGTCGCCTGCTTCTCCGGAAGTTTTTCGACCTCCTCACTTATAGATTCGTAGTTGAAGTCGATTTCGGTTACATCGTCCGGCAGGATTTCTGCCAGTTCGGACACATCTTCGGCGTTGTGCAGATGGTCGGCATAGTGCGCGCGCAAATGATCCTGCAAACGGAATTTGGCAATGGCATACGCCCAGGGTTTGTATGGACGCCGGCCATCGAAGGTGTGTCGTGCCTTGTGGATGGAGATCAGCACTTCCTGCAACACATCGTCCACTTCCGAACCGGCGTATAGCCGCCTGGCCAGATAGGGACGCAACAGGCGCGCGGTCTCCTGCAACAGTTCGGCATAGGCCTGCGTATCCCCGTCAAGGGATCGTTGCATGAGCGCTGCAAGGTCGTCGCTGCGATCTGTCACCGGGTGGCCATTCGAAAAGTCGACAAACGAATGATACCCCGTCAGTGCGACAGTCGCAGTCATCGCCGCTCCAGATATTTTTCCAGCCATGCGTCCGCTGACCACTTACCCATGCCGTGCAGCAGTAGTACGCCCAGCAGCAGACCCCAGTACAGGTGCTGGTTCAGGCCCGCTTCGCTCAACTGGTCGTAATAGGAATAGGCGGCGACCGCATTCAGGATGGTCAGCCCCAGCGCGCCAAAGCGCCCGAACAGGCCAAGCACCAGCAATACCGGGAATGCCAGTTCGGACGCGGTGCCGAGGTAAGCGGCAAAGTCCGCTGGCAGCAACGGTACCTTGTATTCTTCGCGAAACAGGTAGAGGGTGCTGTCCCAGGTTTGTATCTTGGTCAGTCCGGATTTGAAAAACACGTTTGCGAGAAACAGCCGCAGCCCCAGGTCGAGCGCAGGGGCGGCATGTAGTAGCAGGCGACTGCTGCGGTAATACAGGTCAAGACCGTACGATATTGGGTTCATGATCGATCTCCTTGCAGATATTGCCATTCATAAATTCCCCTCTCTCCAACTCTCTCCCACAAGTGGGAGAGAGAGTGTTCGTCCCCTCTCCCGCTGGCGGGAGAGGGTTAGGGAGAGGGTGCGTCGAAGTCGGCCAATACGCTATTGACCAGCCAGTGCTGCAATGTCGCCGCGACATCGAAATCAGGATGTGCGGATAAAGTTGCTTCGGTGGCATCACCCATGCAGATGCCTTGCTGAAGTTGCGTCAGCCAATGCAGGCTGGCTGGTGTGATGCGCACGATGTCCATACTCAGGCCGTTGCGATAGACCAGCAGGCTGTCACCGCCTGCGTCGAGGTCGATGTTGAAATCGGCGTTTGCGCCGTCCTGGTGTGCTTGCCAGATCGCGGCTACGGGATAGGCGGTGGTCAACAACGTGCAACTCGGGTGCAATCGCCAGTGCAATCCGGCATAGGAATCAGGCGCGATGTTCGCGAGGCGGGCGAGATCGAACGGTACCGTGTCATCGGCGAAATAGGCGCGGTGGTAAGCCCATTCCAGCCGTGCCATGTCCGGCAGGTAAGGAAGGTGTTGCGTGTTTTCGAAGTGCGTCAGGAATTCGGCCATTTCGCTGCCGTAGTGGTGCAGGTTGCCGCTGCGCGAAGCATGCTGCTCGATGAAACGTTTTGCCAGCAGGCGGAAAAAATCTTCGCCGACCAGTTGGCGTATCACCGGATAGGCACTGGCCAGTGTGTCGTGCAGGTTGCCGCGATAATTGTTGCGATACACGCCGATGCCGCGTTCCTCGGGGTAGCGCGTGCAAACGATTTCTTCCGGCGCTCCGGTACCCGTACGGATCGCACCGGAGAAATGCGTTAACGTGTCGGTCCAGATCGTCATTTCAGCCCCTCTCTCCAACTCTCTCCCCGAGGGGGAGAGAGGGCGATCGTTCCCTCTCCCGCCCGCAGGAGAGGGAAAGCTGGCATGAATCCATGGCGTCCATCCTGTGTTGTGCTTTCTGCGCTTCTTCCTGCAGTACAGACAGCGCGGGGATATCCACGTCCCATTCGATCAGCGTCGGGCGCTTGCCGATGTGGCGCAGGGTGTCCTCATACAAGGCCCATACTTCGTCGAAGACCCGTGCGCTGTGCGTGTCCACCAGACAACCGTCCATCATGCTCGGTCCGGCCAGGTGATATTCGCCGACCGCGTCTGCAGGAATGCCATGCATGAAAGCTTGTGCATCCACTCCCAGGTTCACGGTGTTGACATAAATGTTGTTGACGTCGAACAGGATGCCGCAGCCGGTGCGCGCCACCAGTTCGGACAGGAATTCTTCCTCGCGCATTTCGCTGTTGCCGAAAGCGACATAGTAGGAAAGGTTCTCGATCAGGATGCGCCGTCCCAGAAAATCCTGGACATGGCGCACACGGTCGGCGACATGGCCCAACGCATCCTGCGTATAGGGGAAGGGCAACAGGTCGTTGATGGCGATGCCGCCGACAGTGTTCCAGCACAGGTGCTCCGACACGCTTGCGGGATTGACCGCATCGCAAAGTTTGCGCAGTTCGCGCAAATGCCCCGCGTCCAGCGGGTCGGGTGAGGCCAGTCCCATGCCGACCCCATGCAGGCTGACCGGGTAATGTTGTGCAACTTGCAGCAGCGTGTGCAGAGGCGCACCGCCGCCGAAAAAATTCTCGCTGTGAACTTCGACCCAGCCCAGGGCGGGGCGTTGTTCCAGTACTTCAGGATAATGAGGCGCCCGCAAGCCGATGCCTGCAACATTGGGAAGGGAAGGACTTGCGGGCGCGTTCATCATTACTTCTTCATCATTGCGCCGCCGGGCATGGTCGAGCCGTTGGCGATCTTGTCACAAGTGCCCTTGGGGACGGCAACGAAATCGCGCGGATCGTTGTCGTGAGTGGCTTGTCCGGCACAGGAATGCGCACTCTTGTTGCTGGCACAATCGTTTTTGCCTGCTTTGGCGATGCCGAAACATTTTTCCGTTTTTACATCGGCTGCCATGGCATTGCCGCTGACCAGGCCCATCACCAGCAAGCTGCCGATGGCTGCGGAGAGTATGTTGTGTGTGTTGCTCATGATGAACTCCTTATTGAAAGTTGAAAGTGGTGGAGAGCGTGTCTCCGTCTCCTGATTCGGGAGGGTGGGGATAAAAGTTACAGCGCTGGAAAAATAATTTTCGTGATGCCGCTAGCCACTTTATATATTCTGTTTGACCTTTATTCCGGCAAGGTTGATGTAACTTTTTCCCGGGTAAGTCCGAACCAAGGGACAGGCAGGGAAATCAAAGTATCGGGTTCCATCAAATTCGCAGGAGGTGACATCATGCAACGCAGGGATTTTTTACTGGGATTATCAGGAATGGCGCTGGCCTGGTCGGCGCGTTCCTTTGCCGGGAGTGCAGCCATGAACAATGATCAAGTGACCATCATGAAATATTCGGATGACGGCAAACCGCTTGGATTGGTTACCCTGGCCAGGGTGAACAAGGATGCGGAGTGGAAGCAGCGCCTGTCCCCACTGGCTTATGAAGTGACACGGCGGCAGGGCACGGAGCGGGCGTTTTCCCAGCCGGGTTACGACAGGCACGAACCGGGTCTGTATCGCTGTGTGTGTTGCGATAACGCGCTGTTCGACGCTGCCGCCAAATACGACTCCGGTACCGGCTGGCCGAGTTTCTGGCAGCCCATTGCGCCGCAGAACGTGCGCAATATTACTGACCATATGTTCGGTATGACACGCACTGAAGTGCGTTGCACCTTGTGCGATGCGCACTTGGGCCATGTTTTCGACGACGGCCCGCAGCCGACCGGTTTGCGCTATTGCATGAACACGGTGGCGTTGCGGTTTGTGCCCAAACCGGAATGAAGCCAACAATTTTAAGGAGTATTCGACATGCTGATCTTTTTGCTGGCCTATCTCGGAGGCGTTATCACGATCCTGAGTCCGTGCGTGCTGCCGGTGCTGCCGTTCGTTTTCGCACGTTCGGAGCAGTCGTTCCGCCGTTCCGGGCTGCCCATACTGATCGGCATGGCGGTGACGTTTACCGTACTGGCAAGTCTTGGCGCTGCAGGCGGTGCCTGGCTGGTCGAGGTGAACCAGTACGGGCGTTATGCGGCGATGTTGATATTGCTGTTGCTGGGTCTGGCGTTAATTTTCCCGTCCTGGTCGGAACGCATGATGCGTCCTTTTGTTACGCTGGGTGGACGATTGCAGGAAAGTGCCGGACGGCAGGACAGTCTTAAGGGTTCGTTGCTGCTGGGCGTGGCGGTCGGTTTCCTGTGGGCGCCATGCGCCGGGCCGATCCTGGGACTGGTGCTGGCAGGTGCGGCATTGAACGGGTTGAATTTGTACAGTGCGCTGTTGTTGCTGACCTTCGCTGCGGGTGCGGCGACTTCACTGGGTGTGGCCTTGCTTGCCAGTGGCCGCGTGATTGCCTGGCTGAAACGCAGCTTTGGTGTTGAAGAGTGGCTGCGCCGCGCCCTGGGTGTTGCGGTGGTGGCAGGTGTTGTCGTCATCGGACTGGGCTGGGATGCGCGTTTTCTGGCGCAGCTTACTTCGGCGAATACCACGGTTGCCGAACAGCAGTTGATCCAGCGTCTGGCACAACATCCCGAGGCATCTGTTGTTGCCGAAACCGGCAAGGCGCCGCCGCTGGTTGGTGCAACACAATGGCTCAATTCGCCGCCATTGAGCATGGAGGCCTTGCGCGGCAAAGTGGTGCTGGTGGATTTCTGGACATACTCCTGCATCAATTGCCTGCGCACGTTGCCGTACCTGAAAGCATGGGATGAAAAATATCGCGCACAAGGTCTGGTTATCATCGGTGTGCATTCGCCGGAGTTTGCTTTCGAAAAAGACATCAGTAATGTCGAACAGGCTGTGCATGATCTGGGGGTGAAATACCCGGTGGCGATCGATAACCGCTATGAGATCTGGAATGCCTACCATAACCAGTACTGGCCCGCGCACTATCTGATCGATGCGCAAGGGCGTATACGTCATCAGCATTTCGGTGAAGGGGCGTATCGCGAAACAGAGCAGATGATCCAGATGTTGCTGCAGGAAGCACGTCAGGATCTGGCGCTCAAGAAAGAATTTGTGCGGGTGCAGGGTACAGGCGCGACAGCGGCAGCGGCGTACAGGGCGCAATCGCCGGAAACCTACCTGGGGTACGGGCGGCAGGAAAATTTTTCTTCCCGCGAAGGAATTAAAAAAGATATGACGGCAAGTTACAGTGCACCACGCGTGCTTAAAATGAATCATTGGGCACTGAACGGAAACTGGCAAGTCGGCAAGGAGTCTGCGATGCTGAAAAAATCCAACGGTACGATCAGCTACCGTTTTCAGGGACGCGATTTGCATCTGGTGCTCGGTACAAATAACCGTCAGCCGGTGCGGTTCAAGGTCACGCTGGATGGTGTAGCGCCCGGCAAGAACCACGGTACGGACATCGATGCGGCAGGAAACGGGGTGGTCCGGGAGCAACGCTTGTATCAATTGATCAGGCAGCGCAGCGAGATCAAAAACAGAACCTTCCGTATTGAATTTCTGGATGCCGGGGTAGAGGCATTTGCTTTTACCTTCGGTTGATCATCGGGAGACCATCATGAAAACATTCAAATATCTTACGTTGCTTGTATTCAGTCTTGGCGTATTTTCAAATGCAAATGCCGCGCCGACAGAGCAGACAGCCGTATTCGCAGGCGGTTGCTTCTGGGGAGTGGATGCGGTGTTCAAGCATGTCAAAGGCGTTGTGGAGGTTGAATCAGGCTATGCGGGTGGGAATGCGGACACGGCGCATTATGAAATGGTGAGCAGGGGCAACACAGGACATGCCGAATCGGTGCGTGTCCGCTTCGATCCGGCGCGGGTGTCTTATGAACAACTGCTGCAGGTTTTTTTCAACGTGGCGCACGATCCAACCCAGCTGAATCACCAGGGGCCGGATACCGGCAGCCAGTACCGCTCCGCGATTTTTTATACCAGTGCAGAACAACATAAGATCGCGCAAGGTTATATTCGAAAACTTACTGTCGAACATAAGTTTTCTTCGCCCATCGTTACGCAGGTTGTGCCGCTGAAGCAGTTCTTTCGGGCTGAAGACTATCACCAGAACTATCTGGCATTGCATCCCTACCAGCCCTATATCGTATTCAACGACATGCCCAAGCTGGGACAACTGCAGAAACAGTTTCCGGAGTTATATCAGTAAGTCGCGGGAATGATTTGAAGGGAGTGCACTTTTTTGCGCTGGCGCTGGCGGTAGCCGTCAGGTCATCTTCAGATTGTCCAGTCCGCTCATCATATCCTTGTCTTTGGTAGCCTTGCCTTCCAGCTTGATCTTCAAGCGCAGGTCGTTGACGGAGTCGGCATTCTTGAGCGCTTCTTCGTAGCTGATGGCGCCCGACTCGTACAGGTCGAATAGCGCCTGATCGAAAGTTTGCATGCCGAGTTCGCGCGATTTGGCCATGACTTCCTTGATTTCATGAACTTGTCCTTTGAAGATGAGGTCGGCAATCAGCGGCGAGTTGAGCAGAATTTCGAAAGCGGCAGCGCGGCCTTTGCTGTCGCGTTTGGGGATCAGCCGTTGCGAAATGAGCGCCTTGACGTTGAGGGACAAATCCATCAGCAGTTGTTCGCGGCGGTCTTCCGGGAAGAAGTTGATGATGCGGTCGAGTGCCTGGTTGGCACTGTTGGCGTGCAACGTGGCCATGCACAGGTGGCCGGTCTCGGAGAAGGTGACCGCGTATTCCATGGTTTCGCGGTCACGGATTTCGCCAATGAGGATCACGTCCGGTGCTTGCCGCAAAGTGTTTTTCAACGCGGCGTGCCAATCATCGGTATCCACACCTACTTCGCGGTGGGTGACAATGCATTTGTCGTGGTCATGCACATATTCCACCGGGTCTTCGATGGTGATGATGTGGCCATAGCTGTTCCGATTGCGGTGGCCCAGCATGGCGGCCAGAGAGGTGGATTTGCCGGAACCGGTTCCGCCGACCAGAATTACCAGTCCGCGCTTGGTCATCACCACGTCCTTCAATATATCCGGCAGACCCATTTCTTCGAAAGTGGGAATCTTAGTCGTGATGGTGCGCAGCACCATGCCGACGCGTTGTTGTTGCATGAATACATTGACACGGAAACGCCCGATGCTGGGCGGGCTGATGGCGAAGTTGCACTCGTGCGTGGATTCGAATTCGGCAGCTTGGCGGTCGTTCATGATGCTGCGCGCCAGTTCCTGCGTGTGTGCAGGTGTTAATGCCTGGTTCGAGACCGGTGTCATCCTGCCATCTACCTTGAATGCAGGGGGAAAGCCCGAAGTGATGAACAGGTCGGATGCATTCTTCGAAACCATGCCTCGCAGCAAATTGTGAACTAATTCTGTGGCCTGGTCTCTTTCCATGATCTCCTCCTGATGCAGTGCATTTATCTCTGAAATGTCTGTGGCTTATACCGCCGGGAACAAGTCTTTGTTCACTGCTTTGCTGCGTGCTTCGCCGGATGCCACCAGGTTGCGCTTTACCAGTTCCTGCAGGCATTGATCCAGTGTCTGCATACCCATGTTGCCGCCGGTCTGGATGGCGGAATACATCTGTGGCACTTTGGCTTCGCGGATCAGGTTGCGGATCGCCGGGGTACAAAGCATGATCTCGTGTGCTGCCACGCGTCCGCTGCCGTCCTTGGTCTTGAGCAGTGTCTGCGAGATTACCGCACGCAACGATTCCGATAGCATCGCCCGCACCATTTCTTTTTCGTCGGCCGGAAATACGTCAATGATACGGTCGATGGTTTTTGCCGCTGAACTTGTGTGCAAGGTGCCGAATACCAGGTGGCCCGTTTCTGCCGCCGTCATTGCAAGGCGGATAGTTTCCAGGTCGCGCATTTCGCCCACCAGAATCACGTCCGGATCCTCACGCAGTGCAGAACGCAGGGCGTTGTTGAATGACAAGGTATGCGGGCCGACTTCACGCTGGTTGATCAGCGATTTCTTGGATTCATGTACGAATTCGATCGGGTCTTCCACCGTCAGGACGTGGCCCATCTCATTTTCATTGACGTGGTTGATCATCGCCGCCAGCGTGGTCGACTTACCGGAACCGGTGGGGCCGGTTACCAGCACCATGCCGCGAGGGAATTCGGAAATATCCTTGAAGATCGCCGGACAATTGAGTTCTTCCAGTGTAAGTATCTTGGAAGGAATGGTACGCATGACTGCGGCTGCACCGCGGTTCTGGATGAAGGCATTGACACGGAAGCGCGCCAGGTTCGGAACTTCAAACGAAAAGTCGACTTCCTTGTTTTCTTCGTAATGCTTGCGCTGTCCGTCGTTCATGATGTCGTACACCATGGCGTGGACTTCCTTGTGCTCCATTGCGGGCAGATTGATGCGGCGCATATCGCCATGTACGCGTATCATCGGGGGCAAACCTGCGGAAAGGTGCAAGTCGGAGGCTTTGTTCTTCACGCCGAAGGCGAGCAATTCGGTGATATCCATATATAATCCTGAGCGTTAAAAACAGAGTCGATAAACGGCTGTCCGGGCGATTATGACTGCAATCCTCTCCAACTTGCAAGCGACCCGCAAAGCTATTGAACAGGCAACGAAAGCTGCGCACCGGAATGTAACAGAAGTCCGTTTGCTGGCTGTGAGCAAGACCTTTCCGGCAGCAGCAGTACGTGAGGCGTATCAGGCGGGACAAACGGCTTTCGGCGAGAATTACCTGCAGGAAGCGCTGGATAAAATGGCGGCATTGCGCGATTTGCCGCTGGAATGGCATTTTATCGGCCCCATTCAGAGCAATAAAACGCGTGCTATTGCCGAGAACTTTGCCTGGGTGCACTCTGTGGACAGATTGAAGATTGCCGAGCGTCTGTCGGCTCAGCGGCCGCCACTTTTTCCGCCGCTGAATGTGTGTTTGCAGGTGAACGTAAGCGGTGAAGAGAGCAAAAGCGGTGTAACACCGGACGAGGTTGGGTTGCTGGCACAGAAGGTCGCGTGCTTGCCTCGCATCAGGTTGCGCGGTTTGATGACGATACCTTCTCCTTCAACCGACGAAACGGCACAGCGTATTCCTTTTGCACAAATGCAGGCATTATTAAAACAGTTGAATTCGGGGGGAGGGGCTTTGGACACCCTGTCGATGGGCATGTCACACGACTTTCCGGCGGCAATCCTGGAGGGCGCGACTATTGTGCGTATCGGCACGGCGATATTCGGTACCAGAGACTACGGAGAGCATTCATGAAAATCACTTTCATCGGTGGCGGCAATATGGCCAAGGCATTGATTGGGGGGTTGATAAAGCGCGGGTATTCGCCTTCCAAAATGCATGTGGTGGAATTAAGCAAAGATACTTGCATGAGTCTGCATAATGAATTCGGGGTCAGGGCGACTACCGAACTTGCAGAGGCGGTGGCACATGGCGAGACCGTGATTCTTGCGGTCAAGCCGCAAAATATGAAAGAAGTTGCGCTGCAACTGGCGCCAATCCTGAGCGGACAACTTGTCATCTCGGTTGCAGCCGGTATTCGCACTAACGCGCTCGCACGCTGGCTGGCCATGCATAATATCGTACGCTGCATGCCCAATACGCCTGCACTTATCCGTTGCGGCGTTACCGCCCTGTATGCCATGCCGGCGGTCAAGCCGGAACAATGTCATCGTGCCGAGTCGATTCTCTCTGCTGTGGGCAGCACCCTGTGGATTGAAGATGAGGAAATGCTGGATGCAGTGACGGCAATTTCCGGCAGCGGTCCTGCGTATGTGTTCTACTTCATCGAGGCCATGCTTCAGGGTGCCTATGAACTGGGGCTGGACGAAGCCCAGGCGCGGCAATTGGTGCTGGACACATTCCTCGGTGCGAGCAAACTGGCTGAAAACAGTGAGGAAGAGATATCCATCCTGCGCGAACGCGTGACTTCCAGGAATGGCACCACTGAACGCGCATTGCTCAGCATGGATGCAAACCAGGTGAAAATGGATATCGTCGCGGCCATGCACGCCGCAGCCGTTCGTTCCAAAGAGATGGGCGATGATTTAGGGAAGGACGATTAATGCTGGCTGAAACATTTTCATTCCTGAACGACGCGCTGGTACAACCTTTCGCTGCCATTTTACTGTTTCGCTTTCATGCTG
Organism: Sideroxydans sp.; assembly: GCA_050303535.1. GTDB lineage: Bacteria > Pseudomonadota > Gammaproteobacteria > Burkholderiales > Gallionellaceae > Sideroxyarcus. Next base: position 7,324 of record JBNLBY010000048.1, on the reverse strand, counting down.
CCTGGTTGCGAGCACCCATGCGCAATCCTGTCGGTGAATTTCTGATGGCGCTTACCGACTTTATCGTGCTGCGCGCGCGCCGTTTTATCAAGCCTGCATGGGGCATGGACAGAGCCACACTGCTGCTGGCATTTATGGTCGAGTTCATCCATCTCAGCATATTTCTGTGGGTACAGGGCTATGCATTTGAACTTTTCCCCCTTGCTGGCTTGCTGACATGGACGGCTGTCAAACTGCTGAAAATCAGTATCTACCTGCTCATCATTACCCTGTTCGCTGAAGCCATCCTGTCCTGGATCAATCCGCGCACGCCGATTGCGCCCATGCTGTTTGCGTTTAACAGCCCATTCCTGCAACCCTTGCGCCGCCGTATTCCGCTCGTGGGCAACGTCGATCTTTCAGTGCTGGTGCTGCTGCTTATCTGCCAGCTCATCCTCATCGTGCCGATAGGCGGGCTGGAACAGGCAGTCACGAAACTGATATGAGTGCGTGGTATCGCCGCAACGGCGAGGTGCTTACGCTGACCCTGCATGTTCAGCCAGGTGCAAAATCTTCCAGCGTGGCCGGACTGCATGGTGAAGCTTTAAAAATACGCCTCGCTGCCCCACCCATTGAGGGTCGCGCCAACGAGGCGTTGCTGAAATTCATTGCCGGCATTTTCGAGGTGCCCCTGCGCCAGGTTGAACTCAGGCAGGGCGGCCAGTCGCGTCACAAGGTTGTGGCGATCACGGGAAGTCATGTTGAGCCGGAGAGTTTGCTGGGCTGAATTCTGAAATACCGAATCAATCGGAAGAGTGGCACAGGTTTTCCTGGAATCTACATTGCATGGCAGTAAGTCATGATGCTATTAATTCGGTGTGCCTGTTTAGATGAAATCTGAAATCATAGTCACTCTATTCATTAATACATGAAAAGGAACGAGCATGACACATCCCATCATCCAGGATTTGCAGTGGCGCTATACGACGAAAAAATACGACAAGACAAGAAAGGTTGCTCAGGCAGACCTTGATATCCTCTTCGAAGCAATGCGTCTCTCGCCGTCTTCAATCAATTCGCAGCCCTGGAAGTTTGTCGTTCTTGAAACAGATGGAGCCAAAGAGCGCATGCACAAGACTTTTACCAGTACGTATCAATTCAACCAGCCACATATCTTCGACAGTTCGCACATCATTCTTCTTGCGCACAATCCCCGCTACACACGGGAAAACTACGCGGAGATCGTTGACCGGGCCATTGCGGACGGACGCATAAAACCTGAGGTGCGGGAAAGTGCTTTTGGGGCGTTCATGTTTGCCGAATTCAACATGGATGAAACCGGGGATACGAGCGTGTGGACCAAAGCCCAGACTTACCTGGCGCTTGGCAACACGCTGCATGTATTGGCGCGGCTCAGGATAGATTCCACGACGATGGAAGGAATCGATATCGAACTCGTCAACAAGGAATTCGAGCAAGAGCTGGATGGATATCAATGCCATGTTGCCCTGGCGATCGGCTATCGCCACCCGACGGAGGACTTCAATGCACGGCTGCCCAAGTCGCGGCGCACGCTGGAGAGCGTTCTTGTGCGTATGTGAGATGCGCGGTGCGATTCCTACATCAGGATGACGTCGTACTGTTCCTGCGTATACAGCGTTTCCACCTGCAACGATACCGGTTTGCCGATGAAGTCGGACAGCATGGCGAGGCTCTGCGATTCTTCGTCGAGGAACAGGTCGATAACCTGTTGCGAGGCAAGAATGCGGTATTCGCGGGCACCGAACTGGCGTGCTTCGCGCACGATCTCACGCAGGATTTCGTAGCATACGGTCTGGGCGGTTTTCACTTCACCTCGTCCCTGGCAGGTGGGACAAGGCTCGCATAGCACATGCGCCAGACTTTCGCGCGTGCGTTTGCGCGTCATTTCTATCAGTCCCAGCGATGAGAAACCGTTTACGTTGATGCGGGTATGGTCGTGCGCCAGCATCTTTTCGAATGCTTCCAGCACGGCATCGCGATGCTCCGTGGTGTCCATGTCGATGAAATCGCAGATGATGATGCCGCCCAGGTTACGCAGGCGCAATTGCCGCGCAATGACTTGTGCAGCTTCCAGGTTGGTTTTATAGACGGTGTCATCGAAATTGCGTACGCCGACGAATCCGCCTGTATTGACGTCGATGGTGGTGAGCGCCTCGGTCTGGTCGATGATGAGATAGCCGCCGGATTTGAGATTGACGCGGCGCGACAGCGCGCGTTCGATCTCTTCTTCCACGCAGTAAAGATCGAACAGCGGACGGGCGCCGACGTAATGTTCCAGTTTGGGGATGGCGGCAGTAATGTAATCATTGGCAAATGCCAGCATCCGTTCGTGCGTTTCACGCGAATCAACGAAGATGCGGGTCGTTTCTTCGGTTACGTAATCGCGCAATACACGCAGGCTGATATCCAGTTCCTTGTACAGCAGGGAGGGAGGCGCCAGGCGTTGCGATTTTTGCTGCAGATTGTTCCATAGCTTGTTCAGATATTCGATGTCGGTGCGCAACTCATCATCGGATGCGGTTTCAGCCATGGTGCGGATGATATAGCCGCCCTCGTGGTCGGCGGGTAGCACTTGCTGAAGCTTGAGACGCAAGGCTTCGCGATCCTCTTCGTTTTCGATGCGCTGCGAAATGCCGATATGCGATTCCTGCGGCAGGTAAACCAGTAGCCGTCCGGCAATACTCAATTGCGTGGAGAGGCGGGCACCTTTGGAACCGATGGGGTCCTTGATGACTTGCACCAGCAGACTCTGTCCCTCGGACAGCAGTTTTTCGATGGGTTTGGCGGCATCGCCGTTGTGCTGGTTTTCCCAAATGTCGGCGACATGCAGGAAAGCCGAGCGTTCCAGTCCGATGTCGATGAATGCGGATTGCATGCCGGGCAATACGCGCTTCACCTTGCCGACGTATACATTGCTGACCAGGCCGCGCTGGCTGCCGCGTTCGATGTGCAATTCCTGTACGGCGCCCTGTTGCATTATCGCGACGCGCGTTTCCTGCGGGGTGACGTTGATCAAAATCTCTTCTGTCATGGTGCGGGATATCCGAATAGTTTCAGCAATTCTACCGTTTCATACAGCGGCAGTCCCATTACGCCGGTATAACTGCCGTCGATATGCTTCACAAATGCCCCGGCATGCCCCTGAATGCCGTAGGCACCGGCCTTGTCACGTGCCTCGTTGGTAAGCAGGTAACGGTTGATACGTTCCGTGCTGAGCTTGTCAAAGGTGATGGTAGTCGTGGACAGGCGTGTTTCAAGACGATCCCTGTAGGCGACCGCGACTGCGGTGAGTACCTGATGTTGTGTTCCCGAAAGCATGCGCAGAATTTCGGCAGCATGCTTGTTGTTGTCGGGTTTGCCGATGATTTTGCCGTCCAGCGCTACCGTGGTGTCAGCTGCCAGCACGGGAAATCGCGGCAGGTTTCGAAAAACGACGCTATCCCACCCGGCGTTCGCCTTGTCACGGCAAACGCGCTGTACATAAGCAACCGGATCTTCACCCTCATGCGGTGTTTCATCAACAAACACATTCCGGCGCCGATCATTGCGCAGCAACAAAACTTCGTAATTTACGCCCATCTGCTTGAGCAGCTCGCGGCGGCGCGGGCTTCGGGAGGCAAGGTAGATGTGGTCGTGCCTGGTTCTCATGGCTCAGTCTCGATGATATGGATGGTTGTGCAGCAGCGAATGCGCCCGATATAACTGCTCGGCCAGCAACACGCGCACCATGCCGTGCGGTAGTGTGAGGGAAGACAGTGCCATCAGTTGCCGTGCATGCTGCTTGATCGATTCATGCAAGCCATCTGCGCCGCCGATGATGAAAGCGACATCGCATCCTTGCTGCATCCAGTCCTGCATTTGTTGTGCAAGTAGTCTGGTGGTCGGTGTGGTACCGCGTTCATCCAGCGCGATGCATAGCGCGTCAGCGGGCAGGGCTGCGCGAATGCGCTGCGCTTCTGCCTCCATGATTTGTGTAGCGGTTTTGCCGCTGTTGCGTGGTTCGGGTTTGAGTTCAATCAACTCTATTTTCGCCTCGCGCGGCATGCGCTTTGTGTATTCGTTGAAACCGGACGTGATCCAGTCCGGCATTTTGTTGCCGACGGCGATCACGTAAAGCTTCATTTTTTTGCGTTGGCGACTGCTCGTACCGGTGGTCGCGCATCCCACAATTCTTCGAGATTGTAGTAAGCGCGCACTGCAGGTTGCATGATATGCACGATCACTTCTCCCAGATCGACCAGTACCCATTCGCCGGTGTTTTCACCTTCGATGCCGTGCACCGTCTCGCCGAGTTCCTTGAGTTTGACCACCACGCTGTTGGCCAGTGCTTTGGTTTGCCGGGTGGATTGGGCGCTGGCGATGACCATGCTTTCGAACATGGGGCTGAGATTGCTGGTATCGATAACATTGATGTCCAGGGCTTTGACATCTTCAAGTGCGGCAACAATGGCTTGAACCTTTTCTTTTGTATTTAGCATGTACGGTAGAGTGAGTTGGTGTTGATGTAATTGGCGACGGCGTCCGGCAGCAGATAATGGATACTTTTTCCATCCGAAGTGCGGCGGCGGATATCGGTGGAGGAAATTTCCAGCGCGGGCATGTCAGCGACGAAAATTTTGCCGGCGGGTGTTTCGCGCAGCGCGCTTGCCCCGGGGGCAAGACGGGCCTGATATTCGGCTTGCAGTGCGGCATCGGCTTTTGTCATTGCATTACCCAGTGGTGATCCGGCGGCGCGCTGAAAAACGACGATATGCGCCAGCGCGAACAGATCCTTCCATTTGTGCCAGGTGTGCAATTGCATAAAGGCATCGCCGCCGAGAATGAGACATAACGGTTGTTGTGCGCCAAGTTCGGCGCGCAGTGCAGTGAGCGTGTCTACCGTATAACAGGGGTCGGTGCGGAAAATTTCATGCACATCGACCAGAAAATCGGGATGGCCGGCCAGGGCCAGACGCACCATTTCCCAGCGGGCCTTTGCTTCGGCAAACGGTGCCGGGCGGTGCGGGGGTGTGCCACAGGGGACGAAGCGCACTTGTTCGAGGTTGCATTGTTCCAGGGCTTCCTGTGCAATGCGCAAATGTCCATGGTGGATGGGGTCGAACGTGCCGCCCAGAATGCCGATCGGGCGAACAACCTGTTGCGTGTCTATTTTGTTGCGTTGTGCGTTCACTCTCTCCCTGCCTGCAAATATGTGGCGATGAAATAACCTTAAGTCTTTGCTGGAACTTGTATTTTTTGTTTTTCGCAGTCCGTTGTGCGGCTATTGCCCAGCTTGACCGTTGCCAACAATAGATAATATTTTCGAGATGATAACCTACAGTGCGAGCTGGCGCATATCCGATAGCACTTGGGCGAGGTAAATGGCGAAACGTGCGCCGGCCGCACCGTCGATCACGCGATGGTCGTAGGTCAGCGATAGCGGCAGCATCAGGCGCGGTACGAATTCGCCGTTTTTCCACACCGGCTTCATTGTGGCGCGCGACACGCCGAGGATGGCAACCTCAGGCGCGTTGATGATGGGCGTGAAACAGGTACCACCGATACCGCCCAGGCTGGAGATGGTGAAACAGCCGCCTTGCATGTCGGTGGCGGGAAGTTTTTTGTCGCGCGCCTTCTGGCTGACCTCGCCCAGTTCCCGCGCCAGTTGAACGATGCCTTTCTGATCCACATCGCGTATTACCGGCACCATCAGGCCTTCCGGCGTATCCACCGCGACACCGATGTGCACGTACTTTTTTACGATCAGGTTTTCACCGCCGGCATCCAGTGAAACGTTGAAATCGGGGAACTGCCTGAGCGCGATTGCGCAGGCTTTTAGCAGGAAAGCCAGCAACGTGATCTTGACATTCTCTTTTGCATACTCCGCGCCCAGTTCCTTGCGGAAGGCTTCCAGTTCGCTGATATCGGCTTCTTCGAACTGCGTTACATGCGGGATCATCATCCAGTTGCGGTGCAGGTTTGCGCCGGAAATTTTCTTGATGCGCGACAGCGGTTTGCTTTCCACTTCACCGAATTTAGAAAAATCCACGTCTGGCCACGGCAGCAGGCCGGGCATTCCACCGCTGATGGTGGCACCACCCGCCAGCGCCTGCTTGACGAAATTCTGTACATCGTCTTTGGTAACGCGGCCTTTTTCACCGCTGCCACCGACCCTGGTCAGATCTACGCCCAATTCGCGCGCGAAGCGACGGATAGACGGGCTGGCGTGGGCATCGTTGCCGGAAGTGCTTGCTGTCACCGCCGCAACCGGCGTTGCGATGGGCGCGGGTTGGGGAGCAGACACCGGTGCGGCAGTGGCCGCCGTTTGCGGTGCAGTCGCGGGTACTGCCTGTACGGTCGCGGCACCGGTTTCGATCAATGCGATCAATGTCCCTTCCGACACTTTGTCGCCTACCTTGACCTTCACTTCCTTGACTACGCCCGCAAACGGCGCGGGCACATCGATAGTCGCCTTGTCCGTCTCCAGCGAGATCAGCGCCTGCTCTGCAGCCACACTGTCGCCGGGCTTCACCGACACTTCGATGATGCGCACATCCTTGAAATCACCGATGTCCGGTACCAGTACGTTCCTGATTTCTGCCACGTCGTTCTCCTCGATCACACCGTGGTGGGATTCGGTTTGTCCGGGTTGATCTTGTATAACTTGATCGCTTTGCTTACTTTGCTCGCCGGGATGGCGCCTTCATCTGCCAACGCCTTTAACGCGGTTACGGCGACGTAGTAGCGATCCACCTCGAAGAAGTGGCGCAGTTTCCTGCGCGTATCCGAGCGGCCGAAACCGTCCGTGCCCAGCGTCTTGTAGCGTGCTTTGACGAAGGGACGGATTTGGTCGGCATAGGCGCGGATGTAGTCTGTCGCAGCGATCACCGGTGTTTTGCCGTCCAGGCATTGCTCGACATAACTCGTGCGCGGATCGGCTTCCGGGTGCAGCGTGTTCCAGCGCTCGCAGGCTATGCCGTCGCGGCGCAGTTCGTTGAAACTGGTTGCGCTCCACACATCGGCACCAATGCCGAAATCCTTTTCCAGCAACTCGGCCGCAGCGATCACCTCGCGTAAAATTGTTCCGCTGCCCAGCAGTTGCACCTGCGCGTTTGCCTTGCCGCTGCTGAATTTATACATGCCTCTGACGATGCCTTCCTCGGCACCTTTCGGCATGCCAGGATGGGCATAGTTTTCGTTCATGACGGTGAGGTAATAGAACACATCTTCCTGTTCCTGGTACATGCGGCGCATGCCGTCATGCACGATCACTGCCAGTTCGTAGGCAAAGGCCGGGTCGTAGGATGCGCAGTTGGGGATGGTC
>JBNLBY010000047.1:0-21225 GCA_050303535.1 Sideroxydans sp. | reverse complement strand
CATCAATGAAGCGCGCGATATGGCGCAGATGGACTTGTTTCAGACCCGTACCATTTCCGATTATCTGTTTGAAAAGGATGCGCTGTTTGCGCGTCTGACCCTGAGTGACGACGAATACAAGCTGTACCAGACCATCTATCAGGGACTGGCTCCCCAGGCGCCGACACCCGACCTGGTGATTTACCTGCAGGCGCCGGCTTACCTGCTCTCCGAGCGCGTACGGCGGCGCGGCAATCGTTATGAGCGTTCCATTCAGGACGATTATCTGGCGCGTCTATCCGACAGTTATGGCGAGTTTTTTCACCACTATGATGAAGCGCCAGTATTGGTGGTGAATAGCGAATACCTGAATTTCGTGGATAATACGGATGATTTCAACTTGCTGCTCGAGCGCATTGAGAAAATGAAAGGGCGCCGGGAATATTTCAACGTGGGCAGGGATTGAATATCGCTTCTTACGATTGCCGCCTCTTCCCGCTGGCGGGAGAGGATTGAGGAGAGGGACTTATGCGTACAACCCTGAGCAAACTGCAATCCATGCATGACAAGGGCGAGAAGATCGCCGTGCTGACCTGTTATGACGCGAGTTTCGCCACACTACTGGAGACGCATGGCGTGGATATATTGCTGGTCGGCGATACGCTGGGCATGGTGATCCAGGGGCGCGAGACCACGCTGCCGGTGACCATCGAACAGATGGCTTACCACACTTCATGTGTCGTGAGCGGATCGCAGCAGGCTTTCATCATTGCCGACATGCCGTTCGGTACTTCGCAATTCAGTCCGCGCGAAACATTTGGCTATGCCGTGCAACTCATGGCGGCGGGCGCGCAGATGATCAAGCTCGAAGGCGGCATTGAAATGGCTGAGACGGTGCAGTTCCTGACTTCACGCGGTATTCCGGTGTGCGGGCACGTCGGTCTGACACCGCAATCCGTGCATCAACTCGGCGGCTACAAGGTGCAGGGCAGGAACGATACTGCCGCGCAAAAACTGATTGAGGATGCGCAGGCATTGCAACAGGCGGGGGCGGGCCTGATCGTGCTCGAAGCGATCCCCTCTGCGCTAGGCGCGGAAGTGACTGCGCAACTTGTCATTCCCACCATCGGTATCGGTGCCGGTGCGGGCTGTTCCGGCCAGGTGCTGGTGCTGTACGACATGCTCGGCATTTATCCCGGCAAGAAGTTGCGTTTCGTCAAGGATTTCATGGAGGGTGCATCCTCCATCGCCGATGCGGTGACGAACTATGTCGCCGCGGTGAAAGCAGGCAAGTTCCCGGCGGCCGAGCATTGTTTTTCCTGAACTGCTTTCGGTGCATATTCGAAATTTATTTTGAGGTGACGCATGAATCAGTCCACGCGACAGGAAGCCCAGCAGCGCGCTGACCAGATCCGTGTGTTCCAGGCCGAACTGGCGCAACTGGAACGGGAAGGTGTGCTCGAACTGAATGCGGAACAACGCCAGCAGATCGACGGGCATCACCGCCACTTGCTGGGACAATATGCACAGGATTTTGATATCGACCGCGACCAACGTGCCAGCCAGTTGTCGCTGGGCATGCGCATTGCTTCGCTGTTCGGCGCACTGGCATTGTCCGCCAGCGTGTTTTTTCTGTTCTATCAGTTCTGGGGATGGCTTTCGACCAGTGTGCAAGTGGTCATTCTCATTACTGCGCCGTTGCTCATGCTGGGCGTCACCTTGTTGATCCAGCACCGGGATTCATCCGGTTATTTCGCCAAGCTGGCTGCGCTGGTCACATTTGCCTGTTTCGTGCTCAACATTTCCATGCTGGGGCAGATATTCAATATCACGCCATCCGACAAGGCATTGTTGCCCTGGGCGGCGTTGGCCTTCCTGCTGGCTTACGCCTGCGATCTGCGTCTGTTGCTGGTGGCGGGCATTCTGTGCGTGATCGCCTGGGTCTCCGCACGTACCGGTACCTGGGCCGGGATGTACTGGCTTTACTTCGGTCAGCGTCCGGAGAACTTCTTTCCTGCAGCGTTGCTGATGCTGGTGTTGCCGCAGTTCATCCCGCACCGGCGCTACGCGGATTTCCCGCCCATGTACCGTATTTTCGGCCTGCTTACATTTTTTCTGCCGGTGCTGGTGATGGGCAACTGGGGGGATTCCAGTTATCTCGACTGGGATGAGGATTTCATCGAGGGTTTCTATCAGGTGGTCGGATTCGCCGGCAGTTCGTTCGCGGTCTGGTTCGGGGTACGCAAGCAATGGCCGGAAGTGATCAATACCGGTGTCACCTTTTTCATTATCTTCCTGTACACCAAGATATTCGACTGGTGGTGGGAGATGATGCCGAAATACCTGTTCTTCCTGGTGCTCGGTCTGGTGGCCGTGCTGTTCCTGGTGGTGCTCAAGCGTTTGCGTGCGACCAACTACAAACTGCTAAAGGGAGAATTGTCATGATGAAATGGCGACACACGCTGATCGCAGGCGGCGCCATCATTCTGCTGACCAATGCTGTGGCGCTGGGTGGTGCTGCATATAACCGCAGCGGAGAACCCGAGAGCCAACTGCAGTTGACGCAGCGCGAATTCAATCGTTTCTACTCGTACTCGCGCAAAGACAACAGCGGCATCACGCTTTCACTGAACTGGCGCCTCGAGCCGGTCGAGCTTAACGAATATGGTTTTGGCAGGTATTCCGGTCACTGGGGCATGCCAGCCTGGCTGGACGAGGCCAAGATGACTGAACTCGGTTTCGATGTGGATAAATTTGTTGCAACGAAATACGGGCGACGCCACTGGGAATTTCAGCCCAGGGAAGTATTGCTGGTGCTGGAATTGGACGGTCCGGTCTACCAGCGTCATGTACAGCGCGTGCGGGAGTATGTCGAAGAAACCAGGGAACAGTTGGCGGCTTCTCCGGCCAGCAAGGAGATGCAAGGGCGTGCCAAGCGCGTCGAAGAGAAATACAAACAGGAGCAGGAGGAAAGCAGTCGTTTATTCGTGATCGACGCGGGCCTCGATCTGGCCGCCTTGCGCGCCACCTATCCCGATCATGCCAGATATGCCATCGTGCACGGATTGATCCGTCCGACTACCATGACCATCAAGAAAGAGACTCGCGTCGGCGGCAGTGTTACCGAGTTGCATGGCGGGTTCGTCAATGTGCCGCTACGTTATCGGCAGGTATTCAGCGATCAGGCTCCCTACGATGTCACGCTCGCATTCGGTAAGCGCCTGGAACCCTGGATTGTTGCGGCGTCCAGGGGTGCTGCAACGAAATAATCTGGAAATAGTTCGCGATGCAAAAGATCCACACGGTTGCCGAATTACGTTCCCGCCTTGCCGACGAGCAGAATGTTGCTTTCGTGCCTACCATGGGCAGCCTGCACGAGGGGCACATCGAACTGGTGCGCATTGCGCGCGAGTGCGGGAAGTGCGTAGTAGTGAGTATCTTCGTCAATCCCCTGCAATTTGGCCCAAACGAGGATTTCGACAAGTATCCGCGCACGTTGGAGGCAGACTGCGCGAAATTGCAGGGTCTGGCGGATGTGGTGTTTGCGCCGTCAGTGGGCGAGATGTATCCCGAAAAACAAACCATCTTTGTCGAACCACCGCCGATTGCAAATGAACTGTGCGGCGAATTCCGACCGGGTCATTTCCGGGGGGTAGCGACGGTGGTGCTGAAATTGTTCAATCTGGTGCAGCCGCAGGTCGCCATCTTCGGCAAGAAAGATTACCAGCAGCTTGCCATCATCCGGCAGATGGTTATTCAGTTCAATCTGCCCATCGAGATAGTCGGGGCGGAGACTTCGCGCGAGTCAGACGGGCTGGCATTGTCCTCGCGTAACCAGTATCTGTCGGCGCAGGAGCGAACCGAAGCGGTTTCCCTCAGTCAAACCTTGCGTGGGATGGGGGAAACACTGAAAAATGGCGCTACTGACCATGCAATACTGGAGCGGGAAGCGGGCGAAATGCTTGCCAAGCGCGGCTGGGAGGTGGAGTATATAGCCGTGCGCAGTCAGGCTGATCTGGGTATTCCGGTTGCGGGCGAGCACAAACTGGTTGTATTGGCAGCAGCGCGGCTGGGCCAGACCCGCCTGATCGACAATATTGAGGTTTGTCTTTGACGGCTGGAAGTTTATAATGCGCGCCCCCGAATATCGGGACTGGGAGAAGAGGAGGAAGGAAGTCATCATGCAACGAACCATGCTACAAGCCAAATTGCACCGCGTGCGCGTAACGCAGTCAGAACTGCATTACGAGGGTTCGTGCGCCATTGACGACGACTTGCTGGATGCGTCCGGCATCCGGGAATTCCAGCAGATCGACATTTACAATGTCACCAATGGCGAGCGTTTCACTACCTATGCCATTCGTGCCGAACGCGGCTCGCGCACTATTTCGGTGAACGGCGCGGCAGCGCACAAAGCCGGTCCCGGTGATATTCTTATCATCGCCGCCTATTCCGTATATTCCGAAATGGAGATGCAGAAATACCATCCCGCCCTCGTTTATGTGGACGAACACAACCGCATTATCGAGAAGCGAGACCAGATACCCGTGCAGGCAGCAGCCTGAGTGAAAAGCCCCGCTTCAGCGGGGCTTTTTGTTTGGTAAGTGCAGATCAGATACGCTTCGCGAGTTCTGCCGCCTTGCCTAAATACGTTTCCGGAGTCAGGGATTGCAGGCGCTTTTTCTCGCTTGCCGGGATATCCAGTGCCTGGATGAAGGCCGCCAGGCTTTCGCGGTTGATGCCGCCCTTGCCACGCGTGAGTTCCTTGAGCTTGTCGTAGGCGTTCTCGATGTTGTAGCGGCGCATCACGGTCTGGATGGGCTCCGCCAGCACTTCCCAACTGTTGTTGAGGTCTTCCGCTAGGCGTTGCGGGTTGGCTTCCAGCTTGCCCAGGCCTTTCAGGCAGGATTCGTAACCGAGCAGGGTGTAGCCCAGCGCCACGCCCATGTTGCGCAACACGGTGGAGTCGGTGAGATCGCGCTGCATACGCGAGATCGGCAGCTTTTCGGACAGGTGGCGCAGGATGGCGTTGGCCATGCCGAGGTTGCCTTCCGAGTTCTCGAAGTCGATGGGGTTGACCTTGTGTGGCATGGTGGAAGAGCCGACCTCGCCTGCCACCACTTTCTGTTTGAAGTAGCCCAGTGAGATGTAGTTCCAGATGTCGCGATCCAGGTCGATGAGGATGGTATTGGCGCGCGCAAACGCGTCATACAGCTCGGCCATGCAGTCGTGCGGTTCGATCTGGATAGTGTAGGGATTGAACACCAGTCCGCGCGCCTCGACGAATTTCCATGCGAAGCTTTCCCAATCCACGTCGGGATAGGCAGACAGGTGCGCGTTGTAGTTGCCTACCGCGCCGTTGATCTTGCCCATCACTTCGACAGCGGCAATGCGGTCGCAGGCACGGCGCAGACGATGCACGACATTGGCCATTTCCTTGCCCAGCGTACTGGGGGTGGCGGTCTGGCCATGTGTGCGGCAAAGCATGGGCAGGGCGGCATGTTCATGCGCGAGATGCTGCAGGCGTTCGATCACGATCTGCAGTGTAGGCAACATTACTTCCTTGCGCGCGTGGTTGAGCATCAGTGCATGGCTGAGGTTGTTGATGTCTTCCGAAGTGCAGGCGAAATGGATGAATTCCAGCGCCTTGGCCGTTTCCGGGATCGCCTCCAGCTTTTCGCGCAGCCAGTATTCGATGGCCTTCACGTCGTGATTGGTGCGTTTTTCGATGCTCTTGATCTGTTCGGCATCGGCCTCGGAAAACTGTGCGGCAAGCTGCACCAGATGTGCGACGGTGGCGGGGGAGAACGGCGGCAGTTCCTTGATGCCGGGTTCGTTGCTGAGTGCCTTGAGCCATTCGATCTCGATCAGCACGCGGTAGCGGATCAGGCCGTATTCGCTGAAATGGTGGCGCAAGGCGTCGACTTTGCCCTGATAACGTCCGTCGAGCGGGGAAAGGGCGGTGAGGGCAGTCAATGTCATGGTGGTAAGTACGAATTAACAGGACGTCATTTTACCTGTGCCGCCGCATTGCGGCTACGCAATGATGCCGCCGCCGAGGCAGACATCACCGTCGTAGATCACCACGGACTGTCCGGGCGTGACAGCCCATTGGGCCTCATCGAAAGTGTAATGAACGCTGTCCGGCGTATCGATTGCAATGCGGCAGGCCGCATCCTGCTGGCGATAACGTGTCTTGGCGGCATAGCCGCGGGCGGTATCCGGCGCATGGCCGCTGATCCAGTGCATTTCCAGCGCATCCAGTTGCGTCTTGAGCAACAGGGGATGGTCATGCCCCTGCACCACGATCAGCCGGTTGCCCGGAATATCCTTCCCCGCAACGAACCAGGGTTCGCCCGTGGTTTCGCGCGAGCCGCCTATGCCGAGTCCCTGGCGCTGGCCGATGGTGTAGAACGACAATCCCATATGTTGTCCGACCACCTTGCCATCCGGCAAAACCATGTCGCCCGGTTTGGTGGGCAGGTAGCGGTTGAGGAATTCGCGGAATGGACGTTCGCCGATGAAGCAGATGCCGGTGCTGTCCTTTTTCGCGGCGTTGGACAGATTGTACTTGCGCGCGATTTCGCGCACCTTGCTCTTCGGGATATCGCCCAGCGGGAACATGGATTTCGATAATTGCTGCTGGTTCAGGCGATGCAGGAAGTAGCTCTGGTCCTTGCTGTCGTCAACGGCCTTGAGCAACTGGAACGAGCCATCGACTTCACGCACTTGCGCGTAATGGCCGGTGGCGATCTTTTCCGCACCCAGGCGGATGGCATGGTCGAGGAATGCCTTAAATTTGATTTCCGAGTTGCACAGGATGTCCGGGTTGGGCGTGCGTCCGGCCTCGTATTCGCGCAGGAAATAGCTGAACACGCGATCCTTGTATTCCTTGGAGAAGTTCACGGCTTCGATGGGGATGCCGATGGCGTCGGCCACCGCGACCGCGTCGTTCAGGTCTTCGCGCGAGGAACAGTATTCGCTGTCATCGTCATCTTCCCAGTTCTTCATGAACAGGCCGATGACCTCATAACCCTGTTGCTTCAGCAGCAGGGCAGCGACGGAAGAGTCCACGCCGCCGGACATGCCGACGACGATACAGGGCTTGCTCATTTGGAAACCCGTGAGAATCGTTGCGAGCGGTTCAAGGGCGAGGCGCACGGAGCGCACCGTCCGAGACATACCATGAAGGTAGGCGAGTAGGGAGCACCGCGCAACGAAGCCATCGAATCGCGCAGCAGATTATCAGGGGTTTTCATAGTGGGTGATGAGGTCGAGCGGATAACGCTTGCCTGCAAGATAATCTTCCACGCAGCGCAGAACTAGCGGACTGCGATGACGCGACTGTGTGGCGCGTATTTCTTCCGGCGTCATCCACACCGCGTGCACGATACCCTCATCCAGCCTGCGCTCGGGGTGATGGGCGAGAATGTCTCCACCGAAAGCGAAGCGCAGATAGGTGGTGTCGGATGCCGTCGAGTGCCACCGATAGACGCCGATCAGGAATTGCGGCTCGAATTCATAGGCCGATTCCTCCATGACTTCACGTATGGCGCCTGCCGACAGTGTTTCGTTCGGTTCCCAGTGTCCGGCAGGTTGATTGAACAGCAGGCCTTGTTGAGTATGTTCTTCTACCAGCAGGAATTTGCCGTCCTGCTCGAGCACGGCGGCGACGGTGGCGTTGGGTTTCCAGATCATATTGCGATTTTAAACGAAGAAGGGCAGGGAAACTTCCTGCCCTTCGATTTGGTGCCGGGGGAGGGACTCGAACCCTCACGCCTTGCGGCACCGGATTTTGAGTCCGGCACGTCTACCAGTTCCATCACCCCGGCAAGGGTGCAAATTGTACTTTCGCTCCGGATTTTGGCTCCGGCCGCCACTTTTGTGGCTTAACGTTCCGCTACGCTCCACGTTAGCCTGCGCCGTAATGTCTCACTCGTCATTGTGGCTCCGGCCACCGCTACGCGGTTTAACATGCTCTGCATGTTAGCCTTTGCCGCAATGTCTCGTAAACGAGTCATTGTGAGTCCGGCACGTCTACCAGTTCCATCACCCCGGCATGGGTGAATATGTTGTCACGTATTGCAGTCCGCAACGAGAAGGGCGCGAATTATCCATGAAACGCCAGCCCTCATCAACTACAATGCGCGCTTTTCTTCCTGCATTTTCAGGTTTTCATGCGAACTGCCGATTTCGATTTCGACCTGCCCGAGCGTTTGATCGCTCAGCATCCACCTGTTCAACGCGGGGCGAGCCGCTTGCTACACGTGGGGAAAGCAGGCCTTGCGGACAGCCGCTTTGCCGATTTGCCCGGGCTGGTGCGCGAGCATGACCTGCTGGTGCTGAACGATACACGTGTGCTCAAGGCGCGTCTGTTCGGTGAGAAAGACAGTGGCGGCAAGGTAGAGGTGCTCGTCGAGCGGGTGCTGAATGAACATGATGTGCTGGCGCAGGTGCGGGCCAGCAAGACCCCCAAGCCCGGAAGCCACCTGTTGCTGGCAGAGAAGTTGCGGGTATGCGTGCTGGGACGGGAGGATGAGTTTTTCCTTTTGCGTTTTGAGGGCAGGGATGACGTGATGGATTTGCTTGATCGGCACGGACACATGCCTTTGCCGCCCTATATTACCCATGTTGCCGGGGTTGAAGACAACGAACGCTACCAGACTGTGTTTGCGCGACGGCCCGGGGCAGTGGCCGCGCCCACGGCGGGACTGCATTTCGACGGAAATATGCTGCAATCCTTGCGTGACAAGGGGGCGGGAATTGCATATGTAACCTTGCATGTTGGTGCTGGTACCTTCAAGCCGGTGCGGTCGGAGCATGTCATGGAACACGTGATGCACAGCGAGCGCTACACCGTGCCGCAGGAGACGGTTGATGCCGTCGCGCAAACCAGAGCGAATGGTGGACGTGTCATTGCGGTTGGTACGACCAGCCTGCGTGCGCTGGAGAGTGCGGCGGCTGGGGGAGAGTTGACGGCCGGGTCGGACGAGACGAATATTTTCATCATACCGGGATACCATTTCAAAGCGGTGGATATGCTGCTGACCAATTTTCACCTGCCGCGCTCCACCCTGCTGATGCTCGTGTGCGCTTTTGGTGGAATGGATAAGCTGCTGGCTGCATATCGTCATGCGGTGGAACAGGAATATCGCTTTTTCAGTTACGGCGATGCGATGCTGATCGAGAGAGAACAATGAAATTCACTTTACACAATACTTCAGGTGCGGCCCGCCGCGGCACGCTGGAACTGGCCCATGGCAAACTGGAGACCCCGGCCTTCATGCCCGTCGGCACCTATGGCACGGTCAAGGCGATGTCGCCGCTGGAACTGAAGGATATGGGCGCGCAGATCGTGCTCGGCAATACCTTCCACTTGTGGCTGCGGCCGGGACTGGAGGTGATCGCGGCGCATGGCGGATTACACCGCTTCATGGGCTGGGATGGACCCATCCTGACCGATTCCGGCGGTTTTCAGGTGTTCAGTCTCGGGCCGTTACGCAAGATCACGGGTGGGGGCGTGGAATTCCGCTCACCGGTGAACGGCGACAAATGCTTTCTGTCGCCAGAGGAATCCATGCGCATCCAGAAAGAACTTAATTCCGATATCGTAATGATCTTCGACGAATGTACGCCTTATCCGGCGGATGCACAGACGGCGGGTGTGTCCATGCGTCTTAGTCTGGACTGGGCGGAGCGCAGCAAGAAGGCGCACGAGGGCAATCCAAACGCGCTGTTCGGCATTGTGCAGGGCGGCATGCATGAGGATTTGCGCGACGAGTCGCTGTGCGAACTAAAGAACATAGGCTTCGACGGTTTTGCCATCGGCGGCCTGTCGGTGGGGGAGCCGAAAGAAGATATGCAGCGCATCCTTGTGCACACTGCGCCGCAACTGCCTGCCGACAAGCCGCGCTATCTGATGGGCGTGGGTACACCGGAAGACCTGGTGGAGGCGGTTGGTAACGGCATCGATATGTTCGATTGTGTGATGCCGACGCGCAATGCGCGCAACGGTCACTTGTTTACCCGTTTCGGCGATGTGCGCATCAAGAATGCACAATACCGCATGGACACCCGTCCGCTGGACGAGCAATGTACCTGCTACACCTGCCGTCATTTCACGCGCGCCTACCTGCATCATTTGCACCGGCTTAATGAGATCCTGGGCGCGCGCCTCAATTCCATTCACAACCTGCATTATTACCAGGAACTGATGAGTGATATCCGTGCTGCCATCGAAGCCGGGCGCTATGCCGAGTTCCAGGCCTCATTCCGGCATGCCCGCGCAAGCTTGAACGGGGGCGTAGTAGCCGGTGATTGAAGGCAGATGCCTTCAGGGAGGCTGATATTTCCCGAAACCGATATCGTCCAGATGCGGGGCAGGGGCTTGGCGGAACAGTCATGTCATCCGTGATAGAATGCCCGCCTTTGATTTTCCAACCCCATTTTTCGACAGGAGTCATCATGGTTTCAATCAGTCAATTGTTTATCGCTAACGCCTACGCAGAAGGTGGCGCGCCCGCGCCGCAAGGGGGCGGTATCATGGAATTTTTGCCCCTGATCGCCCTGATCGCCGTGTTTTATTTCCTCATCCTGCGTCCGCAACAAAAGCGGGCCAGAGAGCACAAGGCCTTGATCGAGGCGCTGCAAAAGGGCGATGAAGTCATCACGCTCGGTGGCCTGTTTGGCAAAGTGACCAATGTCGGTGAGGAAAGCGTGGGTATCGAGATTGCCACCAACGTTATCATTCAGGTGCAAAAAGCGGCTGTGCAGAACGTGTTGCCCAAAGGCACCATCAAATCCATCTGATCCCGCTATAAACCAGGTATTGCTATGAACCGCTATCCGCTGTGGAAAAACCTGCTGGTGCTGGTCGCACTGGTGATCGGCCTGGTGTATGCCTTGCCCAATCTGTACGGTGAAGCACCGGCAGTACAAGTGCTGCCGCTGCGTTCCAATCTGAAGGCCGATGATGCGCTGAAGGCGCGCGTGGAAAATGTCCTGAAGTCCGCACAGTTGAATCCGGACGCCATGTCGCTGGAAGCGACCAGTGTCAAAGCCCGCTTTAAAAATACCGACACGCAACTCAAGGCAAAAGACGTGCTGCATGCTTCGCTTGGCGATGACTATATGGTGGCGCTCAACCTGCTGTCGCGTTCTCCGCAATGGCTGACCAGCCTCAATGCTTTGCCCATGTATCTCGGTCTCGATTTGCGTGGGGGTGTGCATTTCCTGCTACAGATCGATATGAATGGCGCGCTGAATAAGGCACTGGAGTCTGACTCAGGCGATATTCGCAGTACTTTGCGGGAAGCCAGAATTCCCTATGCCGGTGTGACCCGTGATGCCAGTACGATTACCATCAACTTTCGCAAGGACGATGCTCGCAGCAAGGGCGAAGCGGAACTTAAACAACGTTTTGGCGGGCTGGAGTTCAAAACAAAAGAAGAAAAGGGAGACTTCCTGTTGCTCGCAACGCTCAACCAGCAAGAGCAGATACGCATTCAGGAGTCGGCAATCCAGCAGAACCTTGTCACCCTGCGTAACCGCGTAAACGAACTGGGTGTGGCCGAACCGGTCATTCAGCAACAGGGGGCGGATCGTATCGTGGTGCAACTGCCTGGCGTTCAGGATACCGCGCGTGCCAAGGATATTCTGGGCCGTACCGCCACGCTGGAAGTACGCATGGTGGATGAGGAACACAGTTATGTACCGGGTGCTAATGCGCCTTTCGGTACCGAAGTATTCAAGGACAGGGACGGTATGCCGTTGCTGGTGAAGAAGAGCGTGATCCTGACCGGCGAACGCATCAACGACGCACAACCCGGTTTCGACAGCCGTAACAATGAACCTGCAGTGCATATCAATCTGGATGCAGTCGGCGCACGCAAGTTCAAGTTGGCGACGCGCGAAAACGTCAATAAACGCATGGCCATCATTTTGTTCGAGAAAGGACGCGGTGAGGTGGTTACTGCACCGGTGATTCGCGAAGAGATCGGCGGCGGGCGTGTGCAGATCAGCGGCAAGATGAATACCGAAGAGGCAGCTGATATCGCATTATTATTGCGTGCCGGTGCCTTGGCTGCGCCGATGGAGATCATCGAAGAGCGTACCGTCGGTCCCAGCCTTGGGGCGGACAATATAGAGCGCGGTTTTCATTCCACCTGGTTTGGATTTTTTATCATTGCAGTATTCATGGCTGTCTATTACCTCGTCTTCGGTGTTGTTTCAGTGCTTGCGCTGGGTGCCAACCTGCTGCTGCTGGTGGCGTTGTTGTCCATGCTGCAAGCCACGCTGACCTTGCCGGGTATGGCAGGTATCGCGCTGACGCTGGGTATGGCGATTGACGCCAATGTGCTGATCAACGAACGCATTCGCGAAGAACTGCGCATCGGTATGCCCCCGCAAACGGCGATTCATGCAGGCTATGAAAATGCGTTTGCCACCATTCTGGACTCCAATATCACCACGCTGATCGCCGGTGTTGCCCTGTTCATGTTCGGTTCCGGGCCGGTCAAGGGTTTTGCGGTCGTTCTGTGTCTGGGCATCCTGACTTCCATGTTCAGCGCTGTGATGGTTTCGCGCAGCCTGGTGAATCTAATCTACGGCCGTAAAGCGCGTCTGAACAAAGTTGCGATAGGTTAAGGGAAAACAGCAATGGAATTCTTCAAGATCAAAAAAGACATCCCGTTCATGAGCTACGGGAAAGTGACCACCAGCGTCTCGCTGATGACCTTCCTGTTTGCGGTGTTCTTCCTGGCAACCAAGGGGCTCAATTTCGGCGTGGACTTTACCGGTGGTACGGTGATGGAAGTGCATTATTCACAGTCCGCCGAACTGGATAAAGTACGTGCACAACTTGCCAGCATCGGTCTGGACGATGCGCTGGTGCAAAATTTCGGTACGAGCAGGGATGTATTGATACAAATCCCACTCAAGCAAAACAAGCTGGGCGCGGATATGTCCGAGCAGGTGATGAATGCGTTGCAGCAGCAAGACGCCAGTGCAGAAAAGCGCCGCGTCGAATTCGTCGGACCGCAAGTGGGCAAGGACCTGGTCGAAAATGGTGCGATGGCACTGTTGCTGGTTTCATTTGGGATTGTCGGATACCTGTGGCTGCGCTTCGAATGGAAATTCGGCCTGGCGGCGATTATCGCCAACCTGCATGACGTAATTATCATTCTCGGTTTCTTTGCTTTCTTCCAGTGGGAATTTTCATTGTCCGTGCTGGCTGCCGTCCTGGCGGTGCTGGGCTACTCAGTGAATGAATCGGTGGTGGTGTTCGACCGTATCCGCGAGAACTTCAAGAAGATGCGCAAGACCGGAGAGGCCGAGATTATTGACAACGCCATTACGCGCACCATGTCGCGTACCATCATCACCCATGGTTCCACGGAAATGATGGTGCTCGCCATGCTGTTCCTGGGCGGTGAGACGCTGCATTACTTTGCCATGGCGCTGGCCATCGGCATCCTGTTCAGCATCTATTCCTCGGTGCTGGTTGCCAGCCCGCTGCTGATGATGTTCGGCGTATCGCGCGAAGATTTCATCAAGCCTGAAAAGACCGAAGGCGAAGAAGTGCTGCCCTGATCAATGGAACTGCTCACTTCGTTTTTTGATATTGTCCTGCATCTGGATGCACACCTGCTGGTACTGGTTCAGGAGTATGGTGTGTGGATCTACGCTATCCTGTTCGCCATCATTTTTTCCGAGACGGGGCTGGTTATTGCGCCTTTCCTGCCCGGTGATTCGCTGTTGTTCGTGATCGGGGCCTTGTGCGGCATGGGCTCGCTTGAATTGCAGGTTGCGATTCCGTTGCTGGTTCTGGCTGCATTTGTCGGTGACAACACCAATTACTGGATCGGCCGTTTGCTCGGGCTTCGCCTGCTCGAACGCGCCAGTCCGCGTTTCATCAAGCACGAGCATCTGGAAAAGACGCATGCGTTTTATGAGAAGCACGGCGGCAAGACTGTCATTTTTGCGCGTTTTCTGCCGATTCTTCGCACCTTTGCTCCGTTCGTGGCAGGTATTGGCACCATGAACTACCGTCACTACGTGATGTACAGCATCGCCGGTGGTGTGTCCTGGATTTCAAGCCTGATTCTGGCAGGATATTTTTTCGGCAATATTCCCGTTATCAAGGACAACCTGACTTTGATGATTCTTGTCATTATCTTCATTTCGCTTGTTCCAGCCATCAGCGAATTCATCAAACATCGCAGGCGCACACAATAAATCAGGATGCGGGAAGTGTCCTGATTCCCTGTATTTTCGTCGTATTCCAATTCTCGGTCGCCCAATCCTGAACTGCCTTTACATCATAGCCGGCCAGCCTGGCGGGTGGGCGCTGCTGCAGGAATTCCAGTACATGTAACAATGTTCCTGCAGGGTGCAGGGCGTTCACCGGTGCGGCCAGTGTTTGCTTGCTCAATTTCTCTCCCGCC
Source organism: Sideroxydans sp. (assembly GCA_050303535.1). Taxonomy (GTDB): domain Bacteria; phylum Pseudomonadota; class Gammaproteobacteria; order Burkholderiales; family Gallionellaceae; genus Sideroxyarcus. The sequence continues at coordinate 6,802 of JBNLBY010000047.1, read as the reverse complement.
TCGTTCACCGCCACAGGCAGATGCATGTAAGCTGGATTATGGAATCCCAGCATGCCTTGCAGATAAATCTGGCGTGGTGTGGATGCCAGCAAATCGGCGCCGCGTACGACGTGTGTGATGCCCTGGAATGCATCGTCGACGATGACTGCCAACTGATAGGCGAATAACCCGTCTGCGCGCTTCACCACAAAATCACCGATGTCCTTTTCGAGGTTTTGTGAAGTGTGGCCTTGCAGGGCATCGTCGAATTCAATCGGGGAAGGAGTGAGGTCGGTGCGTACCCGCCAAGCACGTCCTTCGCGCCCGGACGGAATGCCATTGCGGCAGATACCCGGATATACCGGCCCCTCGATGCCGTTTAACGCCGAATCCGCGATCTCTTTGCGCGTACAGCAACACGGATATACTGCATCGATAGCTTGCAGTTTTTGCAGCGCTTTTTCATATGCTGCAGTACGCTGGCTTTGGTAAATGACCGGCTCATCGCTATGCAGGCCGAAAGCATCCAGCGTACGCAGGATGTCATCCGCTGCACCCGGCACGCAGCGCGGCACATCGAGGTCTTCCATGCGCACCAGCCATGTGCCGTTGTTGTGTTTTGCGTCGAGATAACTGCCGACGGCAGCGATGAGTGAACCGAAGTGGAGTGGTCCGGTGGGGCTAGGGGCGAATCGTCCCCGGTAATCAGAACGTTCCATTGCCTACTGTGCAGCCAATCTGCGGTGTCGCGTGCTCGCTCAATCCTCGCCTACCTATGTGGTATGTCTCGTCATTCGCTGCGCGGCTCCTTGCATCTTGGCTTGCTCGTGACAGCACTGGAACGTTCTCGGGAATTTGGATTGCAGGATGGGCAAGCCCATCCTGCGTTTACCAGATCAGGCAGGGACAACTTCTTCTTCGAACTCCAGCACCACCTTGCCGTCTTTGATGTCCACGGTGACCTTGCCGCCGTTCGCCAGCTTGCCGAACAGTAGTTCGTCGGCGAGCGCGGCGCGGATAGTGTCCTGGATCAGGCGCGCCATCGGGCGGGCCCCCATCAGCGGGTCGAAGCCGTTTTCGGCGAGGTAGTCCTTGAGCGCGTCAGTGAACAAGGGGTCCACTTTTTTCTCATGCAGTTGTTCTTCCAGTTGCATGAGGAATTTGTCCACCACGCGCAGGATGACTTCCTTCGACAGTGAGGAGAAGGAAACAATGGCATCCAGGCGATTGCGGAATTCAGGCGTGAACATGCGCTTGATATCCGTCATTTCGTCACCCTCGGAGGAGGCTGCCTTGGTGAAACCGATCTGTGACTTGTTCAGGGCTTCTGCGCCCGCATTGGTGGTCATGATGATGACGACGTTGCGGAAATCCGATTTGCGTCCGTTATTGTCGGTGAGCGTGCCGTGATCCATTACCTGCAGCAGAATATTGAAAATATCCGGGTGCGCTTTTTCGATTTCGTCCAGCAGCAACACACAATGCGGCTGCTTGCTGATGGCTTCGGTGAGCAGGCCGCCCTGGTCGAAGCCGACATAGCCGGGTGGGGCGCCGATCAGGCGCGACACGGCATGGCGTTCCATATATTCGGACATGTCGAAGCGGTGCAGCGGCATACCCATGCTGTAGGCGAGCTGGCGCGCCACTTCGGTCTTGCCGACGCCGGTGGGGCCGGAGAACAGGAAACTGCCGATGGGTTTCTGCGGATTGCCTAGGCCGCTGCGTGACATCTTGATGGCGCGCGCAAGCGCGTCAATGGCTCTATCCTGGCCAAATACGGTGGCTTTCAGATCGCGATCGAGGTTTTTCAGCGTATTGCGGTCATCGTGTGACACGGTGCGCGCCGGGATGCGGGCGATCTTGGCAATGATCTCTTCGATCTCATGCTTGCCGACCACCTTTTTCTGTCTGGATTTCGGCAGGATGCGTTGTGCTGCGCCAGCCTCGTCCAGAACGTCAATGGCCTTGTCTGGCAGGTGACGGTCGTTGATGAAGCGCGCAGACAATTCGGCAGCGCTGGAGAGGGCGGCAGCGCTGAATTTGATGCTGTGGTGTTCCTCAAAGCGGGATTTCAGGCCCTTCAGAATCTCGATGGTCTCTTCCACAGAGGGCTCGGATACGTCGATCTTCTGGAAGCGACGCGACAGGGCGGAATCCTTTTCGAAAATGCCGCGATATTCCTGATACGTGGTCGCACCGATGCATTTCAACTGGCCGCTCGACAGGGCAGGTTTGAGCAGGTTGGATGCGTCCATGGTGCCGCCGGAAGCAGCACCAGCGCCGATGAGGGTGTGGATTTCATCGATGAAGAGCACGGCATTCGGCGCTTCTTTTAGTTCCTTCAGCACCGCTTTCAGGCGCTGCTCAAAATCGCCGCGATATTTGGTTCCCGCCAGCAACGAACCCATATCCAGTGCATAGACGTGTGCGTCCTTCAGAATATCCGGTACATCGCCTTCAACGATGTTATGTGCCAATCCTTCTGCAATGGCGGTCTTGCCCACGCCTGCCTCACCCACTAGCAGGGGGTTGTTCTTGCGGCGGCGGCACAATGTCTGGATGACGCGTTCTAGCTCTATGTCGCGTCCGATGAGCGGGTCGACCTTGCCGGCCAGCGCATGTGCATTGAGATCCAGTGTGTAGTTCTTGAGCGCGCTGTCTCCCTTGGATTCCTGTTCATCTTCTGTTTCGTTTGCGGTTTTGTGTGTGGATGAGCTCGCTTCTGCAGTTTTATTGATGCCATGCGCGATGTAATTCACCACATCCAGGCGGGTAATGGCGCGCTGGTTGAGGAAATACACCGCATGCGATTCTTTCTCGCCGAACAGCGCAACCAGAATGTTCGCTCCGGTCACTTCTTTCTTGTTGGTGGACTGCACATGCAGGATGGCGCGCTGGATGACGCGCTGAAAGCCGACGGTCGGTTGCGTATCGACCTCGTCCACGCCGGGCACGACCGGGGTATGGGTTTCGATGTGCTGCACCAGAACGGCGCGCAGCTCCGCAATGTCTGCCCCGCAAGCGCGCAGAACATGTGCGGCAGAAGGGTTGTCCAGCATTGCCAGCAACAAGTGCTCGACAGTGATGAACTCGTGCCGTTTCTGGCGGGCTTCCACGAATGCCAGATGCAGGCTGACTTCCAGTTCTTGCGCGATCATTTAGTTTTCCTCCGTATGGCATCGTAGCGGATGCCCATGCTGCTTTGCAAATGCAGTTACCTGTGTAACCTTGGTTTCTGCTATGTCTTTGGGATACAAACCGCATACGGCTGACCCATTATTATGTATTTGGAGCATTACTTGTGTTGCACGTTCCGTGCCCATTGCAAAAAACGTCTGGAGCACCTCAATGACGAATTCCATGGTTGTGAAATCATCGTTAAGCAAAATCACCTTGTAAAGCTTAGGCGGTTTGGTCCTGCTTCGCTCTAATAAACCAACGTTTTCTTGCCTGGTAGCCATTGTTCGCTATTTTCACCCTGTGCTCAGTTGCATATTTGACGATTAACACAGTATTTTCAAGTCAATTCGACAATAAATTGTAATAACCCCTTGACGCTGTAAGTTCAAGTGGGGTAAAAAGCGCTCGGGTGTTTGAATCAAAGTATCTGCTAGTGCTGGTTTTGCCATGTGCGGTCCCATTCGCGATCTTGGAATTCAGACAATTTGACGGGCTTCCTCCCGTCGTTTTTCGTAAGGAAGCAAAGCATGGCAAACGGTACAGTTAAATGGTTCAACGACGCTAAGGGTTTCGGTTTTATTACGCCAGATGATGGCAGCGAGGATCTGTTTGCACATTTCTCCGCGATCAACATGAGTGGTTTCAAATCCCTCAAAGAAGGTCAGAAAGTGACTTTCGAGGTTGTTCAAGGACCCAAGGGCAAACAAGCTTCCAACATCCAGGCAGGCAGTTAATTCCTGTTTTTGCATGAAAAAAAGCCCGTCACGAAAGTGGCGGGCTTTTTGTTGGGTATGTATTTTGTACGCTGATTATGCCGACCATAACCTTAAACGGCGGCTTTGTCGCCCAGGGGCAGGAAAATGAGCCGTATTTTGCTATTTAACAAGCCGTATGGCGTGATTTGCCAATTCAGCCGTGATGGGCTGCATGCCACGCTGGCGGACTATATTTCGGTTCCGGGATTTTATCCGGCCGGGCGTCTGGATACTGCCAGCGAAGGGCTCTTGTTGCTTACGGACGATGGGAAGTTGCAACATCGCATTACCGATCCGAAATACAAGCTTCCCAAAACCTATTGGGTGCAGGTGGAAGGGGTGCCGGACGAAACGGCACTGCAGAAATTGCGTAAAGGAGTAAAGCTTAAGGATTTCACAACTCAGCCTGCTGCGGTACAGCTCATGGACGAGCCTGACGGTCTGTGGCAACGCGACCCGCCCATTCGTTTTCGCAAGGAGATTCCCACCCGTTGGTTGCAACTGACTATTCGCGAGGGGAAAAACCGTCAGGTGCGTCGCATGACGGCAGCGGTCGGTTTTCCAACTTTGCGTCTGATTCGCTACTCGATTGGCGAGTGGGAACTGGACGGGATCGCACCCGGAAAGTATTTGAGTTTAAACGTATAATCAGTGTCTTAGTGTGATCTAGCGCTGTCTGAAAGGCGTCAGATATTGTCAATGTATCCCCGACATTTCATCAGGTCATTGGTCAAACCCCTTGTTGTCAAACGATCCGGCCGCTGGCATGGATGTTGCGACATCCTTTTGTGACTCCCAAAGATATGGGGGAAAAAGAATAGGAGGATGTATGAAACCGATCTGGCTGGGAATTGCCTTTTTTCTTGTGTACGGCATATTTTCCATCAAGAGCCATGCGGCGCAACAAGGGCTGAGTGTGGTTACTCACGACTCATGGGATGAATTTACCCGGCACTCAGTTTGTTGGCGCGGCTAGATAGGCAAGATTCCTGACGTGGCGGGCCCTGATTGTGAAGCAATCAGGGCCTTTTTCATTGATTCACTGGCTGCACACTGGTTGGTGTAGACACAAGCACATTCTCTTATGGCAACCTCTGTGAAGACGGGCATGCCGGCAAGCGCATGATTGCAATAATCCCGCTTCTTCCAATATGAGGGCACAGGGTATAATGCGCGCCTTTCGAAATGCAGGAGCAAGTCATGCCTATCTACGAATACCGGTGCAGCAGTTGCGGCGTACAAAAAGATGTAATGCAGAAGCTGAGCGATGCGCCGCTGACCAAATGCCCGGAGTGTGGCCAGGAAACGTTTACCAAACAGCTTAGCGCGGCGGGTTTCCAGCTTAAGGGGAACGGCTATTACGCCACTGACTTCAAGAACAAGCCCGCCGAGTGCGAGCCATCCGCCTGCGCGAGTTGTCCTGCTGCAGGGACGCACTCGTGAAAAAGTACTTACTGACCGGTTTGCTGGTGTGGGTTCCGCTGGGCATTACCTTGTGGGTGCTGAACCTCATCATTACCTCACTGGATACGACGTTGACCCTGCTGCCGGAACGCTGGCGCCCGGATGTATATCTTGGCACGCATATCCCCGGGTTCGGTGTCATCCTGACGGTGGTTGTCGTGTTTATCACCGGGTTGATGGTGCGCAATGTCCTGGGTCAGCGGCTGCTGTCCTTTTGGGAAGGATTGCTGCGCCGCATTCCCCTCGTCAGTGCCATTTACAACAGCGTCAAGCAGGTCAGCGATACGTTATTGTCCGACAGCGGTAACGCATTCAAGAAGGTGCTGCTTGTGCACTATCCCCATGCGCAAGCCTGGTCGCTGGCATTCCAGACCACTGTGCCGGATGAAGTGGCCCTGGCACTGGATAGTGACGAATACGTCGGCGTATTCGTGCCAACCACGCCCAGCCCGGTGAACGGATTCTATTTCTATGTGAAGAAGTCCGAGACAGTCGAACTGAACATTAGTGTGGATGCCGCTTTCAAGGCAATCGTGTCAATGGGCGTGGTAACGAGTAGCAACACCGGCAAATATCCGGCCATCAAATAACCCTTTCAAAACATTTTCTGAACGACCTGAATCGAATCATCTATGCGTACTCATTATTGCGGGCAACTCAACGTTACCAATCTTGGCCAGACTGTTACTTTATGCGGCTGGGCACACCGGCGCCGTGACCACGGCGGCGTGATTTTTATCGACCTGCGCGATCGCGAAGGGCTGGCGCAGGTGGTGTGCGACCCGGATCGCCCCGACATGTTCAAGCTTGCAGAGTCTGTGCGCAACGAGTTTGTGCTGAAAGTTACCGGCCGCATACGCCGCCGTCCGGAAGGCACCGAGAACAAGAACCTTCCCAGCGGTGAAGTCGAGTTGCTGTGCCAGGAGATGGAAATACTGAACGTCTCCGTTACGCCGCCGTTCCAGCTTGATGATGAAAACCTGTCCGAGAACGTGCGCCTGACCCACCGTGTGATCGACCTGCGCCGTCCGCAGATGCAGCACAATATGATGTTGCGCTACAAGACAACACGCGCGTTTCGCCGTTTTCTCGACGACAAGGGTTTCATCGATATCGAAACGCCGATGCTGACCAAGTCTACACCAGAAGGCGCACGCGACTACCTCGTGCCATCGCGTGTGCATGCGGGCGAATTCTTTGCGTTGCCGCAGTCGCCGCAACTGTTCAAGCAATTGCTGATGGTGGCGGGCTACGATCGTTACTACCAGATCACCAAATGCTTCCGCGACGAAGACCTGCGCGCCGACCGCCAGCCTGAATTTACCCAGATCGATATGGAAATGTCCTTTGTTGATGAGGAAGAGGTCATGGCCGTTGCCGAGGGCATGATCCGCGCTATTTTTAAATCTGTCCTGGGAATGGCG
>JBNLBY010000046.1:0-21282 GCA_050303535.1 Sideroxydans sp. | reverse complement strand
TCTTCTTTGCAGCCGCCTTTTTTGCTGCTGGTTTTTTCTTTGCTGCTACCATTTCAACCTCCTTACGTGGTGAAAGTTAACAAAAGACTACTTACTACACCCCCAAACACACCGCGAAACGGCATGTCTGAAGCTCTTGCAACAAAGGCTGCATAACGCAGCCTTTATCAACAAACTCAAAATCCGAAACGCCACCCGCACGATTCCCAGCGAGTCGCGTCTCGAAAAAAATATTTTTTCTGCAACTTGACAGCAAAATTGTATGTAACATGCTTCGCATATTAGCCTTTACCAAAATAATTTCAAGTCTCAATCCCAAGATAATGCTCCACCGGTCTGATATTCAGTTACACGCGTTTCGAAGAAATTCTTTTCTTTCTTGAGGTCGATAATCTCGGACATCCACGGAAACGGATTGGTCGCCCCTTGATACAGTACGTCGACACCAATCTGCTGGCAGCGGCGATTAGCTATGAAACGCAGGTATTCCTTGAACATGCCTGCATTCAAACCCAGTACGCCACGCGGCATAGTGTCTTCGGCATACCGGTATTCCAGTTCCACACCTTTCCGGATCAAACCGCGTATTTCCTCACGGAAAGACGGCGTCCACAGGTGCGGATTCTCCAACTTGATCTGATTAATGACGTCCACGCCAAAATTCAGGTGCATGGATTCGTCGCGCAGGATGTATTGATATTGCTCGGCCGCCCCGGTCATCTTGTTCTGGCGACCCAACGCCAGGATCTGCACGAAACCAACATAGAAGAACAGTCCTTCCATGATGCAGGCGAACACAATCAGGCTGCGCAGCAGTTTCTGGTCGTTCTCCGGCGTACCTGTCTTGAATGCCGGGTTGGTCAACACATCAATGAATGGCAGCAGAAATTCGTCCTTGTCGCGAATGCTGGCCACCTCGTGGTACATATTGAATACTTCGCCCTCATCCAGCCCCAGACTTTCCACAATGTATTGATAAGCATGGGTATGAATGGCTTCTTCAAACGCCTGGCGCAGCAAATATTGCCTGCACTCCGGATTGGTGATGTGGCGGTAAGTGCCTAGCGCAATGTTATTTGCCGCCAGGCTGTCAGCTGTACTGAAAAAGCCCAGATTGCGCATCACAATGCGGCGCTCGTCCTCAGTCAGGCCGTTGGGGTTCTTCCACAAGGCAATATCGGCGGACATATTGACCTCTTGCGGCATCCAGTGATTGGCACAGCCGGACAGATATTTTTCCCACGCCCACTTATACTTGAATGGCACCAACTGGTTCACGTCGGCACTGCTATTGATAATGCGCTTGTCTTCCACGCGGATACGCCCGGTGGAAGTCGATGCAATGGTATAGGCGGACTCATTGAGATCGGCTTTCATTGCCGCGCCAACGCCCATTGACCCTGCCCGCATACCTGCCGGGACTTCTGCAGAGGATATATCGTCTTCAAAATTCAGCATCGTTATTCCTTTTCCTCTTGATACTCGCCACACAACGCGGCGAACAAATCACGTCTACTTATTGACAATCCAGACCCCGAACCTACCTACTCGCAGGCTTCGCTTAAACCGGTTGTGGCTCCGGCCGCCCTTACGGGCTTAACTTGCTTCGCAAGTTAGCCTTCACCGCAACCCAGAGTGCGCGCCTGCCTACTGGCAGGCTTCGCATAAGCCGGTTGTGGTTTCGGCCACCCCTTTCGGGGTTTAACCTGCTTCGCAGGTTAGCCTTCACCGCAACCCAGAGCGCGTGCCTGCCTACTGGCAGGCTTCGCACTCTGGGTTGTCAATCGAGCAGAACTTTGTTTCTTCAGGCGTATCGCTCGCCCCGCTTGATACAGCATTTAGCGTTCCGGCGCGCGAGGTGGACTTTTCCGCCGATGTCGCACCCATTGCCCGCAGGTAGTAAGTGGTCTTCAGGCCGCGTACCCATGCCAGTTTGTAGGTCTCATCCAGCTTACGGCCCGATACACCCGACATATATATATTGAGCGATTGCGCCTGATCTATCCATTTCTGGCGGCGCGAGGCCGCTTCAATCAGCCATGTCGGCTCAATTTCGAATGCCGTTGCATACAAGCTGCGCAATTCAGCCGGAATGCGGTCGATCCTGGCCAAACTGCCATCAAAATACTTGAGATCGGAAATCATCACCTCGTCCCACAAGCCCAGCGCCTTCAGGTCGTTCACCAGATGATCATTGATAACGGTGAATTCGCCCGACAGGTTCGACTTTACAAAAAGGTTCTGGTAAGTCGGCTCGATACTTGCTGAAACGCCAATAATGTTGGAAATGGTTGCCGTCGGGGCAATGGCAATGCAATTCGAATTGCGCATGCCGACTTGCCTGATGCGCGCCCGCAAGGCATCCCAGTCAAGGCTGGACGACACATCCACCTCGACATATCCGCCACGCTGCTTGCGCAGCATATCCAGGCTATCCTGCGGCAGGATACCTTTATCCCACAGGCTGCCGCGATAGCTCGCGTAGCGCCCGCGTTCTTCCGCCAGTTCCGTCGAAGCCCAATAGGCGTAATAACAAACCGCTTCCATCGAACGGTCGGCGAATTCCACTGCAGCTTCAGAAGAATAGGGAATGCGCAATTCGTGCAGGCAATCCTGGAAACCCATGATACCCAGCCCTACGGGGCGGTGCTTCAGGTTGGCATTGCGTGCTTTGGCCACGGCGTAATAATTGATGTCGATCACGTTATCCAGCATACGCATGGCGGTAGTCACCGTGCGCTTGAGCTTGTCATGATCGATCTGCCCGGCCTTGGCGTGTCCTTTGGGATACAGATGCGCCGCCAGATTAACCGATCCGAGGTTGCAAACGGCAATCTCGCTATCCGATGTATTCAGCGTAATCTCGGTGCACAAATTGGAGCTATGCACCACACCTACATGTTGCTGCGGACTGCGAACATTGCACGGATCCTTGAAAGTAATCCAGGGATGTCCCGTCTCGAACAACATGGTCAGCATCTTGCGCCAGAGCGACTGTGCCGACACCTTCCTGAACAGTTTCAATTCACCACTGGCGACCTTGGCTTCATAGCCCAGATAGGCCTTTTCGAATTCCACACCAAACTTGTCATGTAAATCTGGGCACGTCGAAGGCGAAAACAATGTCCATTCCCCGCCTTCCATTACGCGTTTCATGAACAGGTCGGGAATCCAGTTCGAAGTATTCATGTCATGCGTACGGCGCCGGTCGTCGCCGGTGTTTTTACGCAATTCCAGGAATTCTTCGATATCCAGATGCCAGGTCTCCAGATAGGCACATACCGCACCTTTGCGCTTGCCACCCTGATTCACCGCTACAGCCGTGTCATTCACCACTTTCAGGAACGGCACCACACCCTGGGACTTGCCATTGGTGCCCTTGATATAGCTACCCAATGCACGCACATTGCTCCAGTCATTTCCCAGACCGCCCGCAAACTTGGATAACAATGCATTCTCTTTCAAGGCTTCATAGATGCCGTCCAGATCGTCCGCCACCGTAGTCAGATAGCAGGATGACAACTGGGAACGGCGCGTACCCGAATTGAACAGGGTCGGCGTAGAGCTCATGAAATCAAAACTGGACAACAGGCGATAGAATTCGATAGCGCGCTCATCGCGGTTAATCTCGTTCAAGCTCAAACCCATCGCGACACGCATGAAGAATGCCTGTGGCAATTCGATGCGCCGGTTATCCACATGCAGGAAGTACCGGTCATACAGCGTCTGCAAACCCAGATAATTAAATTGCAGATCACGATCCGCATCCAGCGCCTGAGCAAGACGCTCAAGGTCAAAACTCGCCATTTCCTCATTCAACAATTCTGCTTCAATGCCATACCTGATGAACTTCGGGAAATACTCTGCATAGCGTGTCGCCATACTGGCCTGAGTCACTTCTTCGCCGAGCGCCTCACAAAAGATATTGTTAAGCAGCAAGCGGGCAGTAACAAAGCTGTAAGCCGGATCCTGCTCAATCAGTGTGCGCGCCGAAAGAATGATGCTTTTGCGCACTTCTTCGATGGCAACGCCATCGTACAGATCCTTTAATGTCAGTTTGAGAATCTTTTCATCGTCGACTACCGAACCCAGTCCAGCGCAAGCTGATTTGATTTGTGCAGCCAATCCTGCCACATCCAGAGGACGAATCGCGTCGCCGTCTTTCACATTCAGTACGTGTGCCGATTCAGCCTCTTTTTTGCTCTTTAAGCGCTCTTGCGCACGCTGTTCCCTGTACAGCACATAGGATCGCGCTACGTCGTGTTCGCCTGAACGCATCAGAGACAACTCGACCTGATCCTGAATATCTTCAATATGGAATGTCCCGCCATGCGGCTGACGGCGAACCAGCGTATTCACGACATTTGCAGTCAATTGCTCGACCAGTTCACGCACACGCGCGGATGCAGCACCTTGCCCGCCACTAACAGCAAGAAATGCCTTGGTCATTGCGATGGAAATCTTGCCCGGCTCGAACGCAACCACAGAACCGTTACGGCGAATTACCTTGTATTGATCCAAAGACAAATTGCTAGAGGGGGCGACAGATTCGGAATCTTGATGTGCAAGCGTGGATGGAACTGCGGTAGAAATACTATTTGAAGCAAGCAACATACAACTCCCCCTTAATTCGCCCATGGCAAATCTGGCAAAAAAGCCCAAATCCGCCAGAAACCCAAAACCACTATATCTAGTGGTTCAACACCAAGAATTCTACTGATTCTAGTGCATCACCGAATTTATGCAAGAGGAATTTTTGCCTGCTACCGGTTTTCTCCAGGGGATGTATCCGAAAAATCTTCGGCTTTGTGAAAATCAGGTGAAAATAAAAACTCACTTCAGTCGTTTTCGATATTCATCCCAGTCGAAGAATGGCCCGGGATCGCTCTTGCGCCCGGGCGCAATATCCGAATGACCGACGATTTCATCTATGGGATAGATACGCTTCAAACGCCTCGTCAAACGCACCAAGGCGGCATACTGGGACTCCGTATAAGGCTCGAGATCGCTGCCTTCGAGCTCTATACCAATGGAAAAATCATTGCAGCGCGAACGTCCGCGCCAGGTCGAAACGCCTGCATGCCAGGCACGTTTGCTGCAGGGAACAAATTGCACGATCTGCCCGTCACGCCGCACCAGAAAATGGGATGACACCCGGACCCCTTTAAGCTGTTCGTAATAGGAGTGTGCAGAATAATCCAGCACATTGGTGAAAAACCGCTCTATTGCATCACCTCCGTATTCATTGGGAGGCAGGCTGATGTTATGAATGACCAGAAGTTCGATGGCAGCCCGGACAGGTCGAGTATCCTGATTGGGTGATACCACGCGGCGAACGCCACTCAACCAGCCTTGGGCATCCGGCTTCAATCGGTTTTATCCTCGTCCGTAATGGAGAGCCGCTCCATGCGGTAGCGTAAAGCCCGAAATGTCACACCCAGGATTTTGGCAGCCGCTGTACGGTTGAAATGCGTTTGATGAAGCGCCTCGAGAATAGCTTCACGCTCGACTCGATCAAGATAGTCCGTCAATGGATACTTGCCAGTGTTGCTCGCCTTGTCCTCCCTTTGCTGGGAGGGCATTGGCATCAATTGCAAATCCTCGGGTGTAATGATGCCATCCTGACAGAGTGCGAATGCCCGCTCGACGATATTTTCCAGTTCGCGCACATTGCCAGGAAAGTCGTATCCAGCCAATGCGCTCAGCGCTTCGGAAGAAAAACGCACTTCTGATTTTCCGCGTAGCCGCTTCAATATCTCGCTGGCAATCTCCGGTATATCTTCGCGCATCTCACGTAAAGACGGCATCTGGAGCGAAATGACGTTCAGACGGTAGTACAAATCCTGCCGAAAAGTACCCATTTGCACGCATTTCGCCAGATCATGATGCGTTGCACTGAGGATGCGAACATCTACCGGCTCCTCCTGTGTCGCGCCGACACGACGTACTTTCTTTTCCTGAATGGCTCGCAACAATTTGACCTGCATATTGACCGGCAGGTCTGCCACTTCATCCAGTAATAATGTGCCCTGATTCGCCGCTTGAAAGAACCCCTCTTTGTCCTTATCCGCTCCGGTAAAAGCGCCCTTGCGGTAACCGAAAAACTCGCTTTCCATCAGATTTTCAGGGATTGCCCCGCAGTTCACTGCTATCAGGGGGCGTTCATTTCGGGCACTTTTTTCCACAATCAGACGCGCCGCCAATTCTTTCCCGCTTCCTGATTCACCGCTGATATGCACGGGTGCCTGACTGCGCGCCACACGCCCTACCAATTCGCGTACTTGCGCCATGGCCGGAGAATTGCCCAGCAAGCCCCCCTCTCCCTCCTTTGCCCTGATGTTGGACGCAGGCAATCTGAGTGCGGATGTAACCAGTGTACGCAATTGATCCAGCGCCACCGGCTTGGACAGATAATCGAATGCGCCCGCTTTCAGCACTGCGACCGCGTTTTCCAGATTACCATGTGCCGTAATTACGGCCACCGGCACATCCAGGCCACGCTCGGAGATATATCGCACCACCTCAAGCCCCTCTCCATCCGGCATGCGCATGTCGGTAAGACACAGATCGAAGTTCCCGGCATCAAGACGCTGTTTAGCCTGCTGTACGCTGCTTGCACGCACAACCTCCAGTCCCATGCGTACCAGCGCCAACTCCAACAACTCGAGAATATCTTCCTCGTCGTCGACAATCAGTACGCACGGAATATGCGTCGGCTCAGGACTCATCATTGCTCCCAAATAAGATACGGAAACATGCACCCCCATCCATTGCACGCTTATATTCGATAATCGCCCCGTTCGCCTCGCATAACTCGCGTGCGATATACAACCCCAGGCCGGTTCCGCCTTCATCCGTGGTTACAAAAGGCTCGAACAGCTTTGACAACAACTCACCCGGCACGCCCGGCCCATCATCCGAAACTTCCAGCACCATTCGCCCGTCTTCACTGGTGGTACGCAGGCGAATACTTCCCGATAACCGCTGGCTGAAACGCAACGCATTGCGGCATAAATTCCACATTACCTGTTCAAAATGCCCGCGATCAAAACGCGCCTTGCCGGCCGGATCGACACGCAACTCGAACACTGAACGCGATACCTGCTCCACCTGGCTCAGATTTTCGAGCACTTCCTCCAGACTCGCCGCCAGATTAATAGTCTCTGCTTGCAGGCGATCGCGACGGTTGACCTGCATCACATCCTGAATAATGCGGTTCAGGCGTGCAGTATTATCCAGAATGATCTGGAACAGGCGCGCCTGCGATTTGTCATGTTTTTGCTCTTTGAGCAATTCTGTCGCGTAGCTGATAGACGACAGCGGATTGCGCACCTCATGCGCAATATTTGCTGTCAGCCGCCCCAGCGCTGCCAGCTTGACTTGCTGGGCCTGTTCTTGCACCCGCTGCACATCTTCCAGTACCACGACTGCTCCCCAGAATCCTTCGCGCTGAACCGGGAGAAAACGTACACGCACCGGATGCGAGGTACCAGGCAAGCGTAGCACTTCGTTGCCGAGCGCCTTGTTTTGCCGCCAGGCAGCAAACATCGCTTCCAGCAACGGGGAACATTCGGATAAATGAGATTTACGGCCCTCCGCAAATGTATATCCCAGCAGCCTTTCTGCGCCGGGATTGGATTGACGCACCATTCCGCGTTCGTCCACGACCAGCACACCATCCGGCATGTCCTGAATCATCAGACGGTTGGCCTCTGCCATATTGGAAAGATCCACACCGCGCAAAGAGGCCAGTTTCTCGTTAGCAATGGCATACCGGGACAGCGCATGCGCCAGCCAAGCCACCGCAAAATAAGAAATGCTAAGGATACCTGCCTGAAAGTACTCTGCTACAGGCGCCTCCAGGGTCAATATCGCATAGCTGTGTTCCAACAGCACAGCTATGCTAGCAAGCGCAGCATAGAGCAGGGTGATACGGCCGCGACTGATCATGCCCGCCAGCGCCAGCGAAACCAGCATCAACAGCCCAATATTGCTTTGCACGCCTCCGCTGAAATAGATCAGCAACGCAACTGCAGCAATATCTGAACAAACCTGAAAGGCCAGTTGCAACCCTGCCCGTGGCTTGCGCAGATGGACTGTTATGACAGAAGCCAGCACCAGCAAGGTATATGCGGCACTGACCCAGAAAAACCATGATTGATATTGCGCACTCATCGACAAAGCGCTGCCGAAGATTGACGCCATCAACAGCAACAACCCGCCAAGGATCAGACGATATAAATTGAAAAAATTTATGGAGCGCCACAGGCTTTCTTGCGTCAACGGCGCTGCCGCCTGCAGGAAGGGAAAAGTGGCGGAGAAAGATGGATTATCCCGCATTGTGCATTACCTTGAGGAATGCTCGCGACGATGCGCATCGCTGCAATAATAATTATCACCCGCAGAAACACTTTCGCCTTTTGGCAGATGCAGGCCGCATTGCGCACAACACACCATTTCCTCTGCAGAAGCAGATGCGTCCTGTTTGGACGTTAGCCTGCGAAATGATCTCAGCAACAGGTAGACGGCCACAACAACTGCCAGCAGAAAAAGTAAGCGGCTCATGCGCCTTACTCCACGAACGCCGCATGCAGGCGGCAAAATTTGGTCGGGGTGAGAGGATTCGAACCTCCGACTCCTGCGTCCCGAACGCAGTACTCTACCAGGCTGAGCTACACCCCGAATCGGTAAGAACTAAAATTGCCGCGTTGCGGCAAAGTGGGCCAATTCTAGCAGACACTGTTTGTATTTAGAATCGGCCAGCGATGCAATGGCAGCACAAGCCTGCTCTGCTTCATGCAAAGCCTGCTGGCGCGTAAACTCAAGCGCGCCCGTCGCATGAATGATTTCCAGCACCCGGGAGAATTGATCCATATCCCCCTGTTCGATGGCATGCCGCACCACGTCCGCCTGTTCACGTGTGCCTTGCTGGATCGCGTAGATCAGCGGCAGTGTGGGTTTGCCTTCAGCCAGGTCATCGCCGAGATGTTTACCAGTCTGGACTTCCTCGGCGGAATAATCGAGCACGTCGTCGACCAGTTGAAACGCCGTACCGAGATGCATGCCGTATTTCGATACCGCCTCCTCGTCCGCAGCAGAAGCCTGGCACAGAATTGCGCCCAACCGCATTGCCGCCTCGAACAATTTGGCGGTTTTGCAATGAATCACACGCATGTAATTGGGAATGTCCACGCTCGCATCGTGGCAGTTGAGTAACTGCAACACCTCGCCCTCCGCAATCACATTGGTGGCATCGGCCAGCGTCTGCATAACGCGCATCTCACCCACGTCAACCATCATCTGGAAAGCACGTGAATACAGAAAATCACCGACCAGTACGCTGGCAGCATTGCCAAACAGCGTATTGGCTGTCTCGCGTCCGCGGCGCAATTCGGATTCATCCACCACATCGTCATGCAGCAAAGTAGCCGTGTGGATAAATTCCACCACTGCCGCCAAATCATAATGATGTTTGCCTGCATAGCCGAAAGCTTGTGCGGAAAGCAACACCAGCGCCGGACGCATGCGCTTACCGCCACTGTTGACGATGTATTCACCGACCTGATTGACCAATGTTACTTCAGAGCGCAAACGAGCGCGGATCACCGAATCCACTGCCAGCATATCCGAAGCGATTAATCGCTTTAAATTTTCCAAAGAAACTTCCTATTCTGAAAATACGGGAAACGACTTGGCGCATTCATGCGCTCTTTTTGGGACGCGCATTGTCGCATAAAGCCGCATAATCTGATAACCAGCTCGCGATGACCGCTGGTGTCACTCGCGGACGGTCACATCCCCGCTTCGCGGGGCCCCAGCTCCCTGCTCGTAACGCCGCAGATACATACCAAGACCGATGCCAACCAAGCTAAGCGCAACCACATAATGCACCGGAGCCAAAGCGTCGAAAGGCAGCATCAGACTTACCAGCACCGGCGTCAAGCCGCCAAACACGGCATACGCCACGTTGTAGGCGAACGACAATCCGGAAAAACGTACTGCCGCCGGAAACAGCTGCACTGCGCTGCCGGGAATCACGCCGATCGCACCGACGCAAAAGCCGACCAGCGCATACCAGGCGTCGATATGTTCGGGCGCCACGCCCATCTGCCAATAAAACAGCCAGGAAACCGTCCCCAACGCCACGCAGCCGGTTGCCAGTACGCGCCCCGCGCCAAAGCGGTCCGCCAGTGCACCGAACACAATGCAACCTATACTCAAAAACAGCGTAGCAATACTGTTTGCCTGCAACGCCACCGCGGCAGGAATCTGGTACAGCTTCTGCACCAGCGTTGGTGTCATTAAAATCATCACGACGACGGCAGCAGAAAGCAGCCAGGTCATGAGCATGGTGAGCACGACTGCCGGACGGTGCGCGCGCACTACCGTCTTCAACGGCAATTCATCGGCCAGTTGCTGCCGTTCCTGCATTTCCCTGAACACCGGCGTTTCATGCAGATACTGGCGCAACCATACCGACACCAGTCCGAACGCGCCGCCGAGGATAAACGGCACGCGCCAACCAGCCGCCAACAATTCGTCGGGCGCATAACTGCGCGTCACCGCGCCCGCCACCAGCGAACCCAGCAAAATACCGCCGGTCAGTCCTGCCGTCAGCGTGCCGCAGGCAAAACCGACATGGCGCGGCGGCACATGCTCGGCCACGAATACCCAAGCCCCCGGGATTTCGCCGCCAATGGCCGCGCCCTGCAGCACGCGCAGGGCGAGCAGCAATAATGGCGCCCAAATACCGATCAGCGCGTAAGTCGGCAGCAGGCCGATGAGCAAGGTCGGCAACGCCATCATGAGGATGCTCAGCATGAACATGCGCTTGCGCCCGAACAGATCACCGAAATGCGCCATCACAATCCCGCCTAGCGGCCGCGCCAGATACCCTGCGGCGAAAATGCCAAAGGTTTGCGTCTGGCGCAGCCAGTCCGGCATATCCGGTGGAAAAAACAGTTGCGAAATAGGACCCGCAAAGAATACAAAAATGACGAAATCGTAAAACTCCAACGTGCCGCCAAGCGCTGATAATGTTAACGTGCGGAAATCGCTACGCTTCAAACTAGGCATTTTTCTTTCTCCATAGCGTCCAGCCGTATTTTCCCTGTACCGCGAGCGCATAGACGGCCAGCCACGGATCCAGCAGATAATCCCAGAGATTGGGCGACTCGTACCAGCCTGCGCTCCATGCTGCGACTGCCAGCGCGATACACAGCGCAAGGAATATCGAATAGCGCAAACTGGACCAGACCGCCAACCCCAGCAACAACACCATAAACCACAAATTGCCGTACCCCAGCCGATACGGATCCAGCGTACTCAAACCCAGCGCGAAGGGATAGAACACAACAGCAGTGATCGCAATCCCCCTCAGCATCAGCCGCCGGTTGACTGCTTCGACCAATACACAGCCGGACAATGAACGTACAAGCGCCAGCAGCAACAGCAATAGTGTGGCAATACTCAAATCCCCGGTAATACCGCGCACAAATCCGGCCAGCGACAAACCCCACAGCGGGATCGATATGGCAATAACAAAAACTGCCATTAATGCCATTCGCCGGCGCACGGGAAAGGTCCGCAACCACGGCATCCTGACAAACAGCACAAACAGGAGCAGCGTAGCGCCGAACAAGCCTGTCAGATCAGTGTTCGGCATATGCCCCCTTTTTGGAACGGCGGTTCAACCAGTTCCGGTCAAACGTGACGTGTTTGATAAACACCCGGTTCCAGGTGTAGGTGAGGTGAAAATCACCGTTGCGCGTCTGGATCATATAGGGATAGGAAAATTCAAAACGGCAGCCACCATTCGCCATCACCCAGGCATTTGCTGAATCGGCATATTCACTTTGCGTTGCTGCAGGCACATGAGCAAGACTTTTATCCGAATTCTGCAACAACCCCTGCACAATGCGCTGGCACTGTTTATCCTTCAGGTTTATGTTGCGGACCACGCGCATCTCCTCCATGCGGTGTATTTCCTTCCAACTGTCACCGCCGTCCGCCGATAACATCAGTGACAGACTGTCGCGGCCAGATTCCAGATAATTTATTACCGCAAGCATGCGGCCATCCGCCAGGACCACGCCGGTCAATGCGGCATCCGGATTGGGAAAAGACGTTTTTGTTACCGGGCCCCAGTGCCGCCCGCCATCTTCAGTGGAAAGCGTGCGCGCCTGACGCGGATTGTCCTTTCCGGCATAACGCATCAGCACAAGCGCCTCGCGCGGGTTTTTCACCAGCACGACGGGCTGCAAGGTTCCCTGCCCGCCCAGCGCCAGACGCTGCTTGTCGATCACGTTGCCTGCCGCATCCAGGTGCAGCATTTCGGCGAACTTGCTGACAAACTCGTGGTACACGGGCAGTCCCATCGTCCCGTCGGCATACAGAAATGGCGTCCCTTTCACCAGGGTGCTGATATTGATGAAAGGCGAAGTAATCAGGCGCCGCGGCGGAAGCCAGGTCTCGCCATCATCGTTCGATGTCATCATGGTAATGGAGCTTCCTGCCCAGCCACCCAGCGACACGGTTACATAAAACAGGCGCAACGTACCGTCCTCCGCATACGCTGCCACCGGATTGCCCAGCTTGGCCACATAACGGTGTAACGCCCGTTGCGTGCTCGAACGGCTGGCAATGACTTGCTCTGGAGCCCACTCGCCACTTTCCGGATCAAACACCGCGCTGTTGATAGTCACATCGGAAGCGCCTTCGCGGCTGCCGGAAAACCAGAACGCTCGCAAGCGTCCGTCCTTGAGTTCCACAAGGGAAGACGCATGAACCTGTGCGCCCTGCCTAGAAGACGCAAAATGGCTGCTGAAACTACCCATGGACACTTTCGACTTGTCATCGCGACGGGAAAGGTTTCTGCCTGCGTTTTCCTGCTCCGACTTCCCTGCTGACGGCTCAATGACCGGCATCCGGAAACCAAAAGACAGGGCAGGTTGTTGCCATGCCTTGTACAGACCGGAACCGAAAGCCAACACCACGATGCCCAGCGTAATGGCGTGCTTAACATCCATCATCAACGGCACCCTTCCTTGTTCGCATTACGTACATTGATACCCACCTTTGACGACTCGACCAGCAATTCTTTCACGAACAGATGTTGAAACACGTCTCCTTTAAGCATTGCCTGCAACTCTTCCGGACTATGCCGTCCGCGAATATCCAGCCGTTGCCCGATAATTTTACATCCCGTACACGCCTTGGCTTTCAATGGCAGCTGCAACGTAAAGATACGATAGCGCGCTGCCAGTTCGTCCGGCGACAGATTCCACTGCTCATCGTAACCATGCACTCGCGCCGAAGGAAACAGGAAGCGATGCCCTTCATCATGCGCGCGGAAGTTGCACGATACCCACACATCCTTGTCTTTCACATAGCTTCTGGCGGTTTCATTGTACGTGCCCAACGCACCATCGAACGGCCGCAAAAAAGCGGCCAGCGAAAGAAGGGTCAGCAACACCACCACATTGACCAGACTGCGAATGGCACGGGCGCTGAACAAGGCAAACAATGCCAGCGCCAGTGCCCCACCCAGCAACAGCCAGAAACCCCAGCCGTACATTACTGCCGCTTCCTGCTGCAGACTGCGGGCCAGAAAGGTAAACAGCGCGAGCACTGCCCCCGCCGCCAACAGCGTGAACATGAATACCCAGCGCGGGATGCGCTGCCAGTTCAGGGCACACAACACCGCGACCCCTGGCATCGCTTCCAGCAGATAGCGCGCGGAACGCTGGCTGGGCACGGCAAAAACGATGAACAGGACGATCAGCCAGATCCAGAGCATATTTTCCATCGCAACCAGCTGATAGCGCCGCCGGTACGCTATGACAAACAATGCTGCCACCGGAAAAGCCAGCAGGCCCGCATTCATGGGATAGCCCAGCAACAACGCCCAGATACTGCTGCCGCCCCACAGCAATTTTGCCCAGTAGCTGCCGCCGTGTGCCCCGAACTTGCCCGCATTCTCGCCGACCACGAATTCGCGCCATACCGATTGCGGATCGGGATCGAACACAAACCACAAGGCAAACAAAGACAAGGCGACAATCCCCGCCAATACCGGCTTGTATGAGTCCTTTACCAGAAACTCGCCCCAGCGATATTGACGCTGATGCAAATACCACCAGACCAGCACCAGCCCGACCGGTGCCAGCAAGGCAAAAGACTTGTACAGCAGCCCGATGCCGATCTCGATACCCAGCAACAATGGAACCATCAATCCGGATTCAAAACTGAACGGTCGCCAGTACAACAGCGTAAAGAAGGGCAGAAAGAACCAGAACACCTCCGGCGCATTGACCAGGAACGGCCTGCCGTAGCGATAGGTGCTGAAGAAAGCCAGAAAAGTCAGCGCCGCAACAAAGCCGGCCTCCAGCCCGGACTGTTTTCTGGCCAGCAGAAAAACCAGCAGCGCGGTAAGCAACGTATAGATCACGCTGGGATAGCGCAGATGCCACAAATCCCAATCCTTCCCCCAGTGTGTAGAGGCGACGCCCTGCCAGAACAGCAAAGGCGGCTTGGTGTTGCGCATGCCGTCAAGTTCGGATTGCAGCGGCAGCCAATGTTCGCTCGCTGCCGTCAGCCGCGTGATATGGGCATACGGATATTCATCGCCATTCTTGGGAACATACTGGCTATCGAGGCCGTAGAAATAGGTGGCAACAGCAAGCACGAGCGCCAGCACGTACCAGAGCAAATGTACCCCGCCCAGCCGCCAGGTCATGATCAGTCGTCCGGATGCGGCTCATCATGCCGCATCAACTTCAAGCGACCGAACGTCCAGATATCGTTCAGCACAAAGTTCAGGACACTGGTTACCCCGATCGCAATGAGATTGGCAATCTGATAATAGAAGTGCGGCGCCAGCAGGTTGGTAAACAAGACCTGCAAGGCGATGCTCACTCCGCACGCCAGCGTGTACTGCCAGAATTGCACCAGCCACGGCTTGTGATGGTGCTGCTTGCGATCTATCCAGGTCCACAGGCGGTTCCAGAAAAAATTATTCACCGTCGCCAGGAAGATGGCCAGCCCCAGCGACAGGTTGAGCTTGATCTGCTGTTGCTGCACTGAGTTGAAAATGAATTCCTGGCCGAGATACAGAACACCGAGATTAACCACCGTTCCAGACGCGCCCACCGTGCCGAATTTCAGAAAGCGCCTGGAAAAGACCCGGCGGAACAATGAGGCCAGCGAAAGATGCAGGTTGAGCAGCGTACTCATGCGCGATGTTCCGTTTGCAGTAATTCGCGCGCCTTGTTCAACACCTGTTCGACGCCGATCTGCTTCAGACATTGATTGTCACCATCGCAGGGCGAATTGCGGTGGTTATACGCCGTCAGACATGGCGAGCAGGACAGCGCCGAATAAAGGCAATGAATATTGGATGCAAGCGGGCTGTACAGTGCCGGCGTTTCCGGGCCGAAAAAGACCATCGTCTGCAACGGCGTGAGCGCCGCGAACTGGCCGGGACCGCCGTCGTTGGTCACCAGCAGGGACGCTCGATGGAAAATGCCCAGCAAATGGCGCACGGATTTGGTGTAGCCGGTCAGGTCGATGCAATTAGGATGATCGCAATACGCCACCACCTCCTGCGCCAGCGGCTTGTCTTCGCGCAGGCCGATCACTGCCACCACATAGCCGTCGTTCAGTAGTGTGACGCACAACTGCTTGTAGTTTTCTGCAGGCCAGGCACGGATCGGCAAAATACCTCCACCGGGATAGACTAGTACCAGTTTTTTATCCGGCAGCACAGGAAAGTCGGCATGCAACACGCCTTCGATCTGCTGCAACTCGCCTTCGGCAAACTGCAGCAACGGCGGCGCGGACACTTCCGCCGCCATTGCCTTGGCCGTGGGACGGCTATCCGACCCGATGGCGGCGACCATGGTCAGGAATTGTTGCGATAAATGACGGTAAGGGTTGTACAGCACCGGGCGGTTGATGAACGAGCCGCGATACAGCCCCTCCTGCGTGTGCGGCTGGAAACCCACATGAATCGCAGCACCGGACAACCAGGAAAAAATGGCGCTTACGCGCGAGAACAACTCGCAGTCGATCACCACATCGAAGCCAATGCGCCGCATGGATAAAATCGCGCGCATGGTATCCGCCACGAATCCGCCCAGCGACTTGTCGCGGATGGTAATCACGTTTTCCGGCGGCATCACCCCCAGCAAATCGAGCACTTCGCGGTTCTTGGCGAACATCAGGATGTGCAACGAAGCCTCGGGATAACGTTTGTGCAAATCGGCAAACATCGGCTGTGCCAGCACCAGACTGCCCATTTCCGAAAGCAGCACGATGAGAATGCGTTTGGGTTGTGCGACAGTCGGCTGGCCGGAAAACATGCGCCGGACCCGCTCGAACAGCGAAAACATCCAGCAAATCGGCATCCCGGCCCAATGATCGACAGCACGTTGGAATTTAATGTTCAAGGGAGCGTATCCGGTAGTGGGGTTTGGACTCTGGCAAGGCCGCGCATTATCGGCCAAAGCAGGGCTTTGAACAACCCGGACGGCGCC
Source organism: Sideroxydans sp. (assembly GCA_050303535.1). Taxonomy (GTDB): domain Bacteria; phylum Pseudomonadota; class Gammaproteobacteria; order Burkholderiales; family Gallionellaceae; genus Sideroxyarcus. The sequence continues at coordinate 4,747 of JBNLBY010000046.1, read as the reverse complement.
CACACCCGCATCCGGGCGGTGAAGTGGCAGGCAGCAAACAGGTGACTAAACGGGATAAAACACAACCAGTTGCAGTCATCGCACCGGCTACATGACAGACTGAAAATACGGCGAGAAAGCCCCTTCTCGCCGCAAGCGGAAAACCCGGAACATCTGGTTCCGCAGCCTGTCAATAACACCGATAGCACGCTTGTTTTCGATTGTTTTGCCTATACCCAACAAATCAGGATGCAGTTTTCGTACAACCAGAACTGCATCAAGGAGAAAAAAGGTCTATATCTTTCCGAATATTGACTCCAACCCCCTTTTGGTGCTGTTCTCGCTTCGCTTGTTGGTGTAAATTCGACCGTCCCATTCGACTGTTCCTTTGGTAAGGCACATGAAGCTTCCCGAAACACTCGGCAAATATTTGCTCACTAAAAAACTCGGGCAAGGCGCCACCAGCACCGTGTATCTCGGTTACGACCCGTTCGCCAAGCGGGATGTGGCAATCAAGGTATTGAAACAGGAAATACTGAACGACCACAGAATGGGCAAGTTATACCAGCGGCAACTGGACAATGAAGCCTCGCTCGCGGGCAAACTGTCGCACCCGCACATCGTGACGATCTATGATGCGGTGATAGGCGACGATTCCAGCCACATCGTGATGGAATATGTCAGCGGCGGCACGCTGGATAAATATGCCGAGCCGGATAACCTGCTGCCCATCGACCGTGTCGTGGAATACATGTTCAAGTGCTGCCGCGCACTCAACTACGCTCAATTCAATGGCGTCATCCATCGCGACATCAAGCCCGCCAACATGTTGCTCACCGAAAACGGCGATATCAAGATTTCCGACATGGGCGCTGCACTGCTGCTGGACATCGAACAGACGCAAGTCGGCAATATCGGATCACCCGGCTATATGTCGCCGGAACAGTTGCGCGGCGAGGTGCTCACGCACCAGACCGACATCTATTCCCTGGGCGTGGTGATGTACCGTTTGCTGACCGGGCATGCCCCCTTTCATGCGGAGAATCTGGCTGCGCTATGCCAGCAGATCCTGAATACAACGCCGCCGACCCTGCGTTCGCTGCGCAACGACATTCCCGCCGAACTGGAGCGGGTCGTGTTGCTCGCCATGCACAAGGATAAGCGGGAGCGCTACCAGAACTGGAAAGATTTCGGCCGCGATCTGGCGGCACTCGGGCGATTTGAACACAGTACGATCGATGTCAACCAGACAGTGAAATTCACCACGTTGCGCGAAATGTCCCTGTTCAAGGATTTCACCGATACCGAACTATGGGAAATACTGCATGTGGGTGAATGGCTGAAGCAGCCGGCGCAAACCGTGCTGATGCGCGAAGACGAGATGGGTGATGCCTTTTACGTCATCATTGTCGGCAGTGTCAGCGTGACCAAGAACGGACGGCTGCTCAACCTGATCCGCAGCGATGACTGCTTCGGTGAAATGGCCTACATCAGCGGGCGGGTCGTCTCGCGCTCCGCCACGGTCACTGCCGGAACGGAAGTCGTCCTATTGAAAATTTCACCGGCACAGCTTTCCAAACTGTCCGACCATTGCCAGTTGCATTTCAACCAGGCATTTTTGCGCATCATGGCGGACCGGCTCAGAATGGCAGACGACCGCTTCGCCAAACTCGCCAATTAGACAACAAATAGCAGGAGAACATCATGTCGAACAAATTCGTGATCCAGACCCCGGATGCCCCCGCGGCAATCGGAACCTATTCGCAGGCCATACGTGTCGACTACACCGTTTATCTTTCCGGCCAGATCGGTCTCGACCCCAATACCATGCAGATGGTCGACGGCATTGAAGCGCAGATTCACCGCGTATTCCAGAACCTGCGCTCTGTCGCCGCCGCGGCAGGCGGCAGCCTGGATGATATGGTGAAGCTGAATATTTACCTCACCGACCTCGCCCATTTCGCCAAAGTGAACGAAATCATGGCGACTTATTTCCATCAACCGTATCCCGCGCGCGCCGCCGTAGGTGTCGCCTCGCTGCCACGCGATGCATTGATGGAGGCCGATGGTGTACTGCATCTGCAGGATTGAGCTGCCACCAAGGATGATTTTCAATGAGCGATAAAACGTATCTCGGCACCTATCGCCTGATCAAAAAACTGGGCCAGGGCGGAACCAGCAAGGTCTATCTTGCGTATGACCCATTCAAGGACACCGAAGTCGCCATCAAGGTCATCAAGGATGAGTTTCTCAACGACCCTCGGCTGGGCAGACAAAACCGCCAGCAGCTGGAAAATGAAGCGGCTCTGGCAGGCAAGCTCATCCATCCGAACATCGTAAAAACCTTTGAAGCAGTTCTCGGCGATGAAGAAAACTACATCGTTATGGAATACGTTTCAGGCGGCACGCTTGAAAAATACATCTACCCGGAAAACCTGTTGCCGCTGGATCGCGTGGTGGAATACATGTTCAAGTGCTGCCGGGCGCTCAATTATGCCCAGTTCAAGGGTGTCATTCATCGCGACATCAAACCCGCCAACCTGTTGCTGGACAGGCCGAACGAAATTAAGATTAGTGACCTGGGGGCTGCCATCCGTCTGGATCTCGAACAAACGCAAGGTAGTGTCGGCTCGCCCAATTACATGTCGCCGGAACAGGTGCGCGGCGACGAAGTTTCGCACCTGACGGACATTTATTCGCTGGGCGTCGTGATGTTCCGTTTGCTGACCGGGCATTCTCCTTACACCCCGAAAAACCTTGCGCATTTGTATCAGCAGATACTGCACGAAGAACCGCGCTCGCCGACGCAACTTCGCAACGACCTGCCGCCGCAACTGGTGCGCATCGTCATGCGCGCCATGCAGAAAGAACCGGCAGACCGCTTCCCCTCCTGGCGCGACTTCGGCAATGAACTGGCCGAACTCGGCCATTTCGAAAAAAGCGACCTGGAAATCAACGAGAGTGAAAAATTCATTGCATTACGCAATCTCAAAATGTTCGAGGACTTCGCCGACCTCGAATTGTGGGAGTTGCTGCGAATAGGCGAATGGCAAAAACAGCCTGCCAAAACCGTGCTGCTGCGCGAGAATGATATTGGTGACGCGTTCTATATCCTGATCGAGGGGGGCGTGAATGTGACGCGCAACAATCGCTTGCTTAATACGCTGAGCGTCGGTGATTGTCTTGGCGAGATGGCCTATCTCAGCCGTAAAAAAATGCCGCGTTCCGCCACTATTTCTGCCAATACCGATATCACTGTCATGAAGATATTCCCTGACCAACTCGACAAACTTTCCGACCGCTGCCAACTGCATTTTCTTCAGGCTTTTTTATACACGCTGGCCGACCGGCTGCGTATCGCGGACGATCGGGTTGCCAAAATAACGGAAGAACACCGTTGATGCCAAACCTCGCTTCCACCGGAAACCCTGAATAAGTGTCGTTAAAAATCGCCTCCGCCACCCAGAGCAAATTCGCCAAACTTGGCATCCTCACCCCATTTGACCTGATACTGCATTTGCCGCTGCGCTACGAGGATGAAACGCAGATCGTGCGCATCGCCGACCTCAAGCCCGGCGAGGCAGCACAGGTAGAAGGTACAATCATCCACAGTGAAGTCATGTACCGCCCGCGCCGCAGTCTGGTGTGCCAGTTGCAGGACGATAGCGGGATTCTGTACCTGCGCTTCCTCAACTTCTATCCCAGCCAGCAGAAGCAGCTCGCCATAGGAAAGCGCATACGTGCTCAGGGTGAGGTGCGCATGGGATTTTTCGGCGACGAAATGGTACATCCCAAATGTCGCAGCGTGGATGCATCAACCCCGCTCAAACAGGCGCTCACTCCCGTCTACCCGACCACTGCCGGTTTGCCGCAAGCCACGCTGACCAAGCACATTCACGCCGCGCTGAACGAATTGCCACTCGACGACACGCTGCCGCAGAAAATATTGCAGCGCCTGCGCCTGCCGGAATTTGCTGCCAGCGTACAGTTGCTGCACCAGCCGCCTCCCAACGTCGACGAAAACGCATTGCTCGCCCGGGCACATCCCGCCTGGATGCGTATCAAGTTCGACGAACTGCTGGCACAGCAACTTTCGATGCGCGTGCACTACCACGAACGCAGCCGGCGCATCGCGCCCAGACTCGCCGCTCACAACAAACTCACCAGCGCACTGCTGGAAAACCTGCCGTTTGCCCTCACGGGCGCGCAAAAAAAAGTGTGGCATGAGATCAGCAACGACCTCGCACGCCCGCACCCGATGCAGCGCCTGCTGCAGGGCGATGTCGGCAGCGGCAAGACCATTGTCGCCGCGCTTGCCGCGCTGCAAGCCATTGAAAATGGTTACCAGACTGCATTCATGGCCCCGACGGAGATCCTGGCTGAACAGCATTACCTCAAACTGCGCGATTGGCTGGCACCACTCGGCATCGAACCAGTATGGCTCTCCGGCAGCATGAAAAAGAAGGAAAAGACAGCCGTTGCAGAGCACATCGCTTCGGGCGAAACCAAACTCGCCATCGGCACCCACGCGCTATTCCAGAAGGAGGTCGAGTTTGCGAAGCTGGGCCTGATCATCGTGGACGAACAGCACAAGTTCGGCGTACAGCAGCGGCTTGCATTGCGGGATAAAGGGACCGAATCACACCAGTTGATGATGAGCGCAACGCCAATTCCGAGAACACTGGCGATGAGCTTTTATGCCGATCTCGATGTTTCGGTCATCGACGAGCTGCCTCCGGGGCGCACGCCGGTGGTGACCAAGCTGGTT
>JBNLBY010000045.1:0-21403 GCA_050303535.1 Sideroxydans sp. | reverse complement strand
GGTTGGCGTTGTAAACCACCAGTCTGCCCGTACGACCAGCCGGGACACTTCGGCAATCGCTGCCACATTGCGCGTACGATTGACGAAATACATATAGAACGCGCTGCCAAATCCCACACCCACCAGTGCCACGCTGGACAGGATATGCACATATTTCAGAACCAGATATGTATTCATGATGCGTTCTCCCCATGTTTGAACAACAGCCACAACAACAGCAGGATGGGCAGATTTTTCAGCACCGGACCGAACGGATGCAGCCAGTATGCCGGCAAGTACATGCCGATGATCAGGCTGTAGGCAACGATCAATACTGCTTGTGCCTGCCAAAGCCGGGAAGATGGGCGTGCCAATGTCAGGATACCCAGCACAATATTCAGGGAAGCAGAACTATAGAGTGCAAACAGCGCAGCTATCCCGTACAGACCCACGCCCTCAAGCAGTTTTAAGCTCTCCTGTTGCGGAAATATTCCCAGCGACAACACTCCTGTCACCAGCCAAATTGCTGCAAGCGTGTATCGCGTCAACTTAAGATCATTTGCTCGCATTGCAGCTCCCGTTTCAGGAAATGAATTGCCGGTAGCTGCGCGGCTCGTGCCCCAGCAAGGCAATAAATCGAATTGTTGATGCAGTATTGCCTGCTGCCAGCATGGTGTATGTGTCGCTGCATAACGGACTATCGGGATAGTAATCGCCTAGCCTGGCTGCAATGCGCATCAGATACCTGGGCATTGCCACATGCCACGCTTGTCGATACAGCAATTGTTCACGGTAACTGTCCAGCATGCCGCGCATGGTGGTTACCTCGGCGCCGACTGCCTCGACTATCCGGCTGGTTGTGTTGGATTCAGCCAGCCAATTGGCTACTGCCTCACAGACATCGTCGATATGCACGGGTTGCAGTGTTTGCACGCCGCCCATAGGCAATACATGGACTGGCAGCCTTGCCAGCATTCTGAACATTCGTGCGCTGGTTCCGTCCTCACCATAGATCACAGAAGGACGAAGACACAGCCATTTCACACTCTTCGGCAATTCTTCCAATGCGCGCTCCGTCACCAACCTTGTCGTGAAGTACGGTACATCTACTCCTCCATCCACCCCTAGTGCGGAAAAATGCACAATGCGTGTTAACCCTGCCTCTGCACAAGCCGCAAACAGTGCAACCGGTGTTTCAGTATGCAATCTTTGCATTGGATTGCCGTTGCTATCGCGCAACAGACCCACCGCATTGATGACGACATCAATGCCCTTCAGACGCGGCAGCCATGTCTCCTTGTCGATGTCGTTACGGAAGTCAACCTTGATGTCATCCGGTTCGGATGGCTTGCGCACGGCGCGGATGACTGTGTGTCCGGCATCGCGCAAGGTGCTTGTCAGATGCCTGCCGACGAAACCTGTCGCACCACAGATGAGAATTTTCATGGCTGCGCTCCCGTCCTTGGCGCAACGGTCTTCCACACATTGTGTGCAACGAAGACCACTGTCATGAACACGCCAGCCAGGGTCAGAATCAGCGTGATGCGTATTGTTTCAACCCAATCCTGAGCGTTCGCGCTATTGCCGAATATCAACACCAGCATTAGTGCGCCGCTGTAAGCCAGGATGTCTGCACTGCGCAACCAGAATTCAGCGCCCGCTTCCGACTTGCACAATTCGACGATAACCTGCCGCGTGGTACGGCGCAGATACAGCATGGCGATTGCTACAACAACTACAGTGAATATCAAATTAGAAAAAAACAGTGTCGGTTCCATGACAGCCTCCTTCAGTTGGTTTCAGATCGCACAACGCCCTTTACTGCAACGTTGACTGCGCTTATGCGCACGTCTTGCCTCGCATTTGCCGATCAACATGAACAACAGGGGCATCCCCGTCCAGGTCAGCAGGTTGCGATGACGAGCGACCCATGGATAGACGCGCTCCATCACAGGACGCGTTAACCTCCCGCCCCATAGCCGGGCCAGTGTCGGCATGTTCACCGTGCGATAGAGCAACTCGAATGCGGCAACGCCTTTGATCCAGACGCCCTGTCCATCGCACACATGCAGACAGGCCATCATGTCCGCGCGCGTGATGCCCGCGCTACGAAAAGCCGTGTCGTCGAAATTGACAGCCGAACAATCGACCAGTGTGAGTCGTTGCCCAACATCATGGATCTTGATGGCCTGCATCTCGCTGTTACACAAGCCACAAGAGGCATCGAAGTAAACCGTCAGCGGATAGCGTTCATTCATCTAAACCTCCATTTATTTCATAAATTTCTGTCTAAACAGAAATAATAGGGCAAAAAAATGCCCGCCTATTTTGGCAGCAGCAGATTCTGGATCTTCGCTCCCAATTTCATCACTTTCATCAGCGTGGCCGGATCGAGCTTCAGCATCTGGTCGCCCCAGGCCGATAAGGACTCCATCAGCACCAGCGTATCCTTTATGCGTTGCTGCACCGCAGCCTCTTCCTTGCTCAACTCGGGGCTGTTCATACATTCGCGCAACACCTCAACGGTAGGATTAAACTCACGTTCCTTGCGTTCGCTCACAACCGTACGAAACAGCTCCCACACATCGGTGGATGTTTCGAAATGATCACGGCGATCACCCATCACATGCACCATCTGGATAAGTTTCCAGTTCAGCAATTCTTTGATGCTGTTGCTCACGTTGGAGCGCGCCACATCCAGCGTTTCGGTGATCTCGTCTGCCGGCATTGGCTTCCCGGACAGATAAAGCAGGGCGTGTATTTGCGAAACCGTACGATTGACGCCCCACCTGGAGCCCATCTCACCCCAGTGAAGAACAAAACGTTGTGCGATCGGATTCAGCTTCATGGGCGAACAGTACTCTCGTCAGTAATTTCTGTCAATACAGAAATTACTGACGCTTAGACTATCTCAATAATTTGTCCGGCCAAGCTGTTCCGGTATAATCCGCTCGCCGTTCAGGCCGATTGGGAGAGCGTGCCGATTCAAGGCACCGCCGAAGGCGCAATACCCGAAACCGCTCAGGCTCATGAACCAACCGGAACAGGCAAATCTGGAGAGCGTCAGGATCGTTAAACTCGCGTAGCGAGACTTTGTCCCCCTCGCCCATTTATGGGAGAGGGATGGGGAGAGGGGATTTTGACCACCGAAGGGGCACGCAACGATCATTGCAATCTCTCAGGTACCAAGGACAGATGGGGGCGAGGCTATGTGGCCTCGCCCTTTTTTATTGCTCTGAAAGCGAACATGACTCTCAAACAAACTCCTTTGAATGCAGCCCACCGTGCCATGGGCGCCAAGATGGTGGATTTTGGCGGCTGGGACATGCCGGTCAACTACGGTTCGCAGATCGACGAACACCATCAGGTGCGCAATGACTGTGGCATGTTCGACGTGTGCCACATGCGTGTGGTCGATGCCAGGGGCGACGGCGTACGCGCTTTCCTGCGCTATCTGCTGGCGAACAATGCGGACAAGGTCACTGTGCCCGGCAAGGCACTGTATTCCGCCATGCTGCGCCCGGACGGCGGCGTGATCGACGACCTCATCATCTATTTCATGACCGAGCAGTGGTTCCGCATCGTGGTCAACGCAGGCACTGCGGACAAGGACATCGCGTGGATGAAGGAACAGGCTGCTTCTTTCAAGGCCCCTCTCCCTAACCCTCTCCCGCCTGCGGGAGAGGGGATAAAACCCATCACCATCACCTCGCGCGACGACTTGGCCATGGTTGCCATCCAGGGCCCGAACGCTCGCGCCAAGGTGTGGCAGGTGCTGCCGCAGACCAAGGCTGCGACCGAGAATCTGGTGAACTTTCAGGCCGCCGACTGCGGCGAATATTTCGTGGCGCGCACCGGCTATACCGGCGAAGACGGTTTCGAAGTGATGCTGCCGAAAGAAAAGGTGGAAGCCTTTTGGTACGCGCTGAACGAGGCTGGCGTGAAACCCATCGGCCTCGGCGCGCGCGACACACTGCGTCTGGAAGCAGGCATGAATCTGTACGGCCAGGATATGGACGAGACGGTCGGCCCGCTGGAATCCGGTCTGGCCTGGACAGTGGACCTGAAGAGCGAACGCGACTTCATCGGCAAAGCCGCGTTGCTGGCAAATCCGCCAACAAAGAAGCTGGTCGGGCTTGTGCTGCAGGATCGCGGTGTATTGCGCGGGCACCAGAAAGTGAAGACCGCACAAGGCGAAGGCGAGATCACCAGCGGCAGCTTTTCGCCGACCCTGGAAAAATCTATCGCGCTGGCACGCGTGCCGAACGGCGTGCAGATCGGCGACACCGTGCAAGTTGAAATTCGCGACAAGTTGTTAAACGCAAAAGTAGTGAACTATCCCTTCGCCCGCAACGGCAAAAGCCTGATATGAAAAACTACTACGCTCGGCATAACTTTGTTGCTCGACGACTCGGAATGCTCATTTACTCACTTGTAAATTCCGCGCCCTCGTCATCTCGCGCCGCGTTCTGCCATCGCTCGCTACGTTTTTCTTTCTCTGCAGTTACAGTTTGATTACTTTTTTAAAGGACATAACCATGAGCAATCCATCCGACCTGAAATACACATCCTCCCACGAGTGGGTCAAAACCGAGGCTGACGGCACGATCACGGTCGGCATTACACAACATGCGCAGGAACTGCTGGGCGACATGGTGTTCGTCGAAGCGCCTGCTGCCGGACGTAAGCTGAAGGCCAAGGAAGAATGCGCCGTGGTGGAATCGGTTAAGGCAGCCGCCGACGTGTACGCTCCGGTCTCTGGCGAAGTCGTTGCCGCCAATGGCGATCTGGATAGCGCGCCGGAAGCCATCAACAGTGATCCCTACGGCGCCTGGATCTTCAAGATGAAGCCGGACAATGCGGCGGATGTTGCGGCATTGATGGATGCAGCCGCGTATCAGACGCATGTAGATAGCGAAGCACATTAAAAGCAGGATTGAGGACTTGGGAACCAGGATTGAGGAAAACCGTTTCTTCGATCACAGCTCCGGAGTCCTCGCCATCCTTGCTCAATCCTAATTCCTAATTCCTCAATCCTATGTCAGAACAATTCGTTAATCGCCATAACGGCCCGAATACGCAAGACGTGCAGGCCATGCTGAAAAAGATCAATGCGCCCTCGCTCGACGCGCTGATCGACCAGACCGTTCCCGCCGCCATCCGCCTGAAAAAACCATTGAATCTGCCCGAGGGCATGAGCGAGCATGCTTTCCTCAACCATCTGCGCGGCATCGCGGCGAAGAACAAGTTGTACAAGAGCTACATCGGACTCGGGTATTACGACACCGTGCTGCCGCCCGTGATCCAGCGCAACGTGCTGGAGAACCCGGGCTGGTACACCGCATACACACCTTACCAGGCCGAGATCGCGCAAGGCCGACTGGAAGCGCTGCTGAATTTCCAGACCATGATCATGGATCTGACCGGCATGGAGATCGCCAACGCCTCGCTGCTGGACGAAGCGACTGCCGCCGCCGAGGCGATGCACATGCTGCACGGACTGCGCTCGCGCGAGGATGCCGCTGCGGGCAAGAACAGTTTCTTCGTGTCGCACGAATGCTTCCCGCAGACCATAGAGCTGCTGAGAACACGCGCCGAGCCGCTCGGCATCGAGCTGGTGATTGGCGATTTCAGGACGGTGACGCTCAACGACAAGCTGTATGGCGCATTGCTGCAATACCCGACCGCCGACGGCACGGTGCATGACTACGCCGATTTCGTAAAGCGCGCCAAGGCCAATGGCATGACCATCGCGGTTGCCGCCGATATTCTCAGCCTGGTGCTACTCACGCCGCCCGGCGAATGGGGTGCGGATGTGGTGCTGGGATCGACGCAGCGTTTCGGCGTACCGATGGGTTATGGCGGCCCGCACGCCGCCTATTTCGCCTGCCGCGATGCGCACAAACGCTCAATGCCGGGCCGCATCATCGGCGTGTCGGTGGATGCCGACGGCAACCCGGCCTTGCGCATGGCGCTGCAGACGCGTGAGCAACACATCCGCCGCGAGAAGGCCACTTCCAACATCTGCACCGCGCAGGCGCTGCTGGCCATCATGGCCGGCTTCTATGCCATGTATCACGGTGCGGAAGGGTTGCGCGCCATAGCCGCACAGGTGCACCGCTCTGCCACCCTGCTGGCAAACGAATTGAAGAAGCTGGGTTACAAACTGGCTGACGGCGTGTTCTTCGACACCATTAAACTCATGCACACCGACAACGTGAAAATCCGCACGCTGGCCGAAACTGCGCAGATCAATTTCTATTACGGCACTGACGGGCTGGGCATCTCGCTGGACGAAACCACTTCGCTCGATGACCTCAACGCCATTCTCGCCGTGTTCGCACAAGCCGCAGGCAAGACTGCACCTGCCATTACCGCTACGCAAGTCGCCGCACAGGCATTGCTCATCAAGACGCGCCAGTCGGCTATCCTGAGCCATCCGGTGTTCAACAGCTATCATTCCGAGACCGAGATGATGCGTTACATCAAACGGCTGGAGAACAAGGACCTGTCGCTCACGCACTCCATGATCTCGCTGGGCTCCTGCACCATGAAGCTCAACGCGGCCTCCGAGATGCTGGGCCTGACCTGGCCTGCATTCGCCAATCTGCACCCCTTCGTGCCGCTGGAGCAGGCGGCGGGATATCAGGAACTGATCGCCGCGCTGGACGCAGACCTGTCCGAAATCACCGGTTTCGCACAGATAAGTTTCCAGCCCAACAGTGGTGCCTCCGGCGAATATGCCGGTCTGCTGGTGATCCAGGCCTGGCACCGCTCGCGCAGTGATACGCAGCGCAACGTGGTACTGATCCCCTCCTCCGCGCATGGCACCAACCCGGCGAGTGCTGCGATGTGTGGCATGGATATCGTGATCGTGAAATGCGACAGCAAGGGCAACATCGACGTGGACGACCTGCGCGCGAAAGCCGAAGAACACAAGGACGACTTGTCCTGCCTGATGGTGACCTATCCCAGTACGCACGGCGTATATGAGGAAAGCATCAAGGACATCACCGCGATCATCCACGCCAACGGCGGCCAGGTGTACATGGACGGCGCCAACATGAACGCACAGGTGGGCCTGACCAATCCGGCCACCATCGGTGCGGACGTGTGCCACCTCAACCTGCACAAAACCTTCGCCATCCCGCATGGCGGTGGCGGACCAGGCGTTGGCCCCATCGGCGTGGCGGCCCACCTCGCACCCTTCCTGCCTTCGCATCCAGTGGTTAAAACCGGCGGCGCACAAGGCATCCACGCGGTGTCTGCTGCGCCCTATGGCAGTGCGCTGATCCTGCTGATCTCATACGGCTACATCAGGATGATGGGCGGCAAGGGACTTACCGAGGCCACAAAGATGGCGATTCTGAATGCCAACTACATCAAGGAATCGCTCAAGGACAGTTACGCCACGCTGTACAGCGGCAGCAACGGCCGTTGCGCGCACGAGATGATCCTCGACTGCCGAGAATGGAAGAAAGAAGGCGTGGAAGTGGCCGACATCGCCAAGCGCCTGATGGACTTCGGCTTCCATGCGCCGACCACTTCCTTCCCGGTGGTGGACACGCTGATGGTGGAGCCGACCGAAAGCGAATCGAAAGCCGAACTGGATCGCTTCTGCGAGGCGATGATCGCCATCCGCAAGGAGATCGAAGAGGTCGTCACCGGCAAGGTCGACAAGAAGGACAATATCCTCAAGCATGCGCCGCACACCGCGAAGTCGGTCTGCGCCAATGAGTGGGCACATCCTTACTCGCGCGAGCAGGCGGCCTATCCGCTGGCGTGGGTACGTGAAAATAAATTCTGGCCTGCTGTAGCACGGGTGGATAATGTATATGGCGACAAGAATCTGTTTTGCGCCTGCCCGCCGATTCAGCCGTAATTTCTCAGGAGACCCATCATGGCCAAAGATAATCAGGAAAAACCTTCTACCAAACTCGGCGGTGCGCCCGTCACCCTGTTCGACACTTTCCCCAGCGTGGGCCAGCAAGCCCCCGATTTCACGCTGGTGGACAAGGATCTGAAGGATGTCTCATTGCAGGATTTTGCCGGCAAACGCAAGGTGCTCAACATCGTACCCAGCCTGGATACGGCCGTGTGCGCCACTTCCACGCGCAAATTCAACGAAGCGGCAGGCAAACTGAACAACACCGTGGTACTGGTAATTTCGGCCGATTTGCCGTTTGCCATGAACCGCTTTTGCGTAGCGGAAGGTCTGGAAAATGTCGTTACGCTATCGTTGATGCGCGGTCGAGACTTCATGCGCAACTACGGCGTGAAAATCGCCGACACCGCTTTGGCCGGTGTCACGGCCCGTGCCGTGCTGGTACTGGATGACAAGGACAGGATCATCCATGCCGAACTGGTGGATGACATCAAGCACGAACCGGATTACGACGCAGCGCTGGCAGTATTGCGCTGAAAACGGTAAAGCATGAGTGATCCTGCCATCCCCGTCGGGAAATCACGAACCGAGAATCTGTTGTTTCATTCTCGCATCGAGATTTGCCGACTTTTACAATTGCAGGCACTCAAAAGCAGTCCCATCGCGGCGGAACTCCAAGATGGGCATTTCTTTTCTTCCCAAATCCTTTTTGTCGACGTTGCCAAGGATCATTTTTTCATTACGTTTGGTGCCCAGCCTTCGGCTAATGCCCTGCTGCTGGACACACCATCAGTCAAATTCACCATCGCCGATAATCAGGGCTTGCTCTTCACCTTCATCGCCACCACGCCCAAAAAAATGCAAATTGCCGGCAAACCTGTCATTCAATTTAATTTGCCGACATCGCTCGTACTGCATAATCGCCGGAGTCAACTGCGCGTTCAGATTTCGCCCGACATTTCATTACGCTGTGTTGTAGATACGGCGGAAGGCATTACATTCGAATCGCAAATTACCGATATCAGTCACGATGGACTGGGAGGCATGATCTATGATCCGGATATCACCCTTGAGAAAGGAACGATACTGAAGGGCTGCCGCATCATTGCGCCCAATGGCGACACCGTGGTTGCCGACCTTGAATTGCGTTTTACCAAGCCCTCAAGCTCTGACGATGGAACGCCAGCCAACCATGCCGGATTCCATTTCGTCAAAAAGCCGGAGCGAATTGATGACCTGATCGCCGTGTTTATAAAGGATTTGGATAAAAATCAGGACTAGCTACAGTTATAATCCACCACCGTCATAAATTCTCAATATTGATCAAATGAAAACGCTCATCTGCGGTTCCATGGCCTACGACACCATCATGGTGTTCAAAGACCAATTCAAAAAACACATCCTGCCCGAGCAGATCCACATCCTCAATGTCGCCTTTCTCGTGCCGGAAATGCGCCGCGAATACGGCGGCTGCGCAGGCAACATTGCCTACAACCTGCAATTGCTGGGCGGACACCCATTGATCATGGCGACGGTAGGTGACGACTTCGCCCCTTACACACAGCGTCTGGAAAATATTGGCCTGCCGCAAACGCATATCCGCCATGTACCCGACAGCTTTACCGGCCAGGCCTTCATCACCACCGATCTCGACGATAACCAGATCACGGCCTTCCACCCCGGCGCCATGGGCATGTCGCACCTCAACCATGTAGGCGATGCGAGGGAAGTCACGCTCGGTATCGTTTCGCCGGATGGCCGCGATGGCATGATCAGCCATGCCCGCGAATTCGCCGAAGCAGACATTCCTTTCGTGTTTGATCCGGGCCAGGGCATGCCGATGTTTTCCGGCAATGAATTGCTGGATTTTGTCGAGCAGGCGACTTATGTCACGGTAAACGATTACGAAGCCAGGATGCTGCAGGACAAGACCGGCAAAACCCTGGCCGACATTGCACAACGCGTGAAAGCGCTGATCGTCACGCTCGGCGGCGATGGTTCGCTCATTTATGCCGATGGCAAGCAGATCGCCATCCCCACGCCGAAACCGAAAGCCATCGTCGACCCGACCGGCTGCGGCGATGCTTATCGTGCCGGCTTGTTGCACGGCATCCAGCAGGGATGGGACTGGGAAACCACAGGACGCCTGGCCTCGCTGATGGGCTCGCTCAAGATTGCCAGCCGTGGCGGCCAGAATCACAAGTACACCCGCATGGAATTAGCCGAGTTGTACAAGCAGCATTTCGGTTCACGCATCACGTTGTAGGTTTCGCCATTCCGCATGGCGGAAACGGCAAAATGACTTGAGTATTCGCCATGAATCCGGAGCTCAGCACCCGTCTTTCAACCATCATCAGTGCCGCGGAACATAGTCAGTTTGAACTGTGCAGCATGACGCCGGTTGGTGGCGGCAGTATCAACAAGTCATTCCGCATCGATGACGGCAATGGCACGTGCTATTTCCTCAAACTCAATGAAGCACGGCACCTTCCCATGTTCATTGCCGAAGCCGCCGGTCTTGATGCCATCGCTGCGACTGATACCCTCCGCGTGCCGCGCCCCATTGCCCACGGTGTCGCCGACAATCAAAGTTATCTGGTGATGGAGTATCTGCAGTTAGGTTCGCACGGCGATGCGCGCCAGCTTGGCACTCAGCTCGCGGCTCTGCATCGTTGCACTGCCCAGCGTTTCGGATTCCATCAGGACAATTTCATCGGTACCACAGCACAGCCAAATAAATGGAGCGATGACTGGATCTCGTTCTGGCGCAAACAGCGCCTGGGTTTCCAATTGCGTCTCGCGGCTGAAAAAGGCTATGGCCGTCAATTGCAGGATATGGGGGAGGAACTGCTGGATGCCCTGCCCGTTTTCTTCAAGAACCATACGCCGCACCCCTCACTGTTGCATGGCGACTTATGGGGCGGCAATCATGCCTTCCTCGCAGATGGCACACCCGCCATCTTCGACCCTGCCGCCTATTACGGCGACCGCGAATGCGACCTGGCCATGACGGAACTGTTCGGCGGCTGCCCGGAAAGTTTCTACGCCGCATATCGTGAAGCCTGGCCGCTGCAGGCTGGCTATGACATCCGTCGCGACCTGTACAACCTGTATCACATCCTCAACCATGCCAATCTGTTCGGAGGAGGATATGCACGGCAGGCGGAGCGCATGATGCGCAGCCTGCTTGCCGCAATCGCTTGAATATTTCGTTTGCTATTCCACGCGATATCACGCATAGTGCGCTCCGCGATTCTCAAGTTCTGTTGTAGTTGTCTGGTCAGTCTCCGTATCATACGGTAATCCCTCCCTTCATCTTCTTGCCGTCTTGATCATCGCCTTGGTTCGGGGGTACGCCCCCTTTATGTGTTTATAAGGAGATTCATCATGGCAACAGGTACCGTCAAGTGGTTCAACGATTCCAAAGGCTTCGGCTTCATCACCCCTTCCGATGGCGGCGATGACCTTTTCGCTCACTTTTCCGCGATCCAGAGTTCGGGCTTCAAGACCCTGACCGAAGGCCAGCAAGTCAGTTTCGACGTCGTTGCCGGCCCCAAAGGCCAGCAGGCATCAAACATCCGCGCAGCGGAGTAAATGGACAGGCAGGCATGGCACTTTGCCCTGCCGTCAGTCCTGCCCATGAGCCCGGCATCATCCGGGCTCTTTCTTTATTGTTTTCCCAAGGAGGGCCGGCATGGCCAAAGAAGAACTGCTTGAAATGAATGGCGTAGTAGATGAAATTCTGCCTGATTCGCGCTATCGCGTGACGCTGGACAACGGGCATACGCTAATCGCCTATAGCGCAGGCAAAATGCAGAAACACCATATCCGGATTGTGGCAGGCGACAAGGTTTCACTTGAACTTTCACCCTACGATCTGAGCAAGGGGCGCATTACGTTCCGCCATATCGAAGGCCGCAGTCCCGCCGCTTCGCAGCAAAGGCGCAGGTAATGACACAGCATTACCAGTTTTTTGCGACCGGATTATTGCAACTCACCTGAAATAACTGACGGTCTTCCAGGCGAATGGCTGTCATGGGGCCACCCCACAGGCAGCCGGTATCCAGCGCAATGGCGTTGGGTGTAACCATCAATCCCAGTGCCGACCAGTGCCCGAAAATGATGGCCACTTTGCGGCTTTTGCGTTCGGGAACATCGAACCAGGGCAGGTAGCCGTCCGGAATATTGTCCACCTCACCCTTGAACCGAAACTCCATCCTGCCTTGCTCGGTACAAACGCGCAGCCGGGTAAAGGCATTGACGATGACACGCAAGCGTTTATAGCCCTTGAGCCCGTCGTCCCAGTCATGCGGTGCATTTCCGTACATGCGTGCAAGGAAAACTGCGTAGTCGTCGCCACGCAACGCCTGTTCCACCTCATGGGCAAGCTTGGCCGCCTGTTTGACGCTCCATTGCGGCAACAATCCGGCATGCACCAGCACATAGTCGTCTTCTACATACAACAGGCGTTGGTTTCGCAACCAGGCAAGCAATTCGCCGCAATCCGGGGCACCCAATACTTCATCCAGCGTGTCGCTGCGATGCAGTTGTGCCGTACCTTCGGCCACGGCCAGTAAATGCAGGTCATGATTGCCAAGAACCGTGATGGCATTATCACCCAGTGATTTGACCAGACGCAGCACTTGCAAAGAATCCGGCCCGCGATTGACAAGATCACCCACTAGCCACAATTTGTCCTGTGCAGGGTCGAAGCGTATCTGCTCCAGCAATTGCTGAAGTTCGGTGCAGCATCCCTGGATATCCCCTACTGCATAAGTTGCCATTACTTACCCATTGTTTGAAAACTGTGAATATTTATTCTATCGCCTGAGCAAAGAATGCCTGGCAGTTACAGATTAATGACTACCTGTTACAGGTTACTGCATCTGTCCAGTAATTCACTACATGATGCTGTAAATGCATCAGGAACTCAATTTCATAACCCGCTCGGTTAACGAGTGAAGCATTGAACAAAAAGGTAAACATAACAACTATCTGAAGAAGCCGATACCCTGTTTTCTGCTAAAATGCGCCGCATGAATCTTACCAGCGCCCAGCTTTATCTTCGTCTTCTCGGTTATGTCAAACCTTACTGGCGCACCTTTGCACTTTCCATTATTGCCATGGCTGTAACAGCCGCAACCGAACCGTTGCTGCCGGCTTTACTGAAGCCCATGCTGGATGGCACTTTCATTCACAAGGATGACACTGTCATCAGGCTTGCCCCGATACTTATTGTGCTGATTTTCTTTGTGCGCGGTGTTTCTTCTTTCGTGGGCACCTACGCCATTGGCTGGGTAGGCAACAAAGTTGTAATGGATCTGCGCAAAAAAATGTTCGACAAACTTCTGACGCTACCTACACAATTTTATGACAACCATGCCACTGGCAACCTCATCTCCAAACTCACTTTTGATGTAACCCAGGTAACAGCGGCAGCCACCAGCGTGGTAACGGTTTTAGTCCGTGACACAATCATTATTGTCGGTTTGCTCGGCTGGCTGTTTTATCTTAACTGGAAGCTCACCTTGCTCAGCCTGATAATGGTCCCCGTTATTGCATTCATTCTGAAAATTATCAATGGCAGACTGCGCGATGCCAGCCGCAATTCACAGCGTGCAATGGGTGATATCACCCAGGTAATCGAAGAAAGCGTTGCCGCGCATAAGGTAGTCAAGCTGTTTGGCGGACAACAATATGAAGGCGATCGTTTTAGCGACCAGGCCAACTGGGTACGACGCCATACCATGAAACAGACAATGGCGGCAGCGGCCAATGTGCCGATTGTGCAGATGATTGCTGCAATTGCGCTTTCCGCAATCGTTTATCTTGTCACAATTCAGTCGCGTACCGACGAAACAACGGTTGGCGGCTTCCTGTCGTTCATCGCGGCCATGCTGATGCTGACCGCACCAATCAAACGCATGACAGCCGTAAACGAGTTTTTGCAGCGCGGATTGGCAGCATCGGAAAGTGTATTTGAACTGCTCGACAGGCCCGGCGAAGTCGATACCGGGGAAGTGACCATGGAACGAGCCAAGGGAAGAATAGTATTTGAACACGTCAGTCTGTCTTACCATCAGGATGACAGACTGGCTTTGCATGACATTTGCCTGGAAATTCCGGCAGGCCAGGCTGTCGCTCTGGTAGGTGCGTCCGGCGGTGGCAAAACCACACTGGCCAATCTGGTCCCGCGCTTCTATCCGCTAAGTAGCGGGCGCATTACGCTGGATGGATATGATCTTGCAGACCTCACGCTGGCAAGTTTGCGAGCCAATATTGCACTGGTAAGCCAGGAGGTGGTGTTATTCAACGACACTATCGCTGCTAATATCGCCTATGGCCAGATGCGCGAAGTTCCGGAAGTTGAAATCATCGCCGCCGCAAGAGCGGCACATGCGATGGAATTCATAAGCGAAATGCCACAAGGTTTGAACACTCTGGTCGGAGAAAGGGGCGTAAAGCTATCCGGAGGACAGCGCCAACGCATAGCCATTGCTCGCGCCATTCTCAAGAATGCGCCCATCCTTATTCTTGACGAAGCTACATCTGCTCTGGATAGCGAATCCGAACGTCATGTTCAGGCCGCGCTGGAAACCCTGATGCAGGGACGCACATCTTTGGTGATCGCTCACCGCCTGTCTACCATCGAAAACGCTGATCGCATCGTTGTGCTGCAACAGGGAGAAATCGTCGAAACAGGTACCCATCACGAGTTGTTGGCCATGAATGGCGTATATGCTCAATTACATCGAATCCAGTTTTCTAATAGCAGCGTTGCACATGCATAGCATGCAATCATATTGGTTAACGTAAGCACACTTGGATTTAATTGACAGAACTGCACTAGGACAATATTTTCTATGTTCAATAATATTTTGAAACGATTTTCGGGAAGCCGGGCATTTCAAGATCAACAGAAACACACCCCTTCGCTTAATGATTCAAAAAATTCCAATCCTTCAGCCAAAGCTTTACTCCCCTGGCTTATGGTTACTTGCAGCATCATATTATTTCTGGTTTGGCCAATAATTCATACAATGGCCTTGCGAAATATATTACTTTTCGCCGGAGGCAGCTTTGGGGCATGGTATCTAATTCAGGAACGTCGCAATCTGTACCAAATGTCGGCCTTGCCTTTGCTTATGATTTTTCTGTTATTTGCATGGGTAGGAATTCATTATTTCTTTTTTGCTCAAAATGCAGAGTTGGAGCTTGAACAAATGAAAGGCATTGGACTCCGAACACTGCTTGGAGTTTTCCTGGGCATAGGAACGGGACTTTTTGCGCGCAAACATCAACACGCCCAAAACTTGATATGGTTTGGTTTTTCATCAATTTTTGTATTTTTTTTCCTGAATTACGCATTGGTGGGTTTCACAAGAAGCGACTGGTCAATTCCATATCTTTGTGTGGTGGGTTTGTATGGCAACAAAATCAGCATCGTATTTTTCGGGATTGTTTCGTTAGCTTTAAGTTGCGGAGTAATCTCATACGAACTAGTACAAAACAATAGAAGCAAAGGCAACATTATTCTTGTCTCAACATTTTGTATCGGTTTGATATTTTTAGCATTTGTATTCGTAGGAACGAAAAGTGGTGTCGCACAAAGCCTATTCCTGATTTCCTCTCTTTTTGTCGTGTATTTTGTCAAGGCGAAGAGATCTTTCAGAGCCAATTTAATTGCCTCGATCTTTGTAATCATTATCTGCCTGCTGTCCTACTTGCATCTGAAGCTCAACACGGAATGGCACAATTTCTTCCCAACAGTTGCTGCCGGCATACAAATAGACAAATATCCCAATTGGCTGTACTACATGCAACCCTATGGAGGCCCCCCTGTAGGACTCCCTCTCCTGGCAGATGGTTCGGTGGCACCAGAAAGTGCATACTTGCGTTCAGCTTACGCAACAAAAGGGCTGCAGCTATTATTTCAAAATCCTTTGGGTTATGGTTTAGTTGAACCGTCTTTTCTGTACTTGATGAAAGAAAGCGGACCAGATGCATCCAGCTTTTCTCAGATAAGTAGCCTTAGCGGCTGGCTGGATTTTGGCCTGGGGCTGGGCTTACCCGGACTTGCATTTGCATGGGGAGCGATGGCCTTGGCTTTTTATTACTCTTTCAGGCAAAGAACCCGTTGGGCATTCTGCACACGCTGGATGCTCGCAGGAATGTTTCTTGTCTGGATCGTTGCAGAAGTCAGCAGGAATCATTTTGTAGAATCATTGTTTTTTTTAATTGCGCTTCTTGCTGCCGGAAATCTTCCTGCGGTTGAAAAAATACAACCCTCTCCTGACACTTCTGCATATACATAGCGTATGGATTGCTTTGGACGTGTCCTTCCTGCCGACTTTTTTGTACGCCAATATGAATGATATTTCCAGATTCAACAACGTTTTGTTGGTTCAGTTGGGAGATATTGGTGATGTTATCCTTACCACCCCGGCAATTAACGCAATCAGAGAAGCCTGTCATGGGGCGCGCGTTTCCGTCCTTGTGCGCAAGCCGTTTGGACAGCTTCTCGCGGCCGACCCGAATATCCATGAAGTTGTCGAAGCCGCGAAAATGCCCAGGATATCTTTTCGCGTTTTGCGCGAATACATGGTATTTGCGCGCCGTCTTCGTCAGGCGCATTACGACCTAGTGATTGATCTGCGCACCAGTGACCGGGGGGCAATCTATTCTTTTCTTACCGGCGCTGGCACGCGAATTTGCCGGCATATGGATAAGCCATTCTGGCATGACGCGCTTTTCACGACACTTCTTTCTGATCCTCCTTATTCCAAAAACCCCCTTCATCCCGGAACCGACCAATCGCTTCGCATCTTGCGCGGCATTGGCATTGACGCTAGAGATTCCATGCCAAAGCTGCATGTTGCTCAACAAGATATTGATCATGCCATCGAATTACTTGCAGAGTGCGAATTGGTGCCAACCAGTCGCTGGGTCACGATTAATCCCTGCTCGCGCTGGAAATACAAGGAATGGAGTTATAAGAATTGGGGAGAAATAATCGATCTTCTCTGGCAAAACCATCAACTGGCTACTGTACTGATCGGCTCACCTGAGGAAACTGATGCCGCCAGAACGATCATTTCTGGACGAGATGATCATACCTTCAATTTGGCTGGAAAAACAACGCTTGGTGAACTGTCTGCGTTGATCTCAATGAGCGCTCTCCATCTCGGCGTGGATAGTGCTGCGCCGCACATTGCCATGGCCGTAGGCACACCTTCGTTGACTATATTCGGTCCGGGGAACTGGAAAAGCTGGACCGTGGCAAATGATCTACACAGGGTTGTCACTGCAGATATGCCGTGCGTGCCATGCAACAGGATGGGGTGTGACGATTCCAGAGTAAGCAGGTGTCTTGATGAACTGGGCACTGCCAGGGTATATGCGGAAGCCAGCGCAGTCATCAGTATCATTGATCGAAACCGCTCTGCAAGTTGAAGCCTGACTTGATCTGAAAGAAGGTGCCGAAACTCCCCTTTCCTGATCGGCCAGGAGTACTTGCTAAAACTTGAAAACCTTGTGACTTGCTTTAAGCAATGCGTTTTTTATGGATTTACTTCTTGACACTCTGGAGGGGCGCTCAATTGAGCAGGCGACGTTTTCGCAGGACTTGCATATACTTAGACTGGAGAATTCCGGTTTTTGATTGATAATTCTCAGTTGCGTAAGCACATCACTCGCAAAGAGTGAGTAATAGTCCTGCACCAGCAGATTTCCCAGAATATGCTTAAGACCATAATCCATGCAGCACAATACAACATCACCATTTGGAAGCAGAACATTGCAATCGTAGAATGGCGTTGATTTACAAATAAGACTGAAATTATGGCGAGGGGATTGGGGAGGAGGCGCCTTGAGATCAACGGTCGCAACGTCGGGAAGGGCGCCTGCACGGGAAATCCCCACCCATTTTTTGGATTTTCTGGGCAATAAATCGGCTATGGATTCATGATAAGAACCTGATGAATCCATTGTCATCATTTGGAATTCTTTGACAACATTTTCATTTTTCAGAGCAAGAAAGTTAACCAGCACCGCCCTGTATTCTGCAGAATACTTGAACCCTTTCATTACTCTTTCCTGGTCTGGCAAATGGAGACAAATTGTCTTGATTTGATCGCGGTACTTTCTAATAAGGCCCAGAATCTTCAGTGATTCCTGCTCCGAGATTCCGTACAAAGTGGTAAAAATTGCGACTCTGAAGCCATTCTGAAGCGCATACTCCAACATAGCAGTAGCATCGGGATTCGCCCAAGGCTCTGACATCCCTGAAAAATGAATGTGAACGTGTTTGGGCAATTTATCCAGGACTGTCTGACAATCATCAAGTGAAAGATATTTGTTGTGCTGATGAGACTCTTTATATTTTTGCCGCAGCATTTCCTGGGGGCAAATTGTGCACATTAGTGGACAACCAAGCATGGTTGAAATTTCTAATACTGGCATTTGAAATGTTTCCTGTTTTTTTACGTTCAGACAAATATAACTAACTGTAACTCAATCCCGATTCTCTGCGATTTATTGCTTTTCGCGACCCTGACCGTCGCACAGGAATCGATTGCGTTGAAATATTCGGCGAGTTGATGTAATGGCATGTTTCGAGTTGTCAGACCTTACAATTCGTCACGACGCAGCCAGAAAAATCGCTCATATGGATATTGGCGCTCTCCGGGGTCCTTCATTTCAACCGCTGTTTCAAACATTCCCTTTATTCCTTCTGCTACTGGCGAATATTTTTCTTCATGAATGAATTTCTTGTTGAACAAGCTGTATTTTGTTCCGGAATGCGTCTGGATATTGACCGGCTTGTAACTCCTGACAGATTCTTCCGCGTAATTCTGAAACCCTTTTATCTTGAAGTTCGCAATCGGTTCCCCGTATTGTTTGATATACCGCCAGGACATGTCGCCATCTTCTTCGCCAATACCCAATAGCCTCTCGTCAAAATATCCCAATGCATCCAGCTCAACGCGATTTACCAGAAAATGCGACCACGAGCGATTGATCAGGAATGTTCTTCCGTCATTGCGATTGAGTATGTCACTCACGTCTTTCATGAAGTCAGGGTTTTCAATCATGATGTCGTCATTCAACATCAGGATATGATCATGTGTAGCGTGAATAACAATGCTGTTCCACAGTTTCGACAGCCCCCTGAATCTTGGGTAGAAAATGGGATAAACATTTTCGTAATCCGCAATGCAATTGAGCAGGTTGCGACGGTATTCCGCACCAAACTGACGACTGTTTTCACCATTGACGGCCAGTACAATTTCGTTATCGGTGTATTCTCGAATCCGCTTTAGCAGCGGTACAAAATACTGGTCAAACCGGGCTTCAAATGTCGTTATCCCAATGGTAATGCTTTCCCGGGGTATCTGATTTTCAGGTTTGCCAATTACGCCCTTCCCTGCATTTATTAGTTTTTCTGCAATATTTTTCAGCGGATTCATTATTTAACCTTTACAGGAGAGGATTACTATTCGGGTTTATGAATTAGTCCGTTCTCACAGAAGGCAGGAATGTTTTCGCGGTAAAGATAATCGACATTCGAGCCTTGTTTCCAGTGCTTTTCCCCCAATTCTTTCGGATGCCAGAGGTGTAACACTTTTGCATCACGAATAATCGATTTCCCCCGATATCCCGCTTTTACCATTCTCAAGGAAATATCCTCATCTTCTCCACCCCAGCCGATGAAGTTCTCGTCATAACCGTTAATCGCCTCCAGGTCTTTTCGATGTATTGAAAAGTGGCTGCTACATCGAAATTTGCGAGCGTTGGCAAGATGAAGCCTGATAAGAATGCTATAGCGAAAGGATTTCCAATGCTCACGAGTTATGGGACGTTCTGGAAGGTCGCTGTACAGCGCTTCCAGTCTTTGTGATGTGACCCCTTGCTCCATAAGGCGTTTTGTCGACTCTTCTGGAAGATATTTACACAGCCCGGCAAGGAAACGTTTTGGTTTGGCATTTTCACGGTGACTTCGTATTGTGCCGGGAAGCACCGCAAAATCACAATCCAGAAAAACCAGATATTCGCCGCTGGAATGGCGAATCCCATTGTTTCGTACAGCCGACAGCCGGAACCCATCTTTCGGCTGCCAGGCATGCACTATTCGAAAAGGATAGGATGGAATCATCGCTGTAAGCGCTTTGACCGTTGACTCGGAGGATCCATCGTCTGCTATTACCACTTCGTCGAAGTCATCCACACATGCCGACAATGCGTCCAGACAGCATTTTAGATGGGTCAGGCGTTCGTAGAACGAGACGATGATACTCACCGTTTTCATATGAATTTACCTTTTGCGCGTTGCATGGCCACTGCAATTCTGCCTACTCGCCGCCACAATCTTGCTTTAAAACTCCTGCGATACGGGGGTATTGTAACGCTGGCTCGCATGCCAACATTATCAGTATCATTATTGAGCAACCCTGTCAGATGCGGAAATATCTGGTATTCAAATAGCACTCTTCGCCGCGCCTCCTCAAGTGCCGGAAGTCTTCGTTCCCAATCGTCTTCGGCCATATACCTGCGTATTGTGCTGATCGCTTCCTCTGGTCTTTCAATATCTATGCGGATAAATGAATCAGCAGGAAAATATTTTTCAAGATTCTGGCAGCCGTAATAAAAAGGGACTGTCCAGCTAAGGAAGCAATCGGCGATTTTCTCGGTCCAGTAATCCGGCCAGAATGTGTTTTCTGCGGCTATCGAATATCGGTATGGAGCCAGCCCATCCCACTTGTCGTCGATGAAGCGGATCGCGCGCCCGAATAAATCGATATCCAGACTTTCGTCCGCTTTTAGGGCACGCAGAAACACACCCCGCTTCAAATGCCCGGGCAGGTCGTTGAAGTTGCCCACGATCCATGAAAGTTTTCGGGACTTTTCGGGTACGGAGCAAGTTGTCAATTCATCGAATGTGCGGTTGACATGCCACGGTACAGCAGGTTGTGAGGCGATGTACTTGGGGTCAGATGACGGAATGTAATTTGTATATACTCTATCAATAGCTTCATGTCCTTCGGCCATCCAGTCTGTAACCCCCCTGGCATATGGTTCCTGCATCAATGCCCAGACACGCCCCTTGGGACAGCGGGCACGCACGGCATGCTTCATGTGGGTGTTCAACATAACAAGCGCGTCGCAGTCTTCAACATCACTGGTAGTGAATTGAATACCGTCCCAAATGCCCTTGCCTCCCGGGGTCTGACGAAGCAGATCCGGCCAATCCCAGTCTTTTACTATGCGCACCAGCATCATCGAAAAGGAACCGATAAGTTTTCTGATTTGTTCTTCTCTGTCATCAAGTCCTCCCCATCTTTGGTTCATTCTGTTTTCCAAAGGGAAATTGCCGATACAACTGCAGCATCTTTTCCGCCAATTTCTCCCAATCATGCATTGCAGCTGTCAGTGCCGCCGCCGTCCCCAGGATTTTCAGTTGTTCAGTCTCGGCCAGGCGAACGATACGACCTGCTGCAGCATCCACATCCTGAGGGGTTGGAAGAATGAAACCGTTGATGC
>JBNLBY010000044.1:0-21698 GCA_050303535.1 Sideroxydans sp. | reverse complement strand
AAGTGGCGAAACGCAAAACGCCCCCGCTTGAAGGTGTTTTTTCTATTTGATCTCGCGTAATTCTTTCGGGGTATCGTCGTGATCGCCATGCGGATGCAGCTCGTAGGCCTTGACGAAGATTTCCTGTGAATTGTTCTTTGTGCGCGGTACCGGCGTTTTCAGGTTGTGGTACTGCACATCTTCGCAGTAATGAATCAGGGGCTTCTTGATCCTGTCGAGGAAACGTGATTCCAAGCGGAAACCTTCACGCGTGAGGGCTTTTTCCAGCGCCTCCAGAGAGTAGTGCTGGAGGCTGTAGCGGATCAGGAGACTGTTCGGACAGGGCCCCATTTCGACATGAAAATTATCCAGCCCGACCAGCAGTATGTATGCCGGGAATATCTGGTTGGACGGTTCTTTACTGAAAAACAATAACCGTTCTTTTTGCAGTTCGAACGGATTGATCATTTTATTTTCCGCTCAGGATGCTCATTCCCTTGAGCAGGTTCAGAGCCTGATTCAACTGGTAGTCGTTTTTTGAGCCAAATGCAGCAATCTCGATTTTTTTGTCGTCATTGTCCATGGCCTTTGAATGTGTTCTGGACGGCTTGGCAGTCTTTTCGCTTTTGCCGTTGTCCTCGCCCTGGCCGTTCTTCAGGTGTTTGTCCAGATCGGCTTCGCGCAACCGGAACGTTTCATCAAAACTGGCGGTTGCCGGATCTTCAACCACGATATCGGGCACGATGCCCTTGGCCTGGATGGAACGTCCATTGGGTGTGTAGTATCGTGCGGTGGTGAGCTTGATGGCAGTGTTGTTGCTAAGCGTAAGAATGGTTTGCACCGAGCCCTTGCCGAATGATTGTGTACCCATGAGGACAGCGCGCTTATGATCCTGTAGCGCACCGGCGACGATCTCGGAGGCGGAGGCAGAACCACCGTTTATCAGCACCACCATCGGAACTTTTTTGAAGCTTTCCGGAAGGTTTTTCAGGTAATCATTCCTGTTGCTGCCGCGCAGATAATTTACCGGGCTCGCAGTAAGATGCATCCTGGCATCGGCAGAGCGACCTTCGGTGTACACCACCAATGCGTCTTTTGGCAGGAAAGCAGCAGATACGGCAACTGCACCCGTCAATAAACCGCCCGGATCGTTGCGCAGGTCGAGTACCAGCCCCTGAAGTGCGCCTTTGTTCTTCTTTTGCAGATTGCTCAATGCGGCGGCGAGGTTTTCTCCGGTATGCTCCTGGAACTGGGTGATGCGTACGAAGGCATAACCAGGTTCGACCAGTTTGGACTTCACGCTTTTTACCTTGATGATGGCGCGCGTCACACTGATCTGCAATGGTTTGGGTTCGCTCTTGCGCACAATGGTGAGCATAATGGTGCTGCCTGGTTTGCCGCGCATGAGCTTCACCGCGTCGCCCAAGGTAAGCCCCTTCACCAGCTTGTCGTCGAGTTTGATGATGAGGTCACCGGCCTTGACGCCGGCCTTGAAGGCGGGGGTGTCCTCAATGGGGGAGATGACCTTGACCAGTCCATCTTCCATGCCGACCTCGATACCCAGGCCGCCGAATTCGCCCTGTGTACCAACCTGCAGTTCCTTGAAACTGTCCGCATCCAGATAGGCAGAGTGCGGATCAAGCCCGCTCAGCATGCCGTTGATTGCTGAAGTGATGAGATCCTTGTCACTGACCGGTTCGACGTAATCGCTCTTGATACGCCCGAATACATTAGAGAATGCGCGCAGTTCTTCGACCGGCAGGGGTACTTCGGTATTTTTATCCGCGCTTGCGGCAAAGTGCAGGCTGACCATCAGTCCGGCCATCAGGCCGAGACCGACCAGACCGATTTTTTCGATACGACTACGCATGTATGTGACCTTTCATCCTAATGTCTGACCCATTTGGCGGGGTCGAACGGTTTTCCTTCAAATCGCAGTTCGAAGTATAAACCGGAATCTGCAATGCCGCCGCTGCTACCCACATCAGCGATAATGTCTCCACCGCGCAAAATGTCGCCAACCTGTTTATACAGCGTCTCGTTATTGGCATACAAGCTCATATAGCCCTGACCGTGGTCGATGATGAGCAGGTTACCAAAACCCCGCAGCCAGTCGGCGTAAACCACTTGCCCAGCGGCTATTGCCTTGACCGGCTGGCTGGCAGCAGCGCTCAGGAACCAGCCGGTCCAGAGCATCGTGCTTTCAGGCCGCCGCTTGCCGAACTGGTTTTGCAGCTTGCCCTTGACCGGCAATTCCAGTTTGCCCTTGAGTGAGTTGAACGAAATGCTGGCCGTTTGGTCGCCAGGCAGAACCTGCCCGATTTTTTCTACCAGTTGTGATAGGCGCTCTGCGTTGCCCTGCAAGCGGCTGATCTCGCGTCTTTGTTGTTTGAGTTGCAGGGATATTTTTTTCAACATCTTCCGGTGCGCACGTTTTTCGCGTTCCAGGCGTTCCCGTTGCGACTGTTCCTCGGCGCGCAGTGCGGCAACTTCATCGTTTTTCTTTTGCGCCTGGTCTCTGACCGATTGCAATCTGACAAGCCTGGTACGCAGCGACTCCAGCGTGGCAGCGCGGTCGCGCGCGATGTAATTGTAGTAGCTGAATTCGCGCGCAACCTGGTTGGGATCGTCATTGTTAAGCAGCAGTTTGAGGTACTCGCGTTCGCTGCCTTCCAGATATTGCTGGTAGAGCAAACGTCCCAGCATGGTTTGCTGGCTTTGCAATTCTTTTTCCAGGGAGGCTGCACGTTTCTGTAATGTTTCCAGTTCGCGATTGGCAACTTTTTGTTCCCGTTCGAGCTCGCGCAACCTGCGCTTGCTGTTGCTGATGGCGCGCTCGGATTCGCGCAAATCATCTGCTGCCTCGGCTTTCGATTCGCTGGTCGTTTCGAATTCCTGTTGCAGGGCTGTGATGCGCTTGCGCAGTTTGTCCAGATCCTCCTGTTTGGTAGCGTGTGCTGCACTTGCAAGCAGGAGTAGCGCCAGCAGAAACGCGCGCAGGGTAAAACTCACAGGATGCGTATCAGTGATTTGCCGGTCATTTCCGGCGGTTGCGGGAGCCCCATCATTGCCAGCAGGGTGGGTGCGACGTCTTGCAGGGCGCCGGTACCGGCTTCGGCAATGTCGGCCTTGCGCCCTATATAGATGAAGGGAACCAGGTTGAGGGTATGGGCGGTATGTGCCTGGCGTGTAGTCCTGTCTATCATCTGTTCCGCGTTGCCGTGATCTGCGGTAATGAGCACTTCGCCGCCGCATTCCAGCATGGCATCCACAACACGTCCGATACAGATGTCCAGTGTCTCCACGGCTTTTACCGCTGCCTCCATGATGCCGCTGTGGCCGACCATGTCGCCGTTTGCATAGTTGCACAGGATGGCCTGGTATTGTCTGGCTCGAATGGCTTCTTCCAGCTTGTCAGTGACTTCGACCGCGCTCATTTCAGGCTTCAGATCGTATGTGGCGACCTTGGGGGAAGGCACCAGAATCCTGTCTTCGCCGGGATAGGGTTGTTCCCGTCCACCGCTCATGAAGTAGGTAACGTGCGCATATTTTTCCGTTTCGGCGATGCGCAGTTGCTTCAGGCCAAGGCCGGACAGGTATTCGCCGATGCCGTTATGGATGACATCCGCCGTATAGGCGCAGGGCAGGGTGAAATCCTCGCCGTAGCTGCTCAACGTGGCGAAGTACGACAGCCTGGGAAAACTGGTACGCACAAATCCGGTGAAATTCTCCTCGGTCAGCGCACGCGTCAATTCGCGCGCGCGATCGGCGCGGAAATTCATGAACACAACTGCGTCGCCGGGACGCATCGCCGCGGATTCACCAATCACCGTGGCCTGCACGAATTCGTCGTTTTCGCCGCGCGCATAGGCGGCTTCCAGTCCGGTCTGCGCATCGGCCGCAGTGAACGGGGCTTTGCCCAGCGTCAGCATGTCGTAGGCGATCTGCACGCGCTCCCAGCGGTTGTCACGGTCCATGGCGTAGAAGCGGCCAACGATGGAAGCGATGCGCCCGACACCGAGTTGTGAACATTTTTCCTGCAGTTCCTGCAGCGATTGCGCGGCGCTGCGTGGCGGCGTGTCGCGCCCGTCAAGAAAGGCGTGAATGAATATTTTTTTCAGTCCGGCACGTACTGCCAGTTCCAGCATGGCGTGGATGTGTAACTCGTGGCTGTGTACACCGCCGGGAGAAAGCAGGCCCATGATGTGCAAAGCGCCGTCGTGCTGTCTGGCGGATTCAACTGCCTGCACGAGCGCAGGGTTGTCGAAAAAACTGCCGTCCTCGATGGCCAGATCAACCTTGGTCAGCTCCTGGTACACCACGCGTCCGGCGCCGATGTTCAGGTGTCCGACCTCGGAATTGCCCATTTGCTCTTTCGGCAAGCCGACGAACAATTCCGACGCGTTGATCAGCGTATGCGGGTAGTTGTTCCACAGTCTGTCCCAATTCGGTTTATGCGCATGAGCGACGGCATTGAAATCAGCATCTTCGCGATAGCCGAAGCCGTCAAGAATGAGCAGGAGGACAGGGGTGATTGCAGGAGCGGAGCGGTTGGTCATGTTGGCTTTTTCTGTACGATCACATCATAATATAAGCAGTTACTAATCCAGCGCGTTACGAACTTGTCGTACCGGTGCAGTCGATTTTAGCTGATTTCCGGGGGGTGCATGCCCCTGCCTCCAAAGATGGTGACAGATATGGCGAACAAACTGATCGATAAAGATGAAGACATCCTGCAGGCTTCAATGGCCATGAAAGCCATTGCCCACCCTTTACGCCTCAAGATATTGTGTGTGTTGGCGGGCAACGAGTTGAGCGTACAGGATATCGTGGACAGTGTGGGCACATCCCAAAGCAATATCTCGCAACATCTCGCCATCCTGCGCGACAAGGAAATCCTGTCCACGCGCAAGGATGCCAACCGTGTCTATTACCGCATCGGAGACCAGCGCACTCTGAAGCTGGTGGGGATGATGCGTGATGTGTTCTGTTCAATATAAATTACAAGCAGTTGTAGCAGTCTTTAGCCGGGACTTGGCACGAATATTAGAATATGCTAATATTCTTAACGTATATTCTTCAGAGGTAAGGCTATGAAACGAAATCTCGGTTTGCTGTTGGGCTTGTCGGTATTGATTGGGACATCCGTGCACGCGGCAGAGCCGCTGGCGACTGCACCCGTGCAGATGCGCGAGGTCGAACAGACCTACAGCATTGACGGTGTGGTCGAAGCGACGCGCCAGTCAACAGTGTCGGCGCAAATCTCCGGGCGGGTGAAAGGCATATTCTTCGACGTGGGCGACCATGTGAAAAAAGGCCAGGTCATTCTCAAGATCGACGAGCGCGAGGCGAACCAGGCATTGGCAGGCAGCCGGGCGCAATTGTCGCAGGCCGAAGCGGCCTTGCAGAACGCGCGCCTGAACTACGAGCGCTCGAAAGAGTTGTTCAAGCAGAAATTCATCAGTCAGGCCGCATTGGACAAAGCCAAAGCGGACTACGACGTAGCAAAAGCCCAGGCAGAGGCCAGCAAAGCTGGCGCACAACAATCAGCGCTCATGCGGAGCTATACCTCGGTGGTCGCACCTTATGCAGGCGTGGTGTCAGCGCGCATGGTGGAGATGGGTGAAATGGTCACGGTGGGTAAGCCGCTGATGACCGGTTTCGATCCATCGCAGTTGCGCGTGATCGCCAATGTGCCGCAGGATAAATTGGAAGAAATAGGAAGCCGTCCAGTCGTCACCATTGAAGTGCCATCACTGAACCGCTGGATCAAGGCTTCTTCAGTGACGGTGCAGCCATCCGCCGATATACGCACGCACAGCACGCAAGTTCGAGTTGATCTGCCTTCCAATATTTCCAACCTGTACCCTGGCATGTTCGTGCGTACCCATTTCGTGGTGGGCAAGGTGAAGAAGATGCTGATTCCGGTCAGCGCTGTGCTGCGCCGTAGCGAAGTAGTGGCCGTGTATGTGGTGGATGACAAGGATGTGCCTCGTTTGCGCCAGGTGCGTCTGGGTGAGGCAAACGAACAGAATGAGATCGAAGTATTGGCGGGGTTGAATGTGGGTGAGCGTGTTGCGCGTGACGCAGTCAAGGCCGGGATGGTTGCGACGGAGAACAAGCAATGAGTAAGGGGTCTCCGATTAGCCCGATCATGAATCTCGTTGCGAGCAAGAACGGAATGAACGCAAGGCGCACGACGCAGGTCGTAGCAGTAGCTACGATGCCAAGGAGTGCAACGCAGCGAGCAGCCGTTCTTGGTGCAACCCTTTGGGCTCCGATTTTACGGGCGATCTGCTGCGTCAGGCTCCTGGCAAAGGGAATGACCCTTTGCGGCGTCGCCTTCCTTGCATCCCATCCCGAAAAATCAGGAGCGAGATCATGAGCGGACTAATCGGAGGCCCCCTAGGGATCTCGGGACGCGTTGCGCGCGTTTTCCTGCATTCGCAGATGACGCCGTTGCTGGCACTGGTTGCCGTGCTGCTTGGCCTGTTCGCCGTAATGGTGACGCCGCGCGAGGAAGAGCCCCAGATCAACGTCACCATGGCCAATGTACTGATCGCCTATCCCGGCGCCTCGGCACAGGATGTGGCGAATACCGTGGCTACGCCGGCCGAACAGGTGTTGTCGCAGATCGCGGGTGTGGATCACGTCTATTCTGTGTCGCAGCCGGGCATGGCGGTGATCAGTGTGCAGTTCAAGGTCGGCGAGCAGCATGTGCCCTCGCTGGTCAAACTATACGACGTGATTCTGTCGCATGCCGACTGGTTGCCGCCTACGCTGGGCGTGCTGCAGCCCATCATCAAGGCCAAGGGCATAGACGATGTGCCGATGTGGGCGATCACGCTGTGGCGCGAAGAGGATGCTGGCGGCGTGGCGCTGACGCAAATTGCACATGCCATCGAAGCTGAATTGAAACGGGTGAAGGGCACGCGCGAGGTAATTACGCTGGGCGGAACGCCGCGTGTGGTGCGGGTGTTGCTCGATCCGGAAGCATTGAATGCGCATCAACTCTCGGTGCAAGAAGTGCGCGCGGCATTGCAGGCTTCCAATATGTCCCAAAGCGCGGGCAGTCTGGTACAGAACAACCGCGAAGTACTGGTGCAGACCGGCAACTTCCTCAGCGATGCCAGAGAAGTCAGCCAGCTTGTGGTCGGCGTGACCGATAAAAAGCCGGTGTTTTTACGCGATGTCGCGGTGGTGCAGGACGGTGCCGATCAACCCGCCAGTTACGAGTGGCTGGGCGCCGGGGAAGCGGCGGGCGACAAGAACATCAAGCTGAAAGGCGAGTTTGGCGCAGTGACGATCGCAGTGACCAAAAAACCGGGCGAGAATGCGGTGGATGTAGCCGACAAACTGCTCAAGCGCGTGGACGAACTCAAAGGCAGCGTTATTCCCGACGACGTGCAGGTCACCGTTACGCGCAACTATGGTGAGACCGCCAACGACAAGGCGATGAAGCTCATCAAGAAACTGTTCTTTGCTACGTTTGCCGTAGTCGCGCTGGTGTGGTTTGCACTCGGCCGGCGCGAGGCGGTGATCGTGGGTATTGCGGTGTTGTTGACGCTGGCGGTGACATTGTTCGCTTCCTGGGCTTATGGTTTCACGCTGAACCGCGTGTCTCTGTTCGCACTTATTTTCTCAATTGGCATTCTGGTGGATGACGCGATTGTGGTGGTGGAGAACATTCACCGCCGACGCGAACTGGCGCAGCATCAGCCACTGTCCGAGATCATTCCTGAAGCAGTGGATGAGGTCGGCAGCCCGACCATTCTGGCCACGTTCACCGTCATTGCGGCGCTGTTGCCGATGGCGTTCGTCACCGGATTGATGGGACCCTACATGAGTCCGATTCCGATCAACGCCAGCATGGGCATGCTGATCTCGCTGGCCATTGCTTTCATGATTACGCCCTGGCTGGCGCACAAGCTGGCCGATGCCCATCACGCGGTGGTCAAGGATGAGCGTGATACGAAACTTGCCAAGTTCTTCCGCATTCGACTGACACCATTCCTGAATAAGCATCATGGCAAATCGATGCGCCGCAAGTTGTGGCTGGGCATATTGGGCGCGTTGCTGTTCGCAGTGTCACTGGCCGTGGTCAAGCTGGTGGTGTTGAAAATGCTGCCGTTCGACAACAAATCCGAATTCCAGGTGGTCGTGGACATGCCGACCGGCACGGCGCTGGAGCAGACCGCCGGTGTGATGCATGAAATCGGGGCCTATCTTGCCACCGTGTCGGAAGTGACGGATTACGAGGCTTATGCCGGAACTTCCTCGCCTATCAACTTCAACGGTCTGGTACGCCAGTACTATTTGCGTAGTCAGCCGGAACAGGGTGACATCCAGGTCAACCTGCAGGACAAACACAAGCGTTCGCGCAGCAGCCATGAGATCGCCACATCGGTGCGTGAGCCGATCGAAAAGATCGCCAAGGTCTGGGGCGCCAAGGTCAAGATCGTCGAAGTGCCACCGGGGCCGCCGGTGATGTCACCCATCGTGGCCGAGATCTACGGGCCGGATTACCAGGGCGCGCGCAAGGTGGCGGTCCAGGTGCACGAGCAGTTCGTTGCCACGCCCGACATTGTTGGTATCGATGACACGGTGAGCGAGGTTGCGCCCAAGCTGATATTGCGCGTGATGCAAAGCAAGGCCGCATTGCTGGGTGTGGCGCAACGTGACATCGTGGATGTGATGCAGGTTGCGCTGACCGGGCAGGACGTGACTGCGTTGCATGATGCCAATGCAAAATATGCCCCGCCGATACGTCTCGGTTTGCCTGCTGAGAAACGCAGCCGCATTGACGATGTGCTTAAACTCAAGGTGCGTTCTCGTGACGGCGCGCTGGTTCCGCTGTCGGAAGTGGTGCAAGTAGTGCAGATGCAGCGCGATTACCCGATCTATCACAAGGATCTGCTGCCCGTGGTGTACGTGACCGGCGACATGGCAGGCAAACTGGACAGTCCGCTGTACGGCATGTTCGACATCAACGGCAAAACCAGCGGCATGGCGCTGGAGCAGGGAGGGATACTGGAATCATGGTTCTTCAAGCAACCGTCCGATCCCTATGCGAGTTACGCGCTGAAGTGGGATGGCGAGTGGCAGGTGACGTTCGAGACCTTCCGCGATATGGGCATTGCCTATGCGGTCGGCCTGGTGCTGATTTACTTGCTGGTGGTGGCGCAGTTCAAGAGCTACCTCACGCCGCTGATTATCATGGCGCCGATCCCGCTTACCATTATCGGCGTGATGCCGGGACACGCGTTGTTTGGCGCGCAGTTCACCGCGACGTCGATGATCGGCATGATCGCGTTGGCCGGCATCATTGTGCGCAATTCCATCCTGCTGGTGGATTTCGTCAACCTGCAATTGCGCGATGAAGTGGATTTGCAGCATGCGGTCATCAATGCGGCGGCGGCACGTGCCAAGCCTATCATCCTGACCGGACTGGCAGCCATGCTGGGCGCACTATTCATTCTTGATGATCCGATCTTCAACGGGCTGGCGCTGTCGTTGATCTTCGGTATTCTGGTGTCAACCATGCTGACACTGATCGTGATCCCGGTGCTGTATTACGCAACGTTGTACAAGAAATTCGATTAAAATCTTTAACCAATAGGAGCATCAAACATGAATGCAGAGCGTATTGTCCGTATAGTTGCAGGTGGTTTTGTCCTGCTGTCCTTGGCGCTGGGCGCAGAAGCCAGCCCGTTGTTTGTCAGCAACTACTTTTTGTTCTTTACCGCTTTTGTGGGATTGAACCTGTTCCAGAGCGGTTTTACCCGGATATGTCCACTGAATAACGTACTCGCCAGATTTGGCGTCAAGAGCGGCTGCGACACGTTACTGCGAAGCAGCCGATTGCGGGAGCAGCCGCCTTGCTCCCCCTCCCGCACCAGCCGCGTTCGCGCACCGTGTCGGGGGAGCAGTTGCTGAATATTTCAAGCCTTTTTCATTTTAAATTTGCCCACATCAGTCTGATCTTGGTCGGCCTGATGTGGGTTTTGCCTGTTTTGTATTACGACCACGCTTACCCTATTACCACCTTCTATCAGGAGTGGGGAACCGGACTGCTGGGTCTGTGTGCATTGCCATTGTTGCTGACAAGGCGTTACTGGCAAGCGCCTGAAGTGCCGCGAATCGTGATGCTGCCAATCGGGTTGATGCTGTTGCTGATGATCCAGTTTTTTACGGGCCATATCAATCACTTCGATCATCTCATGCTGATGAGCCTGTATTTTCTGTTTGCAGCGTTATTGATGATGCTGGGGCAGACGCTGCGGGTCGAACTTGGACTGCCAACCCTGACAACAGTGCTTGCTGTGTTTTTGTTGATCGGGGCAGAGCTGAACACGCTGGCAGGCATTTTGCAGCATTATCGCTGGAACACGTTTCTTAATTCTTTCATTACTGCCAAGATGGGCTATGTGGTATACGGCAATACTGCACAACCCAACCACTATGTCAGTTATCTCGCTTTGGGGATGATATCTCTGGGCTTGCTGTACAGGCAATTATCAATGCGAGTGTGGTTGGTCGCCTTGCTGGCTGCACCCATGCTGTTTGTGATGGTGTTGTCCGGTTCGCGCAGTTCCTGGCTTTATTTGTTGTTTGCTACCGGCCTGGCGTTTTTTTGGCAGCGGCGTGACAGGTCGCAGCGACCGCTGATGTATTACAGTCTGGCGTTGTTGCTGGGGTTTGGACTGATGCATTTCGTGGTTGAAATACCCTGGCTGGAAGGCGTGACCGGTAGTATGACTTCAGCGGAACGACTGATTAATGACAGCGGCAGTGGGGCAATCCGTTTACAACTATGGCGTGAAGCAGGGCTGATATTTTCCAGGTTTCCATTGATGGGTGCCGGTTTCGGGGAGTTCGCCTTCCAGCACCTGCAACTGGCTGCGGAAATGCGCTATCCGTCCATCACCGGCCTGTACAACAATGCACATAATCTGGTGATGCAGATTGCGGTGGAAGCAGGCTTGGCAGGCCTTGCGATTCTTCTGGGTGCACTGGGTATGTGGTTCTGGCAGTCGGTGGTTCGTGGCGCGCAATTTACCGTTTATCACTGGTGGGGTTTTGCCATTCTGTCCGTGCTGGGTATACATAGTTTGCTCGAGTATCCTTTGTGGTATGCCTATTTCCTCGGTGTAGTTGCCGTCATGCTGGGCATATTCGATATTACGTCTTACAGGTTGGAATTGCGCAACCTTGGAAGAGTGTCTGTCGCGATGATGCTGGTGCTGGGCGTGCTTTCCCTGATTCAGGTCTTTCAGGGATATAAACAACTTGAGAATGCTTTAAGGTTGCAAAAAATGGCGGTCAAGGACAATAGTTTGATTCCGCGTGTACAGGATGAGTTGATGGCCGTGTACCACTCACCCCTGCTGAGTTCCTACGCCGAGATATATATCGCCAGCACGATGGAAATCAGCAGCGAACATCTGGGAGACAAGCGCGAACTGAATGAGCGCGCGCTGCATTTTATTCCGATAGGCCCTGTAGCTTACCATCAGGCAATGTTGCTGGCATTGTCGGATGAGCCCGGAAAAGCCAGAACGCAGATGGAACGGGCGATCTGGGCTTATCCCACGTATATTTCGAGAGGTCGTCAGGAACTGGAAGAATTGGCACGCAAATATCCCGCGCGCTTTTTCCCTCTGCTAGAATTTGCCACCCAAAAATACGAGGAGTATCAAAGTGCTGTTGTTTCTGCAAAATAATATCTGGCTGGTCCTGCTTACGTTGACCAGCGGGATCATGCTTTTCTGGTCGTTCTTCGGCAATCGAATTCGCGGCATCAAGGAGGTTGATCACATTGCTGCAATGCAACTCATCAATCACAAGAATGCGCTGGTGCTGGATGTGCGCGAGCAAAACGAATATGCGACCGGACATGTGCTGAACAGCAAACATATTCCACTGGGAAAACTCATGGGACGTATTGGCGAGTTGAATAAATTTCGCGAGCGTCCTGTTGTCGTGGTATGTCGTTCCGGTCAACGTTCTGCTTCTGCATGTGCTTTTCTCGGCAAGCAGGGTTTTGCGCAGACCTACAATCTGAACGGCGGTATCAATGCATGGCAAAAAGCCAGCTTGCCGTTGGAGAAGTAGATGAGCAAGGTCATCATGTATTGCACGGAAGTCTGCCCGTATTGCGTCAGGGCGGAGCAGTTGCTGAAACGCAAGGGCGTAACGGAAATCGAAAAAATCCGCATCGATCTGCAATACGAAATGCGCGACATTATGATCCGGGAGACCGGGCGTCGTACCGTCCCCCAGATTTACATCAACGACGAGCATGTGGGTGGATTTGATGATATGGCTGCGCTTGATCGTGCGGGAAAACTGGATGCAATGTTGAACAAGTAACCATTCAAGGAAAAAAGCCATGACTGAAGCAACACAAACAAACACGCAACAGAGTACGCAGCCGCTCTTTAACATCGAAAAGCTGTATGTGAAAGATTTATCGCTGGAGGTTCCCAATGCACCCGGAATATTCCTGGAGCGTGAAAATCCGCAGATCGACCTTCAGTTACACACACAGGCTGCACCGATCGAAGAAGGAATGTTCGATGTGACCGTTACCGTTACCGTGACAGCCAAGCTGCCGGAAAAGGATAAAGTGTTATTTTTGATCGAAGCCAAACAGGCGGGGATATTCCAGGTGCGCAATATTCCTGCAGAGGAAATGGAGACGGTATTGGCGGTTGTTTGTCCAAACATTCTGTTTCCCTATCTGCGCGAAGTTGTGTCGGATATATCGATTCGTGCCGGGTTTGCCCCCGTGTTGCTTAATCCGATCAACTTCGAGGCAATATACCTGCAGCAAAAACAGCAGAGTCAAAAGCAGGCACCAGCCGCCGAGGCGGTCAAACACTGATGCGGTACTGGACGGCACTGTTGCTGATGATTGCGGTCAGTCAGGCGGCGCATGCCTTCGAATTCGTTTCGGTTGCCGAACCTGCCATTCTGTATGACGCCAATTCGCTCAAGGCAAAGAAACTGTTTGTGGCCACGCGCTATCTGCCGCTGGAAAAGGTGGTGGAATTGGCCAACTGGGTCAAGGTACGCGACGTTTCGGGCAAGATTTTCTGGATAGAAAAACGCCATTTGAGCACAAAACGTTTTGTCATCGTGACAGTCCCGCTGGCTGATGTTCGCCGCAACCCGGACGGGAGCGCCCAGGTGGTGTTCAAAGCTGCAAAAAAGCTTGGTCTGGAATGGCTTGGTAACACGGATGGTGGCTGGGTCAAGGTGCGTCATGTGGATGGAAGTACCGGATACCTGAAGTCCGGTGACGTGTGGGGTGATTGATGAAGATTGCCATACTGGGTTCCGGTGCCTGGGGAACGGCCCTGGCCGTCAGTTTTGCTCCACGTCATCAGGTTACGCTGTGGTCGCGTGAGAGCGAAGAAATCGAGGCAATGGTGCGTGATCGCTGTAATCAGCGTTTTCTGCCGGATATTCCGTTGCCTGCCGAACTTGGACTTGCAACATCATTGAATGAGGCGCTGGCCGATGCCGAACTGGCCATCGTCGCCGTTCCGGTTGCCGGGCTACGCAGCACCTTGCAGCAACTTTCCAAACTGCCATCACCCGTTTCAGTTGTCTGGGTATGTAAAGGTTTTGAAAGCGGGACTTCACAATTTCCTCACCAGATCGCAGAGGAAGTGTTGCCCGCAGGTTTTTCGCGCGGCGTTCTGTCCGGTCCCAGCTTTGCGCAGGAAGTGGCGCGCAGTCAGCCGACGGCAATGACGTTAGCGTCGAACGACAGCGAGTTTGCCCGGCGCATGGCAAAAGCCCTTCATCATTCGCGCTTGCGTATCTACTCCAGTACCGATGTTGTCGGCGTCGAAATTGGTGGTGCGGTCAAAAACGTGCTGGCAATTGCCGCCGGTATTTGCGACGGCATGAAAATGGGACTGAATGCCCGCGCTGCCCTGCTCACACGCGGTTTGGCCGAAATGACACGCCTTGGCTTGCAGATGGGGGGACGCGCCGAGACATTGGGTGGACTGACCGGTGTGGGCGACCTCATCCTGACCTGTACGGGCGACCTGTCGCGCAATCGCCAGGTAGGCATGTTGCTGGCGCAGGGCAAGTCGCTTTCGACCATTCTCAGCGAACTCGGACATGTGGCGGAAGGGGTCTATACGGCGCGTGAAGTGCATCACATTGCGCAACAGCACGCTGTCGAAATGCCGATTTGCGAAGCCGTGTACCGGGTGTTGCACGAGAATCTCCCTGCTGCCAAGGCGGTCGAGGCACTGCTCAGCCGTCAGCCAGGCAGCGAATTCCAATAGGATTGAGGAGCTAGGAATTAGGATTTAGGGAGTGGGCAGGGGTGGTCCTGCATTTACCTAATTTCCAAATCCTCAATCCTCAATCCTAGATCCTCTAAACCCGCACTGCCTCCACGCTTCGAACACTGATACCGCCACCGTATTCGACAGATTCAGGCTGCGGCTGTCCGGCAACATCGGCAGACGCAAGCGCTGTTCCGGCATAAATAGTGCTAATACTTCTTCAGGTAACCCCCGGCTTTCCGGTCCGAACAGGAACGCATCGCCCGCGCGGTATTGCACCTCGTGGAAAGGCTGCGATCCCTTGGTCGTGAACGCGAATACGCGTGAGTCAGGCAAACTGTCCAGACATCCGTCAAGTGTGTCGTATTCCCGGACAGTGGCGTACTCGTGATAATCCAATCCGGCCCGGCGCAGGTTTTTATCGTCGAGATCGAATCCTAAAGGACGAATCAGATGCAACTGCGCGCCGGTATTTGCACACAAGCGAATAATGTTGCCTGTGTTAGGTGGAATTTCGGGTTCGAACAAGATAACGTTAAACATGAAGAAAATACTCAGAAGGCTTGTCAGTACAGGGAAAAACGGCTAACTTCTGTTTCTGGCAGCATGGTTTGAAAGTCTAACAGGGGGAATTATGACGCGTCCGGAGAAAGTCCGCTTAGGCGATTTGCTGGTTCAGCAGGGACTCATTTCACAGGATCAACTCCAGTTCGCCCTGGAACAGCAAAAACACAGTGGCCGCAAGCTCGGTCGCGTGCTCGTCGATAATGCTTTCGTGTCCGAAGACCAGATATCCGAAGCCATCGCCAAGCAACTCGATATTCCCTATATCAACCTCAAATACTATAACGTCAATCTCGAAATTGTCCGTCAAATGCCTGAGAACCAGGCACGGCGTTTCCGCGCCGTCGTGCTGGAAGAGCGCAACAACAAGCTGCTGGTGGGTATGGCCGATCCGACCGATCTGTTTGCCTTCGACGAGATATCCAAGGCGCTCAAGCATGATATTGACGTTGCCGTGGTCACCGAAGGACAGTTGCTGGAGACCATTGATCGTGTGTATCGCCGCACCGAAGAGATCAGCGGTCTGGCGCGTGAGGTTTCGGAAGATCTGGGTGATACCTATGTCGACTTCGGTGCGCTGGGCGACACGGTCGGCACCGAAGAAGCACCGGTGGTCAAGTTGTTGCAGAGCATGTTCGACGACGCAGCCCAAGTGCGCGCATCCGACATCCATATCGAGCCGCAGGAAACGCGCCTGCAGATACGATTCCGTATTGACGGCGTGCTGCATTTGCAGACGGAAGCGGACAACAAGATCGCTGCTTCGCTTGCGTTGCGCCTGAAACTGATGTCCGGCCTGGATATTTCAGAAAAACGTCTGCCGCAGGACGGCCGTTTCAACATGCGCGTGCGCGAGCAGGCCATTGATGTGCGTATTTCCACCATGCCCACACAATATGGCGAATCGGTGGTAATGCGTCTGCTCAACCAGAGTGGCAGTTTTCTTACGCTGGACAAACTTGGCATGCCGCCGGACATGCTCAAGCGTTTTCTCGAAATCATCCGGCGCAGCAATGGCATGGTGCTGGTTACCGGTCCCACCGGCAGCGGCAAGACCACTACCCTGTATGCGGCCCTGGCCGAGATCAACACCATAGATCAGAAGATCATCACCGTGGAAGACCCGGTGGAATATCGTCTGGCCGGCATCAACCAGGTGCAAGTGAACGAAAAGATAGACCTGACATTTTCGCGTGTATTGCGCTCCACTTTGCGCCAGGACCCGGACGTGATTCTTGTCGGCGAAATGCGTGACGCAGAAACTGCGCAGATCGGTATGCGTGCAGCGATGACCGGCCACCTGGTGTTTTCCACACTGCATACCCGGGATACGGCCGGCACGCTGTTCCGTCTGGTTGATATGGGGACACCAAGATACATGGTGGCATCATCGGTACAGGTGGTGCTCGCGCAACGGCTGTTACGGCGTGTGTGCGAAAGTTGCAGCGAAGCGCATACACCCACGCCGCAGGAAGCGGAATGGCTGGAGATGATAGGTGTCGCCAGAGATGACTGGGGTACATTG
Source organism: Sideroxydans sp. (assembly GCA_050303535.1). Classification (GTDB taxonomy): domain Bacteria; phylum Pseudomonadota; class Gammaproteobacteria; order Burkholderiales; family Gallionellaceae; genus Sideroxyarcus. Next base: position 5,318 of record JBNLBY010000044.1, on the reverse strand, counting down.
TTGCATGGCCGTGGCTGTTCGCATTGCAACGGCACGGGTTATCGCGGACGTCTGGGTGTGTACGAGATGCTGGAAATGGGACAAGAACTGGTCGAAGCCGCAGCCCGTGAAGAAAGCAGCTATTTCATGCAGGTGGCACGCGATCACCTGAAGGGCAAGACGCTGCTCGATGCTGCATTGCGCGAAATGAAGCAGGGGCATACCTCGGTGCTGGAAGTCATGCGCATCAGTAATCAAGTGGAAGATTGATGCCGCTATTTGCCTACAAGGGAAGAAGCAATAGCGGCGACCTTGTGCAGGGCACGCTGGAAGGGCCGGATAGCGGCGGTATTGCCGATCAGTTGCTGAGTACCGGCATCACACCAACGGAGATCAAGCAGACTTCGCAAGCCACTCGCAGTGGCAGTCATCCTGAAATCAGCCTGTGGAAACGGCTGACGATGGAGAAAAAAATTGATGTAGTGGATCTGATGCTGTTCAGCCGCCAGATGTATACCTTGCTCAAGGCCGGTGTGCCCATCATGCGTGCGTTGGCAGGATTGCAGGAGTCGGCACGGAACCCGGTTTTTTCCGCCATGCTGCAGGATATGCGCGAAAGCCTGGATAGCGGGCGCGAATTGTCTGTGGCGATGCGGCGTCATCCCAAAGTATTTTCCCCTTTTTATCTCAGCATGGTGCAGGTCGGCGAAATGACAGGCATGCTGGACACGACCTTTCTGCGTCTGTACGAACATCTCGAATTCGAAAGGGAAATGAAGGACCGTATCAAATCGGCACTGCGCTACCCGATGTTCGTTCTGGCTGCAATGGCCATTGCGATCGTCATTGTCAATATTTTCGTGATTCCAGCATTTGCCAAGGTGTTCGCGGGTTTTCATGCCGAACTTCCGCAGATGACCCGGCTATTGATGGGTTTTTCCGATTTCATGGTGCACTCCTGGCCGGTATTGCTGGCATTGCTGATCGGGGCAGTCGTTGCGTTCCGTTCCTGGACCAACACCGTTGAAGGCCGTTACAAATGGGATCGTTACAAGTTTTATATTCCCATCGCAGGCAGGATTATCATGAAAGCGACACTGGCGCGATTTTCACGCAGCCTGGCGCTGTCATTCAAGAGCGGCATTCCCATCGTACAGGGTTTGAATTCCGTTGCGCTGGTGGTGGATAACGAATTCATGCGCAGCCGCGTGGAACAGATGCGCGATGGCGTCGAGCGCGGCGAAAGCATTTTACGCACTGCGACAGCGGCCGGCGTGTTCAATCCGACCGTGTTACAGATGATTGCCGTGGGCGAGGAAACAGGCGACCTGGACGGTCTCATGTTCGAGATTGCCGGCATGTATGAGCGCGAGGTGGAATACGAGATCAAGACCTTGAGCGCCAACATTGAACCCATCATGATCGTGCTGCTGGGTGGCCTGGTGTTGATCCTGGCGCTGGGCATTTTCCTGCCGATGTGGGACCTGGGCAGAGCGGCGCTGCATCGATGACTCATCAGGATTCAGGATATGGGATACAGGATACAGGGCGTGATGGCCCGCTCCCCGTATCCTGCAGAGGCTTTACCCTTTTCGAACTTATTATTGTCATCTGTATCATTTCGGTGCTGGCGGGCCTGTTTCTGAAACGAGTCCCGCTTAACCAGGAATTGGCCGAGAAGGCCGCCATGGAACAGACGGTGGGTGCGTTGCAGAGCGCACTCGTGATGCGCTACAGCGTGCTGCTGACACGCGGCATGGTCAATGAGAAGGAATTGAAAGCGCTCAAGACGAATAATCCCCTGGACTGGTTGCAAAAAAAACCGCGTAACTATGCAGGCGAGTATTTCGATCCCGCTCCGCAGGCAATTCCGCCAGGCCACTGGTTTTACGACCTGAAAACTCATGATCTGGTCTATACGGTCGACCATGCGGAAAATTTCGTACCGGGAAAAGACGGAAAAAAATGGATTCGCTTTCACGTCAAATTCGAATACGAAAAGACTGCCGGGCGATCCAGGCCAGCCAGGGAAATAACTGCGACGCTGTTCCAGCCCGTCGAACCGTACCATTGGCTGGAATAACCAAAGACGAAAGGGAATGTCATGAACCCGATGATCCAATCCTGGTTGTTGCAATCATTCGTGGTCTTTTTGATTATCGGCAGTATTGCAGGTCTTGTAGTCGGCGTATTGCTGCTGTTGTTTCCGCAAAGTCTGCGTCGTTTCGGCCAGAATCTGAATCGCTGGATATCCACTCGCCATCTGAATCAGCCGCTGGAGCGCAGCGTTGATGTCGATCCCTGGTTTTATCGCTATCGCCGGGTCAGCGGAGCACTCATCCTGTCAGGAGCCTGCTATGTCTTTTACTATTTTTCAGTAAGCATGGACAAGGCAAACACCGTTAGCGCGCTGACAAAAAATTTCAAACTGCATCCGCAACTGGCCGGGGGGCTGCTTGATGCGCTGGTCGTGAGCGCTTTACTCGGTGCTCTTCTGACGGTATTCGTTGGTTTGTTTCTGTTGTTGCGCCCGAGCCTGTTGCGCAATTTCGAACAGCCGGCAAATCGCTGGGTATCCATGCGCCGCGCGTTGAAGCCACTGGAAACGGCGAACCACAATCTGGACGACTATGTGTTCAGGTATGAACGCCAGGCGGGAGTCCTGCTTGTGCTGGGAAGTCTCTATGTTCTGGTACTCATGTTGTCCTGGATTGGTCGATAGTGTCGAACGAGCGTCACTTGCTGCTTTAAAAAAATACGCCAACCCCTTGCTGCAGCGCGAATTATTGCTTGATTTCTGGCATTAATCTGGCTACATTGTCAATTAATCTGTGCTGACGGCGCTGCGGCGACGCCGAAGCAGATGTAAAACTTCCGGGACTGCGGTTCTGATCCATACATTAAGGAGAAGTCAAAATGAAAATGCAAAAGGGTTTTACATTGATCGAACTGGTTGTGGTGATAGTGATTCTGGGCATTCTGGCGGCAACGGCGATGCCGAGGTTTGTTGATCTTAGCAATGAAGCGCAAATAGCAGGTATTCAGGGTGTGGCAGGCGGTTTAGCTTCTGCGGGAGCAATAAATTTTGCAGTGCGTTCCCTGGGGGGTGCTGCATCTGGTATTGCAACATCCGGGGTATTGTGTACCACTGTGGCAGCCAGTATTCTGGAAGGCGGCGTTCCGACGGGCTATGTTGTAGCCGGTACCGCCCCGAACTGTACTGTTGATACGACTCCGACGGCGACTTCTGCGGTTCCTGCTTTCGTTGCTCCAATACTTTAGTGATGCGGGGGTGACTTGAATTGTTTTTCTCTGCGTGTTTATAGGGAGTGACAATCGAAATTGCCAATAGATTAAGGGGGCTTCGGCCCCCTTATTGTTTACATAACCAGCGGGCTCTCTAAATTACACTGCAAACTGGGGTGGGTATAAGGACTATGGGCTATCGGACATGAGTTTGAATGCGGAAAAGGCTGAAGTAATCAAACGTGAAATCGAACAACCCTTCGGATTCCAGAGGGGTTGTTGCTGTAATCCGCGCAATGAAGATCAATGCGGCTTTACGCTGGTGGAACTGGTCACGGTCATGGTCATTATAGGTATCTTGGCGGTGGCGGTGATGCCGCGTTTTTTTGAGCGCGCTACCTTTGACAATCGCGCATTTCGTGACCAGGTGGTTTCGACCTTGCGCTATGCGCAGAAAACAGCGATTGCGCAGCGGCGTTTTGTGTGCGTGACGTTTACGGCAAACAGCATCAGTCTGGCTTCAGGCACGAACAGCAATTGCAGCGCCGGAGCCGGGGCAGTACTCAGTCCATCCGGCACGCCTTATCCTTTGGCGAGTGACCAGTCCGGCTTTACCCCGATCCCGGCAGATTTCAGCTTTGATTGCCTGGGCCGGCCGAGAAGCATGGCAGTTGCTCCGGGTGTCTGCGGCAATATTCTTGCCGTATTGGCAGCGAATCTGGTCGTGCAAGTCACCGGCGTCGCTCCCATTACGATCCGGCGGGAAACCGGTTATGTCCAGTAAGTCATCTTCCTGGCCGCAGCGCGGCATCAGTCTCGTCGAGCTCATCATGTTCATCGTCATCATCGGCGTGGCGCTGGCAGGGATATTGCTGGTAATGAATCAAGTCACGAGTCGCAGTGCCGATCCGCTGATCCGCAAACAGGCGTTGGCGATCGCCGAGTCGATGCTGGAAGAGATCCAGTTACAGGATCTGTCTGGCGTTGCCTGCACTGGTGTGCTGGGGGCGAATTCCTCTCGCACAGGGGTGACTTCAGTGTGGGACTACTGCGGCTACAGTACCACGGCAGGCATTCTGGATTTCTCCACCAATGCGGCGGTGGCCGGACTGGGCGGATACAACATCACCAGCGTGGCGGTGGCACCGATCGCTATGCTGGGCGGAACGCCAATTACGCCGGGAAGCGGGGTGATGATCTCCGTAACAGTCGCCGATCTCACGGGGACGGCAGTTACAGTAACAGGTTACAGGGCAGGAAATTGATGCATACGCATGCGAAATTCCGGCGCGGTTTTACCCTGGTCGAGATGATCGTCGTGATCGTTATTACCGGCATCATCGGCGGCATGGTGGCGATGTTCATTCGCGCGCCGGTGCAGGGCTATGCGGATAGCGCGCGCCGTGCCGAAATGTCCGATATTGCGGACACTGCCTTGCGGCGCATTGCGCGCGATGTGCGCTCAGCCGTACCGAACAGCGTGCGTATCCCCGTTCCGGCGGGCTCAACTTATTTCGAGTTCCTGCCGACAAGGGATGGGGGACGTTATCGCGTGGCGAATGCCGGAGCTGGCAGCTGTGGTGCGAATGGAAATGAACTTTCATTCGATGCGGTGGATGCCTGCTTCGAGATTATCGGCGAGCCGATTACTTTTGTAGCGGGCGACCAGATTGTGGTCGGCAGCACGCAGGCTGATGGCAATCTGCCCTATCAACCCGTTGCGGCAGCATCGGGCGTACGCAGGGCCATACCGGTTGCAGGGGCGGGGGTTAACAGGACTTTTGTCACAATGACACCAACTGTCAAATTGCCGGATTTCGCCGAGTTGGCAGGGCATCGTTTCGAGGTTGTACCCGGCGACCAACTGGCGGTGACGTATTCCTGCGAAACTTTAGGTGTCGATGCCAATGGCGACGGAACAGGAACGCTTGTCCGCTATTGGGCATATGGTTTTAATGCTGTGCAGGCTGCGCCGCCACTTGCAGGTGCGAGCGCGGTTCTTGCTGCTAATGTACGCGGTTGCGTGTTTGCATATGACACCAGTAACCAGCGCAATGGTCTGCTGGAAGCCGAGCTTACGATTACGCGCGGCG
>JBNLBY010000043.1:0-22688 GCA_050303535.1 Sideroxydans sp. | reverse complement strand
GCCCTCCCCCTGCAAGGGGGAGGGAAGATATTCGCTAATGGAACAGCTGGATTGAAAGCACGTATTATTCTTTTCTCTTCCCCCTTTTCGAGGTTCTGAACATGTGTGGCATTGTTGGAGCAGTAGCAAAACGAAACATCGTTCCCATTCTGGTCAATGGACTGTTGCGACTGGAATACCGGGGCTACGACTCGGCCGGACTCGTGGTTGTCCATGACGGAAAACTGGATCGCGTGCGCAGCACCGGCCGGGTGGCGGAACTGGCCGAAAAGAGCACAAAAACCTATGGTGAAACCGGCATTGCCCACACGCGCTGGGCCACGCACGGCATACCGAGCGAACGCAACGCACACCCGCATATCAGCCGCGACCTCATCGCCGTGGTACACAACGGCATTATCGAAAACTATGAAGCGCTTCGGGCTGACCTGACCGCGCAGGGCTACGAATTTACATCTGATACCGATACCGAAGTCATCGCGCACCTGATCCACAGTCATTACACGCAGGGCGATCTGCTGGCTGCCACGCAGAAGGCGCTGTCGCAACTGGTTGGCGCCTATGCCATCGGCGTGATCGCGGCAGACAATCCGCATCAACTGATTGCTTCGCGCAAGGGCAGCCCGCTGCTGCTGGGCGTGAGCGAGAATGAACATTTCGTCGCGTCCGACATGTCTGCACTGCTGCAAGTGACGAAGAACGTGGTGTATCTGGAAGAAGGCGACGTGGTCGAAGTGAACCTTGCCGACTATCGTATTTTCGACGCGAAAGGCAAACCGGTGCAGCGCCAGGTTCAAGTCAGCGAACTCAATAACGACAGCGTGGAGCTGGGCGAATACCGGCATTACATGCAAAAGGAAATCCACGAACAGCCGCAGGCGCTGGCGAATACGCTGGAATCGGTGTGCAACAGCCAGTCGCTGGTGCCGGGCATCTTCGGCGCGGAAGCAAACACGATATTCCCGCAGATCGAAAATATCCTGATCCTGGCCTGCGGTACCAGCAACCATGCGGGGCAGGTCGCCCGCTACTGGCTGGAAGAAATCGCGGGTATTCCGTGCAGTGTGGAAGTGGCGAGCGAATACCGTTATCGCACCAGCGTCCCCAATCCCAAAACGCTGGTGGTCACTATTTCCCAATCCGGCGAAACGGCGGATACGCTGGCCGCACTCGACCATGCAAAAACCATCGGGCAAAAATTCACGCTGGCGATTTGCAATGTGCCGGAAAGCGCCATCGTGCGTCAGTCAAAATTGCGTCTGATGACACGCGCCGGTCCCGAAATCGGCGTGGCATCGACCAAGGCTTTTACCACCCAGCTTGCCGCACTGTTCCTGCTGACATTGGTACTGGCCAAATTGCGCGGGCGTCTGGCTGAAAAAGACGAGCAGCAATTCCTGCATGAACTGCGCCATCTGCCCAGTGCGGTGCAAAAGGTGCTGGCACTGGAGCCGAAAATCGCCGAACTGTCCGGACACTTTGCGGACAAGCATCACGCATTATTTCTAGGTCGCGGCATGCATTACCCGATTGCACTGGAAGGCGCGCTCAAGCTCAAGGAAATCAGCTACATTCACGCCGAAGGCTACCCGGCAGGTGAACTGAAGCATGGCCCATTGGCGCTGGTGGACAAGGACATGCCTGTGGTTTCGGTTGCGCCGAACGACGCGTTGCTGGAAAAACTGAAATCAAACCTGCAGGAAGTGCGTGCGCGTGGCGGCGAATTGTATGTATTTGCCGACGCAAATACCCATATCAAGGAAAGCGAAGGCATCCACATTCTGCAAATGCCCGAGCATGCGGGTTTCCTGAGCCCTATTCTGCATACCATCCCGCTGCAACTGCTGGCTTATTACGTTGCACTGCAAAAAGGAACGGATGTGGACAAGCCACGCAATCTTGCCAAGTCCGTCACGGTAGAGTGACGGATTGGCGCGTGGCTTGCGGTGAAGACTAACCTGCGCAGCAGGTTAAGCCCGTTCGTAAGAATTTCGACTCCTTCCCCCTTGCAGGGGGAAGGTTGGGATGGGGGTAGAAAATTTGTTCATATCTACCCCACATTGCTACCCCCACCCTAGCCCTCCCCCTAAAAGGGGGAGGGAACATTACTCAAACAAAATAAACATAGGCGGCGAATGCCAGTGATGACGCCAGCAGAAGCACGATGAGCGATAACAAGTCATTGCGCTTTTTTTGCTGATCAAGCATGTCGCGCAATAAAGGAATGGATTGCTCCAGAGGATTATCTTTCAGGTGTTGATGCAGTAAACGCGGAAGTTGCGGCAGCAGCGTTGCATAACGCGGTGCTTCGATACGCAATTCCTTGATGAGGCCGCGCCAGCCGATCTGTTCGCTCATCCAGCGTTCCAGCCAGGGCTTGGCCGTTTTCCACAAATCCAGTTCAGGATCGAGCTGAATGCCCAGCCCTTCAATATTGAGCAGGGTTTTTTGCAGCAGAACCAGTTGCGGCTGTATCTCGATCCCGAAACGACGCGAGGCCTGGAACAGGCGCAACAGGACTTTGCCGAACGAGACATCGCGCAGCGGTTTGTCAAAGATCGGTTCGCATACGGAGCGGATCGCCGCTTCAAAATCATCAACGCGTGTATCTGCGGGTGCCCAGCCGGACTCGATGTGCAGTTCGGCTACGCGCCGGTAATCGCGATTGAAGAAGGCAATGAAATTCTGCGCGAGATAATTCTTGTCGGTCTTGGTGAGCGTGCCCATGATGCCGAAATCCATGGCCACATAAAGGCCCTCACGTGTGACCAGGATGTTGCCGGGGTGCATGTCGGCATGGAAATAACCGTCCCGGAACACTTGCGTATAGAAGATTTCCACGCCGTTGGCAGCGAGCTTCGACAGGTCGACTCCCGCCGCGCGCAAGCCCGCGATATCGCTGATGGGAATGCCCTGCATGCGTTCCATGACCATGACCTGATCGGAACACCAGTCCCAGTAGACTTCAGGTACCAGCAGCAATTTCGAATCGGCGAAATTGCGCCGTAACTGGCTGGCGCTGGAAGACTCGCGCATCATGTCGAGTTCGTCATGCAGGTATTTCTCGAATTCGGCGACCACCAGTTTGGGTTTTAAGCGCTTGCCATCAGACCACCAGCGCTCGATCAATCCGGCGCAAATCTGCAACAGCGCCACATCATGGTCTATGACACGCAGGATACCGGGCCGCAGGATCTTTACTGCCGCCTCGCGCCCGTCCGGCAACACGGCAAAATGAACCTGGGCAACCGATGCGCTGGCCACGGGCGCTTCATCGAATTCGGCAAACACTTCGTTCAGCGGCTTGCCGTAGGATTCCTCCAGCAATGCAACGGCCTTGGCGGATGGGAAGGGGGGAACCCGATCCTGCAACCTGGCCAGTTCGTCGGCAATGTCGGTGGGGATCAGGTCGCGGCGCGTGGACAGCATCTGGCCGAACTTGACGAAGATCGGGCCCAGCGTTTCCAGCGCCAGGCGCAGGCGCTCGGCACGCGGGCGTGAGGTATTGCGGAAGAACAGAAGCCAGTTAAGCGGATACAGCAACCAGCTTGTCCGCTCATGTGCCAGCAAAAACTCGTCCAGACCGAAACGCAGAACAACAAAAGTAATCTTGAGTAATCGTAAAAAACGCATCACAAAATAGCCGGGCAAAATAAAAAAGCTCTGGAAAAAGCCAACGCCCTCTAGTTTACTTTACTTTGCATAAAAAACTGCTGAATTCCTGTCCCCGGACGCACAGAAAACGGTCTCTAGAATGCAGGGACGGAGGCAAAATGCAAAGGCTCGACGCTCAAAGGGTGTACAAAGCCCAAAGAGCTGGCATGGAGCATCAGACGCGGTGCGCTGTGTGCGTCGCCATACAGGGTATCGCCGAGAATGGGATGGCCAATAGCGGCCATATGGATACGTAACTGGTGGCTGCGGCCTGTGTATGGTTCCAGCTCCACGCGGGATGTGTTGTCCTGCTGGGCCAGCACGCGGTAGCGCGTCAGCGAAGGTTTGCCGGATTCGGTATCGATCTTCCGCAAAGGCCGGTTCGGCCAGTCCGTCGCGATTGGCAGGTTCACCTCGCCAGATTCAGGTTCCAGCCTGCCTGCCACAATGGCCACATAGCGCTTCTCCACCTCACGCGCCTGAAACATCAGAGACAGACGACGCTGCATGTTGGCACCACGCGCAAACACCATCAAACCGGATGTCGACATATCCAGGCGGTGCACGACCAGCACATCGGGAAAGTTATGCCGGAGCCGTGCAGAAAGACAATCCTGCTTGTCGGCACCGCGGCCGGGCACGGCCAGCAGGCCGGCGGGCTTGTCTACCACCAGCATGAAATCGTCGCGGTAGATTATTTCCGGAGTGCTATTTTTGATCGTCATCGCCCGGGGAAGGCGTTTTGGCAGCTTGCGCTTGCGGGGTTTTCTTAGGCCTGTTCTTGCTGGGGTCGGCAAAACGGAAACGTCCGGCAAGCACACAGCCCTTCATGCCGATATCGCAGGGTTTGTTCAGTACCTTCTGGCAGTTGCCATCAACTTCATGCGGACAACCCCAGCCGCTCATTTTGAAACTCCACTAAGCCTTTTTTTGAAAAAATGCCAGGCCAGTATTCCCGAGAAACGCATGGATACTTCCCTTATGATCCGGTTTCCCGTTGCTACGGTATCTTCGAAGATGTTCAGCACTTCATCATAGGCTGCTATCGCATCCATCGGATCAAACGAAGCCGAATCCAGATGCTCAAACCGGTCCATGTCTTCGATGATGCAGTTGGCCTGCGAGTAGAACCGGGTGATCAGTTCAGACAGCGGAGGTTTCAGGATTTCAATTTGTCCGACATTCGCTTCGTAGACGCTGAAATACTTTTTTCGCACCCTGAAATGATAAGCCTGGTATTTGCCTGTCGCCTCGGTTTCGGCCTTGGCCGAGCGAAGTCCTTCGATATATCCGCGTTTTTCAATGATTTCCAGCAGGGCCTGGACTTCATCGCGGAAGGCAAGCGCCAGTTTGCGCCTCAACTTCCGCTTACGAATAAATTCAGGCAAGGTGTTGCCGGCAAGGGCGCCAGCAATAAGAAGCAAACTGCCTGCAACGACGCCAATCAGCGCCAAAACGTCATTATTCACAATATCCTGCTCCATGCCCTCCACAACCGGAGTTAAAAGCTTCCTGCTACAGCTTGTATCCCCGATGCACTGCCACGACCCCGCCCGTCATGTTGAAATACTCCACGCGCTCCAGTCCGGCTTCTTCCATCATTTTTTTCAGTCCTTCCTGCCCCGGATGCATGCGGATGGATTCGGCAAGATAGCGGTAGCTGTCCGGGTCGTTGGCGATCAGTTCTCCCATCTTGGGCAGCAACTTGAAAGAGTACAGATCGTAGACTTTTTCCAGCGGTTTGGCGATTTTGGAAAATTCCAGCACGATCACGCGGCCGCCGGGTTTGAGCACACGGTGCATTTCACGCAACGCAACGTCCTTGTGGGTAACGTTGCGCAGGCCAAAGGCGATGCTCACGCAGTCGAAGTGATTGTCGGGGAAAGGCAGATGTTCCGCATCACACTGCATGGCGGGTGTGGCTTTACCCTCATCCAGCAGGCGATCGCGGCCGACCCGCAGCATGGCGTTGTTGATGTCGGTCAGGATGACCTGGCCGTCCTTGCCGACTTTGTCCAGGAACAGGCGCGAGATGTCGCCGGAACCGCCGGCAATGTCCAGCACGCGCTGACCCTCGTGCACATTAGCGAGGCCGACCGCGAAGCGTTTCCAGATGCGGTGCAGACCGATCGACATGAGATCGTTCATGATGTCGTACTTGCTGGCGACAGAAGTGAATACGCCTGCGACGCGCTTGGCTTTTTCTTCTTCGGGAACGGTCTCGAAACCAAAATGGGTGGTCTTGCTCATATCAACTCCTTGTATTCATCAATCCCGTGAGGCGCCGGCAGCCTCCAGTTTGGCCAGGTAATCCTGCCACATCGCATCCTGGTACTTGCCGAGTTCGTGCAGGTATTCCCAGGTGTAAAGTCCGCTATCGTGGCCGTCGTCAAAGATCAGCTTGAGCGCGTAGCTGCCAGCCGGTTCGATCTCCTTGAGAACCACGTTACGTTTGCCGACCTGCAGCGTTTCCTGTCCCGGGCCGTGTCCGCGCACCTCGGCGGAAGGCGAGTATACGCGCAGGAACTCGAACGGCAGTTTGTAACGAGCGCCATCGTCAAAGGCGATTTCCAGCATTTTCGACTGTTGGTGCAGGGTAATTTCAGTGGGCGTCATAGCGATCTGATCTTTTTCAGTAATTCTGTAGTGGAGCGCTCGTGCAGGAAAGGGATACTGTGCACGGTGCCGCCCCAGATTTTGACTTCCTTGCTGCCGACGATGTCATCGGGTTTCCAGTCGCCGCCCTTGACCAGCACATCGGGTTTGCAGGCGAGGATGAGGTTGAGCGGCGTGTCGTCGTCGAATTTTACCACCAGGCTTACCGATGCCAGCGCCGCGAGTACGGCCATGCGGTCCTGTTCGGCATTGATGGGGCGGTCGTCGCCCTTGTCCAGGCGTTTGACCGAAGCATCGCTGTTCACACCGACGACGAGCGAGAGACCAAGCGCGCGGGCCTGTGCGAGGTAAGTTACGTGGCCGCGGTGCAGCACGTCGAAGCAGCCATTGGTGAATACCAGCGGGCGCGGCAACTGGGCGACTTTCACAGCGAGCTGTTCAGCCGTGCAAATTTTTTCTTCGAAGGTGGGGGCAGCGTATTTCACTAGTCTATATATTCGAAAACGCGTACAACTTTCTGTACGCCTGCCGTAGTGCTGGCAATTTTGGATGCGGCATCCGCCTCGGCGTGGGTGACCAGGCCCATCAGGTAGACCACATTATTTTCGGTGATGACTTTGACGTGATCGGCCTTGAAGTCGGTGCTTTTGACGAAACGCATTTTGATGCTGGCGGTAATGCGCGTATCGCTGACGCCAGTACTGTTAGCTGCTTCGCTTACAACCAGTTCGTTGGCAATGCCCCGCACATTGGGAATGGCACCGATGATGCGTTCAATGCCCATCTTTGCGGATTCGCTTGCTGCCGTACCCGTGACGAGTGCATAACGATTATAGGAAGTCACACTGGCATGCACGGTTTCCCCGTATTTTTCCTCGATACGTTTCTGCGCTTTGCTTTCGATGGTGTCATCCTCAACCATGGCGCCCGCACTGCGGCGATCTGCTGCAGACATCATGGCGCCCGCGCCTGCACCGACCGCTACGACGGGTGCAACGCAGCCTTGTAACAGGCCGATAGTCGCGAACAACAGCACAAATAAAAAACGCATTACTCGCCTCCCAGAATGACGTGATCGATCACGTCACACAGGCAGTGTATTGCCAGCAGGTGCACTTCCTGGATGCGCGCGGTTCTTTTCGCGGGGACGCAGATATGGAAATCGGTGTCCTTCAGCAGGGCGGTAATTTTGCCGCCGCCGCATCCGGTCAAGGCAACCACCGGCATGTAGCGTTCATGCGCCGCCTGGATGGCTTCGATGACATTGGGCGAATTGCCGCTGGTGGAAATGGCGAGCAACACATCGCCTTCCATGCCCAGCGCGCGCACTTGTTTGGAAAAGACCTGCACGTAATCGTAATCGTTGGCGATGGAGGTAAGCACCGAGCTGTCGGTGGTCAACGCGACGGCGGCCAGTCCCGGACGCTCGACCTCGAAACGGTTGATCAGCTCGGCAGCGAAATGTTGTGCATCGCCTGCCGATCCGCCGTTACCGCAGGCCAGGATCTTGCCGTCATTCATCAGGCAGGTAACCATGGCCTGGGCAGCGTCCGCAATAGGCTGCGTGAGGACATTTTTACTGTCCAGCTTGAGCTGGGCGCTGTCGTCGAAATGTTTGCTGATACGGGAATTCAGGGTCATGGCACAAAATGTAATGTAAAGATAAAAGCGGATTTTACCTTATCGATCATGGTGCGGGTTATCCCAAAGCGCGAGGAATACGGCAGGATGCCTGCAGGGTTTTGCGCTACAGCTCAAAAGCATTTTTGACCCACTCGATGTTTTCCGCCGCATCCAGCAGCACGGCATCAAAACGGCAGGGAGGGGTACGAGGCAAAGTGGTCAGGTAATGCTGTGCTGTCAGGATCAGGCGTTGTTGCTTGTGCGTATCGATGCTGGCGGCAGCATCGCCGAAATTGCTGCTGCTGCGCTGACGTACCTCGGCGAAGATCAGGGTTTCCCTGTCGCGCAGGATCAGGTCGATTTCACCAAAGCGGCAATGGTAATTGGATTGAACCAGTACCAAGCCTTGACGCTGCAAATATTGTGCAGCGAGCTGCTCGGCCCGGACACCCGGTTTCATTGGAGATATTTGCCGTCCGCCGGTACGCCCATGCCCTGCTTGATGATTGCATAGATTGCCTTACGCTGGAATGTATGCCGGTTAAGCGAGATTTTGCCGGTAACGCCGTCCAGTGGCAGCGAACGCGATTCGCTGTGCCTGAAGATAATTTGCAACAGACGATAGGCATCAATGCCCAAGGCGTACAGGCGCTCCAGGCCCGGCGACAAGGGGGTTGCAGAGCGCGGATAAACCATCACGGCGGGATGATCCGGCTGCAACATCCACGGCATATCGACAAAACGCACATCGGACAGATCATAGTTGGTCAGTGTGCGGGTATTGCCCGCAAAGATCTGTGAGGTTGCATAGACAGGCAGAGAAGCGTCGATATAGGGGCGCAACAGGCGGGCCGTATTCGCTTCGGCAGCCAGGAATACCATATGGCCTGGATTTACCGGCAATTCCTTCAACGGCATGGGGTCGCCGGTGTAAACAATCTCGGAAAGGATAATGCCGCCGGCTCGCTGCCATTCATCAGCAAATGCCTGGGCCAGGCGCTTGGAAAACGGTGTGTTGGTAGAGACGATGGTCGCGCTGAGCAAACCGGCAGCCGTTGCGCGCTGGGCACTCTGACGCGCTTCTGCTTCACCTGGCAGGCCGAAAAAATAAAGGCGGTCGGTGCGCGAGTCATCCACCATGTTCAGCGCCAGTGTCGGTGTCATGAGATCGGTGTGGTCAGCCAGTGCGGCTACGCCGTCGCGTGTGATCGGCCCGGCGATGGCAACCGCGCCGGAAGTAACAGCCTGCTGATACAGCGCGACAATCTCGGTGCTTTCGTCGCGACAGGGATAGACGCGTATGGGCAATCCATTGATTTGAGTGCCTGCAGCGGCGAGGAAACCCTGCTGTACGGCATCGGCCGCTTTGGCGAACAGGGGCGAATCCAGCGGCAGCAGCAGCGCAATATGCGGCATGGCAGCGCCCAGTCTGGGCAATGTCAGGGGAGTCGATTCAAGTTGCGGGGCGCCGGGGACAGCCGATGTCTCGGGCGGGACTTCCTGTGTCACTGGCTCGGTTTCAGTAGGGGCTGGCGCAGGGGCAGTAGCGCAGCCAAAAACGCTCACGTATAGTGCGGCGATCAGGAACCAGCGTGACCAACCAAATTTAGAGGCGACAGTTTGCATAACAAGACCGGACAATTATTGGAGTGCGCATTATATGTAGTCGCCACCCCGATTGGAAATCTAAGTGACATAACCCTGCGTGCCCTGGAAGTACTGGGCAGCGTCGACACAGTTGCGGCGGAAAATACCCTCAATACACGCCATTTGCTGCAGGCTCATGGCATTAACGATGCAAAATTGCTGCCGTTGCACCAGCATAACGAGCGCGCCGCATCAAAAAAGATCATTTCCCTGCTGGAACAAGGACAAAGCGTGGCGCTGGTGACCGATGCTGGCACCCCGGCCGTCAGCGATCCCGGCGCCTTGCTGGTGGAATGGGTGCGCCTGTCCGGGTATCGCGTCATTCCCATTCCCGGTGCGAATGCGGCCATTGCTGCCCTGTCTGCTTCCGGACTGGATTCGTCACATTTCCTGTTTTACGGTTTTTTGCCGAGCAAACACGGCGCGCGGCGCACGGCATTGCAGGCGCTGGCCGAATATCCCTACACCATGGTGTTCTATGAAGCACCGCACCGTATCCTGGAGTGCACCGAAGACCTGCAGGCGATTTTCGGCAACGAACGCGAAATCATGTTCGCACGCGAGATCACCAAGCTGTTCGAGAGTCTCCATCGCTGCAAACTGGGCGACGCACTGGATTGGCTGAACAGTGACGCCAACAACCAGCGCGGTGAGTTTGTATTGCTGGTGTCGGGCGCAGCGGCGCGCGAAGGTCTTGATGCCGACAGCGAGAGAACGCTGGCTTTGCTGCTGGAAGAACTGCCGCTCAAACAGGCTGTGCAGCTTGCAGTGAAAATTACCGGCGGCAACAAAAACGAACTGTACCAGCGCGCGCTGGCGCTCAAGAAAGAAACGAAGGACTGATAAAATGCAGAATATGGAAACGCTGACCATCACCCGCCCCGACGACTGGCACCTGCACCTGCGCGATGGTGCGGAGATGCAATCTGTATTGCCCGACACAGCGCGCCAGTTTGCGCGCGCCATCGTCATGCCGAATCTGCGTCCGCCCGTTACCACTACCGCACAGGCTATGGCTTACCGCGAGCGCATCCTGAAAGCACTGCCCGCAGGCATGAAGTTCGAGCCGCTGATGACGCTGTACTTGACTGATATCACCAGTGTCGAAGAGATCAAGAAAGCCAAAGCTAGCGGCGTAGTACATGCGGTGAAGCTGTATCCGGCAGGTGCGACCACCAACTCCGATGCGGGCGTCACCGACCTGCGCAAGACCTATGCAGCACTGGAAGAAATGCAAAACTGCGGTATGCCATTGCTGGTGCACGGCGAAGTGACAGACCCGGATATCGACATCTTCGACCGCGAGGCCGTGTTCATCGAGCGTGTGCTGCAACCGTTGCTGAAAGACCTGCCCGAATTACGCGTGGTGTTCGAACACATCACCACCAAGGACGCCGCGCAGTTTGTGGAGAGCGCGCCGGACATCATCGCTGCCACCCTCACACCGCAACACCTGCTCTACAACCGCAATGCCATGCTCGTTGGCGGTATTCGTCCGCATTACTACTGCTTGCCCATCCTCAAGCGCGAGACCCACCGCGCAGCACTGGTGCAAGCCGCCACCAGCGGCAACAAAAAATTCTTCCTCGGCACCGACAGCGCGCCGCATGCGCAACATACCAAGGAAAACGCCTGCGGCTGCGCCGGTTGCTTCTCCGCGCATACTGCCATTGAGCTTTATGCCGAAGTATTTGAGGCTGCAGGTGCGCTGGACAAACTGGAAGGTTTCGCCAGCTTTCACGGTGCGGACTACTACGGCCTGGCGCGCAACAAAGAAAAGATCACGCTACGTAAAGAAGAATGGCAAGTGCCTGCGTCGGTGGGGTTCGGCGAGCATCGGCTCGTGCCACTGAGGGCGGGAGAGAAGATGAAGTGGAAGCTGGTATAGAAGAAGTAGGGTGCAATAAGCGAAGCGCATTGCACCATTGAAATTTCATCCGGCACAATGCCCATTGGTTATTGCGCCCTACGCGGGCTATGAAAGCCGCGCCAGACGGTGAAGTCAAACGTGGGGATATTGAAGTCTTGAGTTCAATCAGCAGAAAGATTCATGAGCGATTTTTTTCGCCATCAAGACCGATATGGAGATGGCTGGACTCTGGCGTTTTGTTGCTAAGCGGGCTGGCCTGTCTGTTGGCCTGGTATCTGATTACGTTTGATATCTGTGCTTCCGGAGATTGCAGCAGACTGACGATAATGAAATATTGGGTATCCTATGCGTGGCTGTTCATCCTGTACGGCCTTGCGCAAATCGGGGTTGGCGTTTTTCTTGCTTTAGCGCACGATCTGGCGAGGATTTACAGGTTTGCCATTGTTGTTTGCGGGCTGACCGGAACTATGCTGGCAGGCATGGTAGTTTTTGGTGTGGCTGCTGAATTGAATTCAATTACATAATTTGCTTTCAGGTTCATGCCGGGTTGGCAATATACCCGCCAGACATATTTCAATGCACTTCCGAAAATCAAGAGGAGTGGAACATGATTGATTTCAGGACGCTGAATAAAATAACATGCGGAATTTCCAGTGCGCTTTTTGTTTTTTTGCTGGCTTGTCCTGAACCAATCTTTTATTTGTTCAATGTTGCCGGAAACGATTCGGCGTATTTTATTTCCCGCAGGGCTGCGATGCTGTTTCTGGGGTTCAGTGTGATTTCCTGGTTATCAAGAAATGCACCGCCTTCGGCAGCAAGGCAAGCCATATCACTGGGTATCGCACTTTCGATGTCCGGTCTGGCTATCCTGGGGATATTCGAGTTTATTCGCGGCTATGCCGGGGGCGGAATTTTTCTGGCTGTCAGTGCCGAGCTTTTTCTGACTGTGACCTATTTTTCAATTTGGTTATCCGACAAAAAAAGTAATGCATAACAATTGTTTCCAGATGCAAACTCTCAGGGACAAATTAAAAATACTTTCGTAAACTCAACACAGGAGATAAAAATCATGCCAAGCTTCAAGACAGACATCATCCCCTTGTTTTCCGCAGGTGATCAGGCTTGTATGAAAGCTGCGCCCATTCCACCCGAAAAAGGGGGGCCGTTCGATTTGCATAGCCATGCTGATGTTGTGCCTCGAGCGGAAAGAATTCTTCTTGAAGTCGCAGCAGGTGTCATGCCGATGGGTGGCACACCATGGGATATAGAAAAGGTGCGGCTATTTGCCCAATGGATTGATGGCGGCAAATTGCCATAATCCGATAGCCAATATCCGGGCAACGGTTAACATGATCGAAAATACTTTTAACTGAAATAGTATGCCAATAGAATCTTATCTGGATATCCTGCCGCAGATCGGGGAACGCGTATTTCTTCATGCTTCGAGCCAGGTTATCGGGGATGTAAAAATCGGTGATGACAGTTCCATCTGGTGCAATACGATATTGCGCGGCGATGTGAACCGTATTGTGGTCGGTCGCGGGACGAATGTGCAGGACCTGACCATGGGTCATATATCGCACAAGACGGTGGAGAAGCCGGAAGGATCGCCGCTTATCATCGGCGACTATGTGACGGTGGGGCATTCGGTCGTGCTGCATGGTTGCAGCATCGGCAATGAATGCCTGATCGGCATCGGTTCCATCATCCTGGACGATGCAGTGGTGCAGGATCGAGTGATGGTAGGGGCAGGCAGTCTGGTACCGCCGGGCAAAGTGCTGGAAAGCGGAAAGCTTTATATCGGCCGTCCTGCCAAAGCCGTGCGCGAATTGACACAGGAGGAACTGGGACACCTGCGCTACTCTGCGGAACATTACATACGCTTGAAGGACGATTATCTGGGCAGTTAAAATTCTAAAACTCGGGAGGATGGCTGATTATGACGACAAAGGACCAGCAGGAAATCGATCGCATCAATTTGAATCTTGAAACCAACAAAGTTGCCTGGGAAGAATTACAACGCTTTTTTGCCAGCGGTGTTGCACTCTTCGTGAACGATACGCTGGACTTGATCGATGTCGCTATTCACATGGCCAAAGACAAACAGGAGCAGGTAGTGCAGTGGATGGAAAACGGCCTGGTTGCACCCGTAACTGATGAACAGGCAAAAGCATGGGAAGAGGCTGATGCAGAGGTATGGTCTGTTGTGGTGAGGCCCTATGTACTGGTGCAATCGGCTACATAGTGCATAAATCTACTGCGCGTCATCGTGCCCGGAGCGTACGGTACTCGCCCTCCTCACATACTGGCGTGTATGCTCCGGGTGCTGCGTTCCGGTCGCTCCAGGCACGAAGCCGCTCGCTACGATTCCTGACACTATGTAACGCAGGTCTGCCTGCGGAAGCTGCTATGGATTTTTCACCTTTTTCATCGCGGCATCGATGCGTTGGCACAGGATTTTGAGGGTCTTGATGCGTGCAAAATACTTGTCGTTGGCCTCCACCAGTGTCCATGGCGCAGCTTTGGTACTGGTATGGTCAACCATATCACCGACTGCCTGTTCGTAGGCATCCCATTTGTCGCGGTTGCGCCAATCCTCATCGGTGATCTTGAAACGTTTGAAACCTATTTTTTCCCGCTCCTTGAAGCGGCGAAGCTGTTCTTTCTTGCTGATTGCCAGCCAGAATTTGACGACGACAGTCTGGTGGCGAGCGAGCTGCGCTTCAAAGTCGTTGATTTCGAGATAAGCGCGCATCCAGTCGAATTCAGAACAGAAATTCTCCACGCGTTCGACCAGTACCCGTCCATACCAGGAACGGTCAAAAATGGCGATACGCCCTCTGCGCGGTATATGTCGCCAGAATCGCCATAGATAGGGTTGTGCGCGTTCTTCTTCGGTAGGTGCCGCAATTTGTATGACCTGGTATTGGCGCGCATCGACGGCGCGGGTGATGCGGCGGATGCTGCCCCCTTTGCCGGCAGCATCGTTGCCTTCAAAAACGACGACGACAGTGATTTTCCTGAATCGCGGATCGCGCGTCAGCAAGGCCAGTTTGCCCTGGTATTTCTCCAGTTCCGAATTGAATTTCTTTTTGTCCAGTTTTTGCGACAGGTCAAGCGCCTCCAGCACGTTCAGTTTGTCTACAGGCGGCAATAACGGTGCAGCCGGGGCGGTTTTTTTCTTTTTGCCAGATTCCGACAGGCGTTTGCGTATGGCTTCGAGGATGATTTTGCCTATGGTCAGGCCGCGATAACGCGGATCGGATCCTTCGATGATGACCCACGATGCCTCGGCAGTGCTTGTATGGCGAATGACACTTTCGCTGACGGCCAGGAATTTGTCGTAGTGTTTGTAGTGTTCCCAGTCACGTTTGGTGACGCGCCAGCGGGTCTTTGGATTGTGTTCCAGCGCCTTGAGGCGTTTATGCTGCATTTCCTTGGAAAGATGCAGCCAGAACTTGATGATGAGTGCGCCTTCGTTCGTCAACATTCTTTCCAGCCGTTTTGCGCGCTCCAGGCTCTGGTCGAGTTCGGCGGTTTTGGTCTGGCCCATCACCCGGTTCAGGATTGGCCATGTGTACCAGGATCCGAGAAATACGCCGATCCTGCCTTTGGGGGGCAGCGCGCGCCAGTAGCGCCACATCATGGGGCGCTCCATTTCTTCATCCGATGGCTCGCCCATTCCGTGTGTCTGGATGAATCGGGCATCCATCCATTCGTTGAGCAGGTTCACGGTTTCCCCGCGTCCGGCTCCGTCAACGCCGCCTATCAGGATGATGACCGGGAATTCCCCGTTTTCTGCCAGATCGAATTGCGCATCCAGCAGCGCTTTCCGCAACTTCGGCACTTCTTCATCGTAAGTGGCTTTGTCTATCTTGTGTCCGAGTTCGGCCGATTCAAACATGGCAACTCCTTTCAGTACTGAAGTTGATCCGGTGTAATGACCAGGCGCAATGTTGTCCGGGAATCACGTTCACGCCGGCTGAACCACCAGACTGCACCTTTTTTGATGCTCCAGGAATCTGCATGTCCGGTCATGAGCAATGCGGCAAGTTCACCCATCCAGGGCTGATGACCGACCAGCAGTACTGCATCACTTGCATCCGGCCAGCCCGCAGTGGCGATGGCTGTTTGCGGAGTGGCCTGGGTGCCGACATTGGGTGCGGTAATAAATTTACCGGTCAATGCGCTGGCGGTCTGCTGCGCACGCAGCGCAGGGCTGACCATGACACGGATGTTTTGCGGCAGACGGCTGGAAAGAAAATGCGCCATCTGTTCGGATTGACGCTGTCCTTTACGGGTGAGAGGGCGGACTTCGTCCGGGAATCCATCCTCAGCTTCAGCGTGCCGCCAAAGAATCAGCTCCATCTCCATGCTCCGTTTTTTAACGATACCGTTGCCAGAATATACCGTATATACTGTTTATGCCATATTCCTTTCCGGAGACCGATATGACAAAGACCGCCTCTGTACGCAAAACCGCTCAATCGAAAAAAGTTGCCAAGCCTGAAAAAAAACGCAAGAAGGAAAAAAAGTCCGGCAGCAAAATAAAGGTCATACGTGACAGTTTCACAATGCCGCAGGCGGATTACGATCTGATCGCAGCGCTTAAACAGAAGACGCTGCAATCCGGATTGCAGGTAAAAAAGAGCGAATTGCTGCGTGCCGGTTTGCAAGCCCTGTCCAGATTGACTGGTCCGCAATTGAAGCGAGCGCTCTCGGGTCTGGAAAAGATCAAAACCGGACGGCCGAAAAAAAATTAGACAGGATTCCCGACAAAAGCAGGTTGCTGCCCCAGTTTCTGCAATAAGGCGGTTTGTGCGCCCGTTTCGTTGCCTCGACCGGGCGTCTTGCGATGATAAAAACCGTCGCAGTCCATCTCCCACGCCTGCGAATTATCTTTCAGATAGCTTTTCAGTCCTTCGTCCAGTACACGCTTTTTAAGTTTTTCGTCCAGCACGGGAAAGCATATTTCGATACGCCGGAAGAAATTACGATCCATCCAGTCCGCACTGGACAGATAGACGTTTTGCGCCTGGTCGTTGCGGAAGTAGAAAATACGCGTATGTTCGAGAAAACGCCCGACAATCGAAACGACAGTGATATTCTCGGATAGTCCGGTGACGCCAGGGCGCAAAGCGCAGACGCCTCGCACAATCAGGTCGACTTTTACGCCTGCCTGTGATGCCTCATAAAGCGCCATGATGATTTCAGGCTCCAGCAGCGAATTCATCTTGGCAATGATGTGCGCACGCTTGCCTTCACTGGCCAGTCTGGTTTCGTTATGAATCGCATCCAGCATGTTGGCATGCAGTGTAAACGGCGATTGCCACAGATGGCGCAATTTGCTTGCTTTCCCCAGGCCGGTCAGCTGCATGAAAACATCATTCACGTCAGCGCAAACATCCTCGTGACTGGTGAACAGACCGAAGTCGGTATACAGCCTGGCGGTGCGCGGGTGATAGTTGCCGGTGCCCAGATGCACGTAACGGCGCAATTTGCCGTTCTCGCGACGTACGACCATGAGCATTTTGGCGTGGGTTTTGTGTCCCACTACGCCGTACACCACATGTGCGCCGACTTCCTCCAGCCGGCCGGCCCAGTTGATGTTGGCTTCTTCGTCGAAACGTGCCAGCAGTTCCACCACTACCGTGACTTCCTTGCCGCGCATGGCTGCTGCGATAAGCGCCTCCATCAATTCAGAATCCGCACCGGTACGGTACACCGTCTGCTTGATGGCAACCACATCGGGGTCGGCAGCAGCCTGCTGAATGAAATCAATAACCGGTTTGAATGACTGATAGGGGTGATGCAGCAATACTTCGTTTTTGCGCAGCACCTTGAACATGTCTTCACCCTTTTTTTGCAACAGGGTGGGCATGCCGGGCACGAACAGCGGAAATTTGAGGTCGTCGCGCTCAACCTGATCGGGAATGCGCATCAGGCGTACCAGGTTCACCGGACCCTGCACGCGATACAGATCCTCGGCACCCAGCCCGAATTGCTGCAACAGGAATTCAGCCAGCTCATCTGTACAGTTATCCGCGACCTCGAGCCGTACTGCATTGCCGAAATGACGCTGCGGCAATTCGCCCTGCAGGCTGATGCGCAGGTTCTTCATTTCTTCCTCATCCACGAACAGGTCGCTGTTACGCGTAACACGAAATTGAAAGCAACCCAGCACTTCCATTCCTGCAAACAGTTCAGTTACATGCGCATGCAGGATGGATGAAAGGAATACGAAGCCGTACGGACAGCCTGAAATTTCCGGAGGCATCAGGATGGCTCGGGGCAATACACGCGGAGCTTGCACGATTGCTTTGGCCGATTTGCGCCCGAAAGCGTCCTTGCCCTGCAGCTCGATGGCAAAATTCAGGCTCTTGTTAAGTACGCGCGGGAAAGGATGGGCGGGGTCGAGTCCGATTGGTGTCAGCACCGGCATGACTTCACGCCGGAAAAAATCCTTGACCCAGGCTTTTTGAGCGTCATTCCATTTGGTGCGTCGCAGAAACTTGATGCCCTGTTTGGCAAGTGCGGGCGTGAGTTCTTCATTGAACAGCTGGTATTGCCGCGCAATGAGCTGGTGCGTGGGTTCGTGCAGGCGCTTGAGGATTTGCGTGGCTTCCAGTCCGTCCGGCCCTGATGCAAGGCCGCCCAGCTTGGCTTGTTCTTTCAGTCCGGCGACCCGGATTTCAAAAAACTCATCGAGATTATTGCTGACGATACACAGATATCTCAGCCGCTCCAGTAACGGAACCGTCGCATCTTCGGCTTGTGCCAGGACACGGCGGTTGAACTCCAGCAAGCCGATCTCGCGGTTGAGGAAATTCTGCGCCGGAAATTTTTTTGCCATATGCCGGATTTCAACGCACTAAAAAATGAGTGGCGTATCAATTTTTTGGAGGGACGAAACCAGAGGGCATTTGCGTACCTTCACCGAAGAAATAATTTTCCATTTGCTCGGCAAGGTATTTACGTGCATTGATATCGGCCAGATTGAGACGATTCTCGTTGACCAGCATGGTCTGGAATTTGATCCAGGCTTGCCAGGCCTCTTTTGAGACATTTTCAAAAATGCGTTGTCCCAACGCACCGGGATAGGGGGGACGGTCCAGACCTTCAGCTTCGCGACCGAGTTTTACGCACTGTACCATTCTTGCCATGATGATTTTCACTCCAGATTATGCTTGAGGAGTGTGACATTACCGTGATTTCCTGTCTAAATCCAGCGGCTGGTCGGGATCGTAGAAATGCCAGCGGTTCTTTCCGGCATGTTTGGCCTGATACATGGCGATATCGGCTTGCTGCATCAGGTCTGCTGCGCTGTCCTGAATGTTTTTCGGCGAACAGGTTGCAATGCCCATACTGCAACTGACATGCACTTCCTGTCCGTCAAAACTGAATAGCAGTTTTTCAACGGTGGTAATGACACGCTGTGCCAGTGCCTCAATCTGGTGTTGTTCGGCATCAGCCACCAGAATGGCGAACTCATCGCTGTCCAGACGGTATAACTCTTCGTTGCGGCGCGACTGCAGCGACAGCAATTGTGCAATACCTTTTATGATTGCATCGCCGGCGGCATGGCCATAGACATCGTTGATACGCTTGAAATCGTCCAGATCGAAATACAGCAGCGATAAACGCCGGCTATTACGTTGTGCCTGAGCGAACATGCGCTCCGCATCTTCCTCGAAACGGCGGCGGTTATACAGGCCGGTAAGAACATCGTTTTCGGCACGGGCCTGGATATCCTGCAAGCGCATATATTCTTCGGAAACGTCTTCAAACATCCACATGCGTCCGATGTAACGTTCCTCGCTTGCATCCGGCACGACCCTGGAACGGCTGCGAATGACGGTGTGGTTGATCAGCCGGGTATCGAAAGGCGCGCTTATGCCGTATTCCCTGATTTCCTTTTCCACGTATTCAACAAACTCATCAGGCTTTTCGATAAAGTGACGAGCATGCTCGATGAGGACAGTGTCCAGCTGTCCGATGTAATCCTCGTTCTCATGCAGCTTCCACAGACGGCTGCATTCCTGATTGATGAGTTGCACCCGGCGGTCAGGATCAACGAATATGACGCCGACCGGCAGGATGGAAATAAGTGCGTTCAGCCGTGCTTTTTCAGAATAAAGCGCATGGGCATAACGCTGTTGCGACTCGACGCGCTCGCGTAAGGCCTGTGCCATATTGTTGAAACTGGTGGCAAGTTTTCCCAGTTCGTCCTGCGGCAATCCGGCCGGCATGGCGGTGCTGAAGTTACCGTGCGCCATCGATTCACTGGCCAGCGTGATTGCCTGCAGCGGTTTGACCATGCGCCGCACCAAAAGGAAATATACGGCTGCGCCGATGGTTAACCACAGCAGCGAGACGATAAAAAGTTTTGTGCGCAGAGAGAATTTGAGCGTATCCACGGAACTCATGTCCACACCATAGCGCAAGGTGCCAAACGGCTTGCCGTCCTGGATCAGCGGGATCGAACCTTCGAAACAATTGTTACTGCTGCCATCTGCTGCAAGTCCGGAAACGGACGTATGTCCGGTAGAAGCAAGCTTCTTACCAACGTTGTCCTGTACGCTGAGATAGCAATAGCCATGCATATTTGATACATCATGCAGGAGATTCTGCATGACGGCCGGGTTGCGCGCTGTATTACCCTCCATCAATGCCATGGCGAGGACATGCGTACGGTCCTGCATATCCTGTTCAATATGCTGCGACAGGAACGTATCGATCGCCTGCAGGACGTTCAGCATGAGCATCAGCAGAAAGGCACAGACGAGCAAAATCGTGCAGATGAAAAATTTGATCTGCAGTGGTCTGGAAAGCAGCCAGTTGAGCATTATTATTCCCTTAGAGCCGTCCTAGCGCAGTGAGCGCACGAATACTTTTGAACGCCGCTGGTAGTTGTACAGCGTTTTTTTCGGGGCTGGAAGTTGTTCCACGTCAACTTCCCTGAATCCCCGTTCCACGAACCAGTGGGCCGTGCGCGTGGTCAGCACGAACAGTTTTTGCAGTTTCATCGACTGCGCTCTGGACGTGATGTGCTTGAGCAGAACATCCCCGAATCCGCGGTCGCGGTAGGGGGGTTGTACCGCCAGACAGGCGAGCTCGGCCGCCTTCTCATCGGAGAAGGGATACAGTGCTGCACAGCCGATAATGCGATAGTCATGTTCCAGCACCACGAAACGTCCGATCTCCTGCTCCAGCAATTCGCGCGAACGCCGAACCAGGATGCCCTCCGCTTCCAGCGGCTCCAGCAATTGCAGAATGCCGCCTACATCCTCGATGGTTGCATCACGCAGCGTATTAAGCGTGCTCTCCACCACCATGGTGCCGATACCTTCATCGCTGAACAACTCCTGCAGCAGTGCTCCGTCTGTATGCCGGCTGACAAGATGAGTGCGTGCCACACCCGCTTCGCAGGCGCGCACGGCACAAGGCAGGAACAGGCCAACGTCGTCCGATAACTTCTGTTTGCCGGAAAGCAGTTTGTTTGCCTCAGCGATCGTCATCTCATTCAATAATGCGCCATCCTTCCCATGCACGCCGTCGGTATCCATCATGAAGATCAGTTTGTCAGCGTCCAGCGCAATCGCTGTCGCGGTCGCAACATCTTCCAGCGTGAGGTTGAATATCTCGCCAGTGGGTGAATAGCCCAGTGGTGACAGCAGCACGACCTCGCCGAAATCCATGCGGTCGTTCAGCGCCGCGATATCCACTTTGCGGACGCAACCGGTATGCATCAGGTCCACGCCGTTGATAATGCCGATAGGCTGCGCGGTGATGAAGTTGCCACCTGCCACACGGATATCCGCATTGGCCATTGGCGAATTTGCGAGTCCCACTGACAGCAGTGCCTCGATTTCCATCCGCACCCGACCAACGGCTTCCTTCACGCAGCGCATGGTCTCGGCATCGGTGAGCCGGATGTCGCGGTGGTAGCATCCTTCGATGTTTTCCTGCGTCAGGCGCTGCTCTATCTGCGGCCGGGCACCATGCACCAGTACGAGGCGGATACCAAGTGACGCCAGCAAGTTGAAATCATGAGTCAATTCAACAAATTTGCCATCGGCAACCACCTCACCGCCAAACGCAATGACAAAGGTTTTACCGCGAAAAGCGTTGATATACGGCGCAACGGAACGAAACCAGGCGACGAAATCGGGTGAAGAATGAGCAGGTATGGCAGACATGGTGGTCAGTGGACTCCTCAGTCAGGGGTTGAGCGTGCAATATTTTGCAGGGCAATTATATGGCAGAACCCCTGAATTATCAGGCGAAATGGCAAACCGGGCAGGGATAAATCAGGTGTGCAGTCGGGTATCTATTCTTCGTCCAGCAGCTTGCCTGCGATGGCCCAGTTCTCGTCGGGCTGTTCGTCGAATGCGATGTAGGTGCGGCTGTGACACGGTGTAGCGAAGCCCGCGGTGCGGGAACAGCCGCGTATACCATTATTCTTCGTCGAGCAGCTTGCCTGCGATGGCCCAGTTCTCGTCGGGCAGTTCGTCAAAGGCGATGTAGGTATACGACTTAGGTTTGTGTGCAATCCGTTCCAGCGTATCCGTGATCTCTTCGGCGATCTTCGCTTTTTGTTCGCGACTCAGGGTTCCGGCAATGCGGATGTTGACGTAGGGCATATCAGTTTCCTTTCAGGTTCAGTTGAAATCTCCCCACAGCGTTTGCAATGCCGCAATGCCTGCAATGGCAGCAGTCTCCGTGCGCAACACGCGTGGCCCGAGCAGGATGGGGACGAATCCGGCTTGCTGGGCGACATTGGCTTCGTCGGCAGTAAAGCCGCCTTCCGGGCCGATGAGCAGGGTGGCACGATCTTGCGGTCTGGGTTGGGCGTGCAGGTTACTGGCGCCGCCGGGGAGCAGGATGTATTTGCCTCCGGGCACGTTGCGCATCTCTTTCAGCCACGTGTCGAGGTCTTGCGGTGCATGAAGTTGCGGCAGGGTATTGCGGCCGCTTTGTTCGCAAGCGGAGATAGTGACATTGCGCCAATGTTCGGCACGCTTTCCGGCGCGAGCGCCACTAAGTTTTGCCACACTGCGTTGTGTTTGTACCGGCACGATTTCGGCTGCGCCGAGTTCGGTAGCTTTCTGCATCACCCAGTCCATTTTGTCGCTGCTACACATGGCTTGCGCCAGTACGATGAGCAAGCCGGATTCCGGTTGACCCATGAAGGTTTGCAGGTTACCGAGCAGTACACGCTTGCCAGTGATCATGTTGATGGTGGCGTCGAGCGCGTTACCCAGTCCATCGAAAATTT
>JBNLBY010000042.1:0-22730 GCA_050303535.1 Sideroxydans sp. | reverse complement strand
TCTTTAAGCCTTCAAAAACCTGCGTCGCCCCGGCAACGCGGAACAAAATGAAGTTGGCCTCGCTGGAATATGCCCTCACGCCAGCGATCGCGTTCAATGCCGTCAACAACCCGGCTCGTTCCTGCCTGATACGCCCGGCTTGCGCCAACAATACATCGTGATGTTCCAGTAATTTCGCTGCAACCATCTGCGGCAGAACGCCCACATTATACGGCAAGCGCAGTTTTTCCAGCTGCTCTAGCCAGGCCTTGGAACCTGCAAGAAAACCGAGCCGCAATCCCGCCATACCCAGTTTGGAGAAAGTGCGCATCACCAGCAGATTATCGTAATGCGCCAAATGCGGAATAAAGCTGTCGTTCGCAAAAGCATGATAAGCCTCATCCACCACCACCAGACCGGGGGATGCCTCAATGATCTCCTTGATCGCTGCAGCATCGAACAGGTTCCCCGTTGGATTGTTGGGATAAGCCAGAAACACCAATGCAGGTCGTTCGCGCCGGATGGCATCCAGTGTTGCCTCCCGGTCCAGCGAAAAATCTTCTCCCAGCGGCACGCCGACGTATTTCATGCCTACAAAAGTAGCAATCATTTTGTACATGACGAACGACGGCTCGACACTCAATAACACGGCACCGGGCCTGGCTACGGCCAGCGCCAGCAACTGAATGATCTCGTCGGAACCATTGCCCAGCAACACCTCCATACCGGGCGGCAAGTCAGTCACTCGACGAATTTCCGCCTTGAGCTGACGTGCGCCTGCATCGGGGTAACGATTGATGGCGGCATCCGCAACCAATGAGGCGATCTCGTCGCGCACAGCTTGCGGCAACAAATAGGGATTTTCCATCGCATCCAGCTTGATCATGCCGCTGGCAGAAGGAACATGATAGGCATGCAATCCCAACACCTCCTGGCGCAGCAGGCTATCGGGAGTCACGACAGGGCGGGCGGAAAGCATAATGTGGCAAGTACGGTAACAGGCAACATTCTACCGAAATATCCTGCTCAGTGTGCTGCCGGGACACCGTTGTAATTCAGGGAAAAACAGAATGCAGGTTTAAAGTGATTTTGCCATGCCATGGGAAATGAACAGAATCCGTCCGGGCAATTCCCGGCCCAGGCGTGACCGGTCACAAATCCGTCGAAAACTGTCGCCAATCCGTCATTCGCGCAAGACAATTCGATGCTCAAACCACGATTTCACCCGTAAATACGCTATCCGCAGCTTGGCATGTGTCTTGCATACCCATACATGAGCAAAGGATTTTTACTGCTATGCAGTAATGGCAGAAATGCGAATCAATCATAAAAATACAGGATGTGTCATGGCAAAAACAATATGGACTTCAAATCTGAACACCGGCATTGAGGCAATCGACAAGCAACACAAAATGATTGTGGAATACATCAACCAGCTTGATGATGCAAAAACCAGCGGGAACAAAGAGCTTGTCTCCAAAGTGATCAAAAACCTGGTGAGTTACACGGTTTCGCACTTCGATTATGAGGAGAGAATGCTGGAACAGGCAGGGTATCCCTTCCTGAAAGCACACAAAAATGTTCACCAGATATTCGTGCAGCGCGTAAGCGAATATCAGAATCAATTCAAACTTGGCGAAAACATTATCGAGGAACTGCACCAGTTGATGTTCGACTGGCTGTTCGGCCATATCAAACACGACGATATGGACTATGTTACTTCGATCTCAAAAAAATTTTCCGTAGCTGAAGACTTTTCCGAAGAGAAAAAAGGGCTTCTCGGCAGATTGTTTGGTTAATCTGATTTATTTTTAAATTCATATACTTGTTAAGCAGCAAGCATATGAATAACCCTCAGTATTTGTCCCTCTTAATCATGGCCTGCCCTGGCAATTGACAATAATCAGTTGCCCGGGGCAGGCCATAGTTATAATAATGCCCTTTGTTTCAAGAGTATTTGCATGCAGCACACAAATATCCCGCAACTCATCTGCCCTGCGGGCAGCCTGCCGGCCTTAAAGGCAGCAGTCGATAACGGCGCTGACGCCGTTTATCTCGGCTACAGGAACGACACCAACGCGCGCAACTTCGCCGGACTCAATTTCGACGAGAAAGTACTGCGTGACGGCATCCGTTATGCGCAATCGAAGAAGCGTGAAGTACTGATGGCAATCAACACCTTCCCGCAGCCGGGCCGCGTCGCCGACTGGCAACGCGCGGTCGACGGCGCAGCCGCGCTCGGTGTAAACGCGGTGATCCTCGCCGACATCGGCCTGCTCGACTATGCCTCCAAACGCCACCCCGACCTGCGCCTGCATCTCTCGGTGCAGGGTTCTGCCACCAGTTATGAAGCGGTGAATTTTGCCCAGCGCGAATTCGGCGTACGCCGTGCCGTACTGCCACGCGTACTGACATTGGCGCAGGTGGAAAACGTCATCAAAAACACGACTGTTGAGATCGAAGTGTTCGGTTTCGGCAGCCTGTGCGTAATGAACGAAGGTCGTTGCTGGCTTTCCTCCTACGCCACAGGCGAATCGCCGAATACAGTAGGCGCCTGTTCCCCGGCCAAATACGTCAAATGGGAAAAATCGCCGGGTATGATGTCGACGCGTCTGAACGGCATCCTGATCGACCATTTCGGCGACAACGAATCCGCCGGCTACCCGACATTGTGCAAAGGCCGCTTCGAAGTGAACGGCTCCACCTACTATGCGCTGGAAGAACCGACCAGCCTGAACGTGCTGGAAATCCTGCCCGAGATCGCAAAGATCGGCGTCGCCGCCATCAAGGTCGAAGGCCGCCAGCGCAGTCCGACCTACGTGGCGCAAGTCACCAAAACCATGCGCGCCGCACTGGACGCGCTTGCCAAGGACGGCAACAACTACCTGGTAAAACAAGCCTGGCAGGCCGAACTGGCCAAGGTCTCGGAAGGCAGCCAGGCGACGCTGGGCGCGTACAGCAGGCCATGGAGGTAAGCGCATGAAAATCTCCCTGGGGCCCCTGCTCTATTTCTGGCCTAAACAAACCGTGCTCGATTTTTACACCGAGATGGCGCAAAACCCCGCGCTCGATATTATCTATGTCGGCGAAGTCGTGTGTTCGCGCCGCCAGCAATTGCGCGTAGCAGACTGGATCGCACTCGCGCGCGAACTCAGTGATGCGGGCAAGGAAGTCATCGTCTCGGCACAGGCACTGCTCGAATCGGAAAGCGACCTCAAATCGCTACGCCGCCTGATGGACGAAGCCAATTGCAAGGTCGAGGCCAACGACCTCGGCGCGGTAAACATTGCCGCCGGACGCCCATTCGTCGCCGGACCACACCTGAACATCTACAACGAAAGCACGATGGCAACTTACGCGCGCTACGGCATGCAACGCTGGGTGCCACCACTGGAAGCCGACCGCAAGCTGATCGAGATACTGCACAACAGCCGCCCCGCTGGCATCGAGACCGAGGTATTCGTGCATGGCAAGCTGGCCCTGGCTTTTTCGGCACGTTGCTTCACCGCGCGCCATTACGACCTGAACAAGGACGACTGCCAGTTCAAATGCATGGAACACCCGGAAGGCATCACGCTGAAAACACGCGAAGGCCAGCCCTTCCTGACCATCAACGGTATCCAGACCATGTCCGCACAGAGTTATAATCTGCTCAACGAAGTGCCGGACATGCTGAAGCTGGGCATAGACATCATCCGCATCAGCCCGCAACCGCAGCACATGAACGAGATCATCGCCGCCTTTGATGCGGCACGGAACGGTGAAACACCGCATCCGGATACCGGCGCATGGTGCGCCGACGGACTGGTGGATGGATACTGGTTTGGCGATGCCGGCATTGCACAGCATCACCTGGCCTGAACAGACGAACTGCAAGGAGTGAAAAGATGAACATCCCGAAATTCAAGTTACCCGGACTGGTGGCACGCATCGGCGGACGTTTGCCGCAATGGCCGCACTCGGTGACGCTGATCGCCGGACTGAATGCCGCCACGAAAATGAAATTGCTGCCACAGGACAGCCTGGATTTGCTCGAAGGCCGCACCTTTTTCGTAGAAGTGCTGGATACCGGCGGCCGCGCGAACTTCACCTATCGCAACGGTCTGTTCCGCCCGCTGTTCTCCGCTCCCGCAACGCCCGACCTCTCCTTCCGCGCCAATCTGTCTGCCTTCATGCAGATGATCGCCCGTCAGGAAGACCCGGATACCTTGTTCTTCAATCGCGAGTTATCGATCGAGGGTGATACCGAACTCGGACTGGTGGTGAAGAACATGCTGGATGCGGTGGAATGGCCGCAGATGCCGAAGTTGCCGGGTTTCAGCCATTAGTAATCTTTTAGTGCAGTCGCAGGATGAGCATCACGTAGTGATACTCATCCTGCACGGATTAGAAATTCAGGCCAAGACTGACCTCCGGGCCTGAGAATTTTATGTCGAAAGCACTCGAATTCAACCCAAACGATCCTTCCGAATTGTGAATATCCCAATCCGCGTAGCCCGCACGCAATGAAACGTTTTCTCCAAGCGCCTGGGCAAAAAACAACTCATCGCGGCCAAACCTGAACGAACCACGGGTAAAACCGGAAACGCGCAAGTTGACGCTACTCCCCGAAGCTATACGCCATATCAGACCAATGGCACCTTGCGGTCCGTTTTCACTGACGTTTCCGGAAGTGCTCTGCGAAGCGGAAGAAACATTCAGCCCAAGCGAGGAATGTCCGACCCCGGCGCGTATCTCCAGACCTATCGAGCTCTCCCGAATGAACTTGCGCCAACGCCAGGATATGCTGGTATACGTCATATTGAATTCGTTTCTGATTTGTTGAGGGGCATTGAACACAGCCCCATTAAAAATGATTGGCGCCTGTCCTGCTGCCAGCGTCTGATCACCTTCGCCTTTCGCCTTCACCACGGCTAGTTCGACTGCATGCCCCGTATGCGGTTGCGATGCCGCCCTGTCACTTTCGCTAAGGTCGAGACTGATGCTTGCTGACGGTTGAAACACATTGCTGTCTTTCAATTCGATCGAGGATGTGGCCTTGCAGCCAACCAACAGTACAGCGGCAAGTACGACGTTGTACTTCAACAGAATTCGCAATAATCCATTCATTTTCATACTGCCCCCCCAATTTGGTTACAAAAATGAAATCCAGGCGGAATCAACAAGATAGATTGGATGTTTTTCAGCTTCTGATTGACCCGCTTGAACATACCCTATACGCCCGGCCACGCAGGGTCAACATTCCGTTTAATCTGTATCTTTTGCACGACAGATAAGCTAACCTGAAAAATTAGCTCATTTAACCAGCTTCGACAGCTTCCTGAACGAATCCGTCCCCGCAATCTTCAATAACTGAAACACCACCGACTCCGTACTGGTCGGGACTGCTCCCGCCTGCGTCATTGCCTCCATCGCAGTCTGCCAATTGTCGTTGCTGCGGCTCATCACGGCATCCTTGATCACGTGCACAATGAACCCCGCATCCAGCAATTCGATGACGGTTTGCAGCACACAAACGTGAGTTTCCATGCCAGTAACGATGATCTGCGTCCTGCCGCTTTCTTTCAGTTGTTCGACAAAAGCATCGTTGCCGCAACAGCTGAATGTAAGTTTTTCAAGGCACGGCGCATCAGGCACTTTTCCCCTGAGTTCAGGCAGTGTCTGCCCCAATCCTTTCACGTATTGTTCTGTTATGATTACCGGAACCGAGAGTTCCCGGGCGCTTTCCAGCAGAATGCCTGTATTTCTCGTAAGTTGTGCAAGCACGTTCGCATCCATTGCAGCACACAGCTTTTCCTGCACGTCGATGACAAGCAGTACAGCCCTTCCGGGCTCCAGCATGAATTTGTTTTTGACAGACATTGTTTCTCCGAAAATTAACGAGGTCAGGATACGCACATTGTAGCCGCCTCGCTGAATTGATCCAGACAGAAGTTTCGTTTTCCGACAATTTTGTCCGCCCTTTGGAGGTTCATCCAGGAAGGGCTGCAATATGACAGGAGATAAATAAGACATGTCCAATTCAATACGCGATTCAAGAATATGGATTCACATGGTTATACTCTCGCTTGTCAGCCTGAGCGGGATGATCGTGTTAATGGCGATCATCATCTGGCAGATGCACAGCAACGTCATCAATGAGCGCAAACACTCGATTCAGGCGCAAATAGTGTCTGTTCTCGGCATGGCAGAAAAAATCCATGAAGACCACATACAGGGTGTCTTATCCGAAGCGGACGCCAAACGGAAGATACTGTCCACCATCGCGGCAATGAAATATCCCGGAAACGGCTATTTCTGGGTTATCGATCTCGAGGGGGTGATGCTTATGCACCCCTACGACCGCAAACTCATCGGTCAGCCGACGATAGATTTGCGCGACACGCATGGCCGGCTCTTCGTTAGGGAATTCATTATTGCAGCACGTGCCGGGGGTGGTTTTGTCGCTTATGACTGGCCGCGCCCTGCCGGCGGAAAAGCCGCAGCCAAAATCGCCTATGTCGCACCGTTCAAACCCTGGAATTGGGTGATCGGATCCGGACTTTATGTCGATGACCTTCAGGCGGAGGCCATACGCCAAATCTCCATGGGCGCGGCGCTGATTTTCATCCTGTTCGGAATCAACATCGCTATCTCGCTCTACCTGTCACGACGCTATATGAAAGAATTCTGGAAAGGTTCAATCCAGGACGTTTTGACCGGCCTGTTCACGCGAAGATACCTCGACGAGATCGGTGAACGAATAATGGATAGAGCTAAAAACGCAAATTCGCCGCGGCTGGCGGCGATTTTCCTCGATCTCGATCATTTCAAGCAGGTAAACGATATTCACGGTCACAAAAACGGCGATACCGTCCTGCGATCAATAGGCCATATCATGAAAAAATGTCTTCGTCCGAACGAACTGGCATTCAGGTATGGCGGTGAGGAACTGGTAGTACTGCTTCATGCTTCCGAAGACAATTGCCGTAAAATTGCCGAACGCATTCGCGCTGAAGTAGGTAAACAGGATTTCAGCTTCTCCGGACGAAAATTCAATATAACGCTCAGCGCCGGCGTTGCCATCAGCCGGCACCACGAATCGTTCACCGACCTGTTACGGCG
This sequence comes from Sideroxydans sp., assembly GCA_050303535.1. GTDB lineage: Bacteria > Pseudomonadota > Gammaproteobacteria > Burkholderiales > Gallionellaceae > Sideroxyarcus. The sequence continues at coordinate 15,647 of JBNLBY010000042.1, read as the reverse complement.
TGCCGACATGTGCATGTACTCAGCCAAAAAACATGGACGTAACCGAACGGTTACTGAATCAGAAATCGATGACTGCGCCATGATATGAAGTCGCAATAACTGCATCGCTGAAATCAATAGGGCATACTGGACAAACAGATTCACCACACTCAATCGGACGAATCTTCCTCCGGTTCCGCCTCCCCTTTCATCCCTTTCTGATAGACGACATATCGATTGCGTCCCTGCTCTTTTGCCTGATAAAGCGCAATGTCCGCAAAACTGATACATTCGAGGAAATCTGCCGAATCTTCAGGATAGGCACTGATGCCGAGAGAAATGGTTTGACTGAACGCCTGACCTCCGGCATGGAATTCCTTGGCGGCAAGCGTCTTGCGGATTTTCTCCGCGACCGTCAAAGCCTGGCTCGCGTTGAGCAGGATAATCAGAAACTCCTCGCCCCCGTAGCGGATTACCATGTCCGACTTGCGGACTGACGACGTCAGCACCGCTGCCGCTTCCATCAATACCTTGTCCCCTGTCTGATGTCCGTAGTTGTCATTGGTGGCCTTGAAATGGTCCAGATCGCACATGATCAATTGCGACTTCATTTCCTGCCGTTCCGACAAGGCAACAAGTTTCCCCTGATACTCTTCAAGAAAACGACGATTATGGAGTCCCGTTAATGGATCACGCAGCGACGATTCCTTGAGTATCTTCATCAATCGCTTCGATTCTATGACCGGAGCGGCATCCGATAAATACGTTCTTATATAGGGGATACTGCGCTCAACCTGCTTTCTTTCGCTGTTCGAATAAACGATTTGCAGTATTCCGTCGGCACGGCCACTTAATATGACGGGTATGCACACGTGATAGAGTTTTTGTTCATTCTGAATATCATTCCCCGCAAATGCAGGACAGATCATTTCATCATCCGTGGAAGTAATAACCTGGGCGGTACGACGCGCCCGGCACAGCGACTCATCGGTTTTAATGCTGGGCAAGCACCACATTTCATCATTTTTTTCCAGCCCCTCGACGAAAATCGTGCGTAACTGCCCGGTTTCCGTATTCACATCATATAAACTGAATCGTTTAAGACCAAATTCAGTTTTCAGGATATGGCTGATACGCACATAGACATCGTCAAGATCACGATCATCTTCGATGGTATGTTTAAACTGCGTTGACGCAACCATGCTCCTGACAACATTCACCGTATGATCCAGCAGGTTCCCGTCACTGTTGGTGAGACGATAGGTCTGGACTTTTCCAACCTCATCGATGATATCCCCGAAACTCTTTTCCAGCGTTGCCATCAGCTCATTGGTCATTCGACCAACTTGCGCTATTTCATCGTTACCCCGGACATCCTGACGCCCGGTAAAATCGCCTCTTCTCGCCTTCTCCACCACCGCCTGTATGGATTCGGTGCTGCGCGCAATGGGGATCAGCAGAATTTTCAGGAAGTAGGCAAGAATAAAAGCAAAGAAAATCAGGACAACAACAATGACCGTATTGGCCTGTTTCTGCGACTCTCTCATTTCCGTCAGATCGTGACGTATATTGAGAATCCCCATCGGCGTTCCGGGGCTGACGTCATGACATTGAGTACAATCTCTGTCAGCAGTATTTTCTGCAAAGAGCGGGGCAATATACTCAAACTGCACGCCTTCGTCGTTCTCGATATAGTTTTCAACCGGCTGCTTATTTTCGAGTGCTCGACTTTCGTCTTCCGAAAGCGGACGGCTGGAGCCACCGAACTGCTTGATGACATTCGGGCCACGTACAATTTCGACATAGCGAACATCCGGAATCTGTTTCTGCAACGTACTGATAATCTGTTCCCGATTAATGTTGTTCTGCATTAATCGAAACAGCATCTCCTTCCGAACGATTTCCGAACCGAGCTTGCCATGCTCCCGTTCTGTATTAATGGTGTAATCGCGAATGGCATAACTGGCGCCAAAAGTGAACACGGCGCTCATAATAAGCGTGGAAAGAATAATAAAGAGATAAAACTTGGTTTGTATCCTCATCTTTACGCTGGCCTCTGCCCCCTGTTATTACTTATCGTAAATGCTTATTGATCCGACCGATCATCTTTTCACATCCAGACCCAATATACGCAATATACCCGAGCCGGGACTGAACTACCTAGAATAGAGCCTGCACGGATTGTAAGGTTTTATGGCTGAGCGTCAACTAAATGGATGGAGAATGTAACAAGGAGCGAGAAGAAGACAAAAATCCTCAGGAAAAGCTTATAACCTCATCATCGGCAATGGACTGAAGGGATGGGTTTTAAACCGCTGTCTGGTCAAGGCTACAAGCCGCTTATGAAACCCCGAGTTCGGAAACCGGGACAATACCTCAGCCACAAATGCGGCTGGCAAACCGAACTTCAGCCTGCCTCCCGATACATCGACCCAGTCCGCCTTCCGGAACGGTTCAACCAGCCAGTCCGGATGAGTCTTGAATTTTCGAAGCCGGTGATGTTGCTCGATCATGGTTTCGATTTCTTCACACCATTCATCATGGCTGGACTTTGCAAGATATTCGCGGGCAAGCTGTCTGGATGGTCCGAGATAATCGAAAGTATTGTATGTCCAGATCATGGAATGCCACTGCAATTGAAACCTTGTTCATCGTTTCCGCACGCTCTCCGCAGAACGCGAGACAGAAATTCAGGACGCGATAACAATGATTCCTGTAGGCAAGAAAATCTTCACCAAGCGTTTCCCGCCAGTTTTCCAGAATGGAATCGAGGACAGGAGATTGTTCGCAAATATTCATGACGTCCTGACAGTGAAAATGAGTGAAGAAGACCTTGGCTCAATGATCGTTATCATTTCAACTTTATTTTATGATACATAACAAATTGCCACGGCCCGTTTCCCATTCAGTCCAGAATGGCTAATTGAGTCCAGATACTTGCGCTCATGCTTTTGACTCTGCGGAGAGAACAAATTAATGAATAAAACCGAAGCGACCGATTCCTTTCTTGCCATCAAAAATGAACTGCTTTCGTTCGTATTTCGCATGCTGGCCCAGCGCCAGGATGCCGAGGATATCGTACAGGAAACTTATATCCGGGTGCATGAGAACATCGACTCTTTCAGGGGCGAATCTTCATTCAAGACATGGGTATTTTCCATTGCGCTCAACCTTGCCAGAAATCAGCTAAGCAAGCAGAAAAACTGGGAAGTAAACAGCCAGGATTACGGAGCCATGCTGCATATGCATTCTCCCGAACACTGGGACAAATTTCATGAAGTGTTTTATGCCACACCGAACCGTATCTACGAAATCAGTGAGCACATTGCTTATTGCCTGAACTGCATCAACAAGACACTTCCGGTTGAACAACAGGTTTGCCTGTTGCTGAAGGATATCTACGAGTTCAAGGTGGATGAGATCGTGAAGATCACCGGATTGTCATTGGGCAAGGTCAAGCATGCCATCGCCGATGCACGCAAGGACATGATCCGGATTTTTGATGCGCGCTGTTCGTTTATCTCCAAAGAGGGGCACTGCGATCAATGCACGGCACTCAAGGGAATTCTCAACCCGGAGCATGACGCCAAGATCGAAGCCAACAAAATCACGCTGGTCAGGGAAGGAAACTCCCCGGACAAAGAGCACTTGCTGAACCTGCGCCTTGCACTGGCCCGTTCCATCGATCCGCTGAACAGCCCGAACACTCTTCTGACTACTTATATGCTGGAGAGTCGCGAAGAATGGGTGGAAGAAGGCAAAAAAAGAAAAGTGCTGGAAACCCGTCCGAAATCGACGGCTCATCTGTCTAAGTAATACCACCAACAAAAAAGGAGAGGGGTATTACCATGAAAAACAGTGCGTTACAGACCGTTCAGCAGTATCAACAGTTAATGGGAAGCGGCGATGAGAAATGGATGGATATGGTTGCCGACGATATTACATTTGCCGGGCCAGTTGACCAGGTAACAGGGAAGAAAGCCTTCGCTGAGTTGAATGCAAGTTTTTTTCCGCAAGTTAAGGGTTATGAATTGCTTACTGCATTTGAACAGGGCAATCAGGCACTTTTGGAGAGCCTGTTCACAGTGCAAGCTCCTGGAGGCAAGGAAATAAAACTCAAAATGGCGGAAATCTATGAAGTGGAGAACGGAAAAATCAACAATATCCGTATCTACTACGATGCTGAGGAATTCAGGAAAGAATTCAGTTGACGTCAGCGGAGAACAATATGGTTCACTGGCTCTATCCGGCAAATACGAAGTTCTACGACGTGCTAGGCGCAATGGCGGAGAAGGAAACCTATTGGCCGATACATACCCAGGTGTCGCCAGGTGACAAGCTGCTTATTTACCTGGCGGCACCATACAAGCAGGTCGGTTTTGTCTGTGATGTGCTTGAGATCGGGCTGAGTGGAAAAACGGTAATGCAGCATGCAGCCCCATTCCTGAAAGGAAAACCAGAATCGGGAAAACCGGGAAAGGCATTCATGAAGCTGCGGCCTGTCATTTCTGTCCCCATCGATCCGAAAAGCGTACTTGGACTTGCCCATCTCAAACGGCGCGGCCTGACCGGCATGTTGATGGGCCCGCGCCGTCTGGAAAACAATCCTGAGCTTCTGAAATATATCCTGGAGAATCTGCCATGAGTTACAAGCTGGCCGAGAAGCGCATATTGAAAGAACCCGGTGTTGAACAATCGACCATGATGGGGTCCCCCTGTCTGCGTTACCGAGGTGCGTTCATGGCCATGATGTTCACCAAGGGAGAAGGACTGATCATCAAGGTTTCGCCGGAGCGTGTGAATGCGCTGATCGCTACGGGCGACGGCGTGGAATTCAATTTCACCAAAAAACGCTTCAAGGAATGGGTGTTGATCCCGCTTGAGTTCGATGAGAAATACGAAGCATATATGCGTGAAGCGCTGGAATATGCGAAACAGAAAAAATAAAACAACGGCATCACCAATCAGAACATAACAAAGCGCAGGTGTCCTTTGATGCCTACGCCTTTTAATGCTTTCCGTCCCAGCCCCGTTTCAATACGATTGCACCGTCTCTGACTGCGATCCAAATCTCACGCGAATCTTGCACACGGGGAGCCAGTTGCCCATAATCTGCCTTTCCCCGACAATAATCGTTTCCCGGACGAATCAGGTGTAAAAGCAATGACCAACCCCGCTGCAACTTTCTCCGACCTGTTGACCAGATCACCAGATGGCACCCTGCTGCTGAACGACGGCGTGCACCCCATGCCCAACCTGCTTTCCATGAGCGCTGAGGAAGTGCTCAAGGCGTTCAAATCCAGCCAGCAGAGAGACTTCTCGGCCGTTATCAGTCAACTGGAAGCACCGGACAATCCGCTTAACCGTCTGCTGAATGAACTGCGTGCGATCGCACAAAAAGAACCGGACAACCGGTTCAAGGACCTGGATCTGTTTCAGCCCGATGCCCTGAGGACGCTGTTCTCCGAATTGCATAATCACGTCATGGACCACCCGGTCTGGCGTCATCCCTTTTTCGTGAGGGTCTTCAAGGGTGATTTCAACGAATCGCAACTGGCGCAGTTTGCCAAGCACTATTTCAACCAGATCAAAAACACCCGCCAGTGCGTGGCGCTTGCGCTGGGACGTTTCTCGGGGGTCATGCCGCTGCCCTATGGCTGTCTTAACGAGCGGGTTTCGGAATTGGCACAAATCGTTCTTGCGCAATTGCTGGCCGATGAATATGGCGTAGGCACGCACCCGATTGACGACTATCCCGACCTGCACCGCCTGCTTCTGTCCACCACTCACATCGGCATGTACCGCTATCTTTTCGACGGACTCGGCATCCCGTTCGAACAACAGGACGTGCCGATGTTGCCAGGTGTTGCCGACAACGTGTTGACCCAGCGCCTGCTGTCCGGTCATGGCGACTTCACCCTGATCGAATCGCTCGCATCCGTCGGCCTGGGCATGGAATGGGGCGTGCCGGAATTTTTCAGCCTGTTGCTGGGAGGTATGATCCGCTGGGCGCACAACAACGACAAACCACTCACGCAACGTCACCTTTTTGTTTTCATCGCACATGTCCAGTATGACGTGCTGCATGCCATCTCGGTGATGCTGGTAACAAGTTTCTTCAACTACGAACGCGACGGCGTCCGGCAAATCAAGCAGGCCACCAACACATTGATGTCCAGCCGTTACGAAATGATGACCGATCTCTATCGCCACATCTTTGACGAACCCTGCTCCAGCATCCACGACATCGGCCTTGCCGAACATTACCGGCTGAGCGACCGGCGCATCGCCGATGCGTTGCTCCAGGCGCGCCGGAATATCGCACCGGAACGTGTCGTCAACGGCGAGACTTATCGCGAGGACAAAAAATTACCCTTCGTATTTTCCAACTGAACCCTCTATCCAAGGTAAAACATGAACCCGTATTCCAGTGAAGCCGGCGAACGATTCCGCAAGCGCCTGATCGTCACCGCCAAGGGGCGCCGCGGCGCCAAGGACATGAACCGCGCAGAAGCGAAGGAAGCGCTTGATTTCCTGTTCTCCGCCGAAGCGCATCCGGCGCAGGTGGGTGCCTTCCTAACTGCAATGCGTTTCAAGGCCGCAACCGTGGAAGAAATGATGGGTTTCCTTGACGCCATGGAAGGCGCGGCCACGCTGATCTCACCCAAGGTAGACACCCTGCTCAATTGCAACGGTCCATATGACGGGCGCAAGAAAGCGCTCAACCTCAGCGTGGCAACAGCCATTGTCACCGCAGCGGCCGGCGTGCCCGTGGTGTTGCACTCCAGCACCGGGCTGCCGCCGAAAGATGGCGTAACTAATGCCAGGGTGCTGGATGCTCTGGGAATCCCGTCTGAACGTGAACCCGAACTGGTCGAACAGGACATCGAACGCAAGATGTTTGGTCACCTGCATGCCAGCCGTTACCTGCACGGTGTGGAACGGCTGCGCCCGATTCGGCAGATCCTGTTCTATCGCTCTTTCCTGCATGCATGCGAAGTCATGCTCAACCCGGCCGGTGCACAGCGTACATTGATAGGCGCGGCACACGACACCTTCATTGAGCGCTTCGCGCAGGCTGCCGGCCAGCGCGGACAGGAACATGTCATGGTCGTACAAGGACTCGATGGCGGCGACGAACTGCCGCTGGCGCCCACGCCGGTGGCCGACTTCCAAGGAGGAAAGCTGACGCGATATACCCTCGCACCCACCGATTTCGGACTCAAGGAAGCCGCGCATCACCGCTGCGAACCACCGGCGGAAACGGCACGAAGAACCGAAGCGGCACTGGCAGGAACCGACGACACCCATCTCGATGCAATCCTTTTCAACAGCGCAGTGCGCATCCACCTGGGTGGCAAAGCCGCCAGCATCGAGGCCGGACTCGGCCTGGCGCGCAAAATCATGGAAAGCGGCAAAGCAATGGAAAAACTTCAGGAACTGCGTGGATAACGTTCAGACGAAATATTGTCCACGCATTTCACGTTGCCAATAACAATCAATTGGCCTCCGTTCTTTTTTTATCCAGTAAAGCAGCCAATGCATCAATAATTTCCGCACAACCGCCATTACACAAATATGCGGAATGATCTTCGATGCTTTCGAATTTTCGCCCGACTATCCTGGCGCATTCGAATTTATTGCCGCTGCTCTTCATGAATTTATGGATCGCCTCAGAAGCATCGGGAGACTTGAAAGAAACTTCGCTGTCGCCTTGTTTGAGGCGATTCAGGCCAGAGAGCCAGATGGCCGCTCCCAGCGCACCGCAGGCGCCTCCGCTAAAACCGATACCCCCTGCGAATCCCGCCACCATGGCCACGTGCATATCGGATGCACCTGCCTTTTTTGCCAGTTCCGCCGTGCAGCTTATCGGGGAAGGTAGCGCCTCACCTGAATCATCGGCGAGCGTCGTATTGATATCGCCGAATGCCACCGGAGCATATTTCGCACCCATGGCGCAGCAGCGCGCGGTCCCGCCCTTGAGAAGGAAGTGCGTAAACAGTTGCATGTTCGAACTTGTTTCATCCAGGCCCGTCAGCTCGCCGCAGTCGATCTCTTTATTGCGCGCCCGAAAGGACTCGACAAGCTTCTGGGCAGTCACAATGGCCTTCGCCTCTGCAGCCGGGCCCGTGCCCAACTCCCGATATATCTGAGCACCCGCAGCAAGCGTTGCGCCCCAGAGCTGGCCGCACTGATAGCCATGTTGCATGATCCCGCCCATGAGTGGCGCAGTTGCGCGCTCCTCGTCTGTCATGGGGTGATCAAACGCGCGGCTGATAACGTGAAAAAGCGCAGGTGCGCATCCCTTCTTGAGAAACGGCCCCACCGTTTCGAACGTCGATATACTGTTTTTTACGTTGCCCATGACACCTCCCGATCTGTTCATCGGAAGATTTTACTTCAACTGTCGGGGTCAACATTAGCGAGTGGGGATGGAGGGCTGTTTTCCGTCAATACAAAAAAACAAAGGGCGGTTAAACCGCCCCTTGTTCCGTACTTGTTGCTACTGCGCTTTTAAGCTGTAGCTACGGCATAGACCGAGTTGAAAAGCAGTGTACCCCAAGTAGCTACACTGACTACGGCAAACACCAGAGAAACAACCCAGCCCATTGCGCTATCGTTAATGATATTCATAGCAACCTCCTTTGTCATATTTACTGACATTAAGCAATCAAATTGATAAGAAACAATTACTTATCCAGATGATGCTTCCTTGATCAAGCAATGATGCCACTCAATCAGCGTGGGAATTATTCCCGCGTAGTTGAATGCTACCGTGGGAATAATTCCCATGTCAAGTATTTTGTGTAAATATTTCCCACGCGAAAAGCGGTTAGGACCTATCCCAGCTTATTGTTTGTAATGCATTGTTTATATTGAATGAAATGAAGGTTGATCCAGAATAATTCGTGTACACATGCACCTGTCAGGTGCGGGTTGCAAAATATGCACAAATAGCAATTATCAGGAATACGATCCACGATAAATGCCGTCCTTTCGAACCAATTGCAGCAACAAGGAAATGGACAGCAAATGTGCATGCGATTACAGCGCCTATCGAACTTGCGTGTACCGGCGGATGCGCCAATAAGATCAGAATTGCAGCAAAGCCCCACCAGGCAATTGTAGTTAAGTGCCAAGCAAAACGAAGTGTTTTAATCGTAAAGTCTGTACTGCCAAATAATTTTGGAAGATTTTCCCGCCGGAACAGGCGCGTAAGAATGTACTTCTCCCCAAGTAGAGAATGAGCAAAACCTATGGCAAAAGCCAGGAATGCTGCGGCGTACAACAAAATCTGCATAAGCACCTAACTAAAATTAGATACAGTAGAAAATGTACCAAGGTCAATTTCTTTTCTATCCCAACCACATGCCAATACAATTCGACTCCGGTATTTTTTACCTGAGCCTGGCCCCTTTGATTCTCCCTTTGATTCTCACTTTCTCTCTTCGCCGCGATCTATCGCGACGAACGCCTAGCTAAAGGGCGCAAATGAAGCGCAGCGAAATTTGCGTCCATTTTGAGCGCCGTGTTATGCATTAATTTGTTTCACCCAGTCCGAGAACCATGACAAAGGTAGATTCACATTCTCAAAGTTCATGGTTTGCAACTCATTGAGGGTGAAGGTGTTTGCCAGATAAAGATCCCATTGTGTTTCTACATCAGCCAATATTGGCATGATCGATTCAATTTCCTCTGAAGCGTCAATATCACAATATTTATTCCAGAATCTCTCGCACCACTCAGCTATTTGTTTATGGCTGTAGGGAGAGTCATCTGGGTTTTGGCCTAAAAGAAGAAGCTTAATAGCGTTCTCCTTTGTGAACTCCAGCTCTATCGGTTTACTCAGTTCCATTTTTTATGCATAACGTTTCACATAAGGGGCGCCGCGGTAGCGGCGTCCCAGCGAACGAGAGTGAGCGATCTTGATGTGGTTGTTAGGGATTTTCATTTGATTGGTTACTTGATTTAACAGCAAACCAGAGCAATGAAGCACCACCAAGAACAAAGCCCACTGAACTTATTACTCTCCAAATGTAATATTCAAATATGATTCCTGATTGATCTTGCATGGTTTGTTGAGCCTCTATAAATGCTCTTTGAGCTGATGATTGAGCGAAGCCCCCAACTACAAACCCAAACATAGCTATTGCTGCCAGATATAAAGTGACAGTGCGATATTTCCATGCAAGAACAGAAGATGCCACCATAAGGAGTATCCCGCCCCCATCATAGAAGTAGACAAGCATCCATTTATACCATGTGTCTATTTCCATTCTTTTTATCCCTAACGTGCTAGGTGAGGGGCCGCCGGAGCGGCGAAGCCGCGGAGGGAACCTGCCGGCTGCGCCGGCAGGCGGTCCCTCTCGACCGGCGGGTTAGACCGCAGTTTCATCAGATTCACTCTCGACACAGTACGCGACCCAAGAGGCAAAGCTGGCGAATTGGTCAGCTTCGCTGGGAGAGAGGGGGCTTTTCCCAACCTTAGGAAGGGCGTGAGTGTCGACCCACAGAACCGCCCCGTTGGGAGATGTTGTGTCCAATAGCACTGCGCCTGCGTCGTTGCGGTCATCGAGGACGACAAATTGTTCAGGAAGGCCAACGGCGGAACGAAATCTCTCGGTGGCGGAAACTGAACTAGCGATATTCGGAACCGCGTTTGCTGGACCATACCCACACGACAGTAAGAACCACCGAACCTCCCCAGGAAAGGTAATGCGCAGACGAGACTCAACGCTTTGCAAATTCGCTTCGGTCTCCACTCGCGTGCCTTGGAGAAGCGACCGGTGCTTTTCGAAGAGTTCGGCGATCGTGTTCATAGAGGGCTCTGCGGTCTAACGACCAAGCTCAGACGACCGAAAACCGCGTAGCGGTTTTTGGGTCGGCTGGAGCGCCTGGTTATGCGTATTTACTTCCAGAACTGCCACCATTTCTTGCCCTGAGTATTTCTCCACTTGAGATACCTGTTACTGATGATGGGAGCTATTTTATCGTAGTTCTCCCAGCTATTTTCGACGTGATATAGCGTAGGCAACCCAACGGCAAGCGCAGACTCATAATCAGAGTAATAGGTATTCGATTCATAGTAATGCTTAGCGAAGGCATTACCTTCCTCGTTCAAATCTTCTTCCCAAAACTTTTCATCACACTCTATTTCTAGGAATTCTCTGCCTGTTATTTCTCTTTTTCTTACCGCAGCCAAGGAAGAAGGTGACTCTTCTTTATGAAATTCTCCCTCTAAATTGTTGTTAATTGCCCACGCCAGAAATATACCGATATGTGTTCCGCCATTTTCAGGTGGAAGATCATTAGGATAATCTCCTCCATAGTGCCAATCCGCTCTATCGTACGCCACTTTGATTTTTCCTTTTACGCATAACGTGAAGGTAAGGGGCTGCGCTTTAGCGCAGTCCCAGCCCGAAGGGCGAACTTGAGCGTAGGGTTAGATTTCACTTTCGGCCTCCATTTGTCGGCGTTTCGTTTCAAGCAACCAGTCTTGGATGCTTTGCGCAATCTTGCGCGATCTATGTGTCTCAAGATCATAGCAATACACACTAGGTGTAGATTCAGACAGAGTAATGTAATACATCTCTTCGCCTAAATCATTGCCAATGATGAAGCGCTGACCTATTGCCCATTTCTTATGCCAATTTCGTCGGTGTTCTTTGAGTCGCTTGCCAGACCCATATAACAAGTAAAACTTAATCGCTCCGAATAGGCCAGGTGCGCGGACATCAGAGATATCTTCCGGATTAGATTTAAAGTGCTTGTTTTCGGTGATGAGGTATTGTTGATCAGTGATGAACTCAGGGTGATCATCATCTGCTCCCACGAGTCCGTGGTTACTTAGTGCGACCCGATACGATTCAGGAAGACGAACGCCGACACTGGTCTCGATGGCTGCAATCTCGGCAGGAGTCATGGGCTGGTGATACCTAACAGTTATTCATATGACAAAAACGTCCGGACATATTTTGATAATACGGACACGGAAATTCTCATTTAACCTATTGAACAGCAGGTTATCCAGTTTTTACCCATTTAACAAGCTTAATAGTAGGGAATTAGCCCTGCCATTAATCAAATAACGAGGGGATCATCGCTCCCGGATTCGCCTGCACTCAAGGCTATTTCAGTTTGCAACGTTTCCGTCATCACCATGTAACAAGCAGGGGATAGATTACCCGTCATTCCAACGACAGGAGCGACGAACATGAATACATCCCCTTCTTGCACGCTGCCGCACTCCAGCATGACCCCCACTGAAAGCGTTCAGCAATCTCTGGAACGCCTGCATGATTTCAAGACTTTCGCTTCTTTGCGGCGCATGGTGACACGTCAACAAAGCAAACCGCTGATCGGGCGTGCCGATTTCATGAAACTGGTCGCGCTTTATTTGCCCGAAGTCTCGGTGCACATCGAGGAAAGTGATTTCGGCATCGTGCATCTGGAGATTGGCGCCATGAAACTGGCCACCCGGAACGCCCTTGTGCATAGTGACTTCACCACCGTACGCAAGCACCTGTTCCTGATCGCCGACGTGTTCGACCGGGCGGATGCCGAACTCTACGATGCGATCCGCATCTCCTACCTGGAAGCCATATTCCTGGGCGAGACCTCTGCTGCCCACATCGTCGCGCGCAGCATGCTGTCCAAACCGATGGAAAATGCATTGAGACAGGCTGAACTGCGTTTGTAAAAACACAATAATTTCCCGGCATAACCTGGCACAAAAAACAAAGCCCCGGCACTTGCGCGCCGGGGCGTGAATTACAACAGGATTTCTAGATGATATAACCGACAGATACGAGCGTCGGAAGAATAATAATTGCAGCTGCTACACCAATCACTGTCCAACGAAACAGCATGGCCACATCCTCATATACCTTTTTCATCTGAGACCCCCTCTGTTTGAGATCCGGCGTCACATTGCCGGACGCGGTGTCAGATGTCAATAACCGGATTAAGTTCGTTGCTATCGAGCATGACGCCTGTACCATTTCCACAACACAAACCAGCGCCAAAACAAACGGATAGAAAAATATCCAACAATCGATAACCCTGTTGCGAGGAGGGGAAGTCCGATCAGCAACGGTTTACCAAGCGCTATCAGCCATGCCCAAATCTCGGCAAAACCGGTATCCCAGTGTATGTCCGGAAATGGGGGGGCAGCTGTGCCATTGATGGAACCCGACAGCCTGATACCAATTTCATATGACAGCAGGTATAAAGGCACAATCGTAAAAGGGTTGGTGTAAAGCGTGGTAAATGCAGCCACAGGCAGATTGGCACGAAGCAGGATAGCCAGCAGGGCAGCCGAGATCATTTGAAACGGGCCCGGAATCAGTCCGCAGAACAATCCTATCGCCACGCCACTCGCCACCGAACGGCGATTCAAATGCCACAGGTTGGGATGATGTAGCAAATGCCGCACCGGCTGCAACCAGCGCTGGCGCAAAATGGCGTCACGATTCGGCAATTGATCACGGAAAAATCTGCGCATGGCTGGATTCTATATTTAATACGGTACGCAACACACTATGGTTTCATTCTCAGTCTTTTTTGCGCTCGGCATAGGGTATCTGCAACAGCAGGCCGTATTGCCCGCGCTCCCTGTCTATTGGCCGGTTGCCGCATTCATATTGCTGCTGCCGCGTCCCGGCAGAAAAAGCCTGATTTACATGCGCAGCCTGGTACTGATCCTGTGCGCGGCATTGCTGGGTTATTGCTATGCGGCATGGGTTGCCCAAAATCGCCTCTCCGACAAACTTCCGGACGAATGGCAGAAAAAGAATATCGTTGTCACCGGCATCGTAGCGGAAATGCCGCGTTTGCACGAGCGCGGCTGGCGTTTCGTTTTCGATGTGGAAAGTGTGCAGTCCGAAGGAGTTCATGTCCCGCATCGTATCCTGCTCGCCACCTATAACAATAAATACAGCAAACCACTGCAACCGCATGCAGGTGAACGCTGGCAATTTACCGTGCGCCTGAAACAGCCGCACGGCAGCAGCAACCCCTACAACTTCGATTTCGAAGCATGGGCACTGGAACGCGATATCCGCGCCACCGGCTATGTATACACCAAAGGCGCTAACCGGATGTTGTCTGAACAGGTTTCCAGCCCGGCCTATCTGATGCAGCGCCTGCGCGAAAAAATCAGTACGCGATTCCGGGAAACGCTGGGAGATGCTCCCTATGCCGGCATCCTGACTGCACTGGCTATTGGCGATCAGTCTGCTATCTCTCAAACCGAATGGCAAGTATTCAGGCGCACCGGCGTCATCCATCTGATGAGCATCTCGGGTTTGCATGTCACCATGCTTGCCGGTTTCGTTTTCGCCCTGGTCTATTGGCTGTGGCGGCGCAGCATACGTCTTACCCTCTGGTTCCCCGCGCGCAAGGCCGCTGCACTGGCAGGACTGTTCGCTGCGCTTTTTTACGCACTGCTGTCCGGCTTCGAAGTGCCTGCCCAGCGTACGCTTTACATGGTCGCCACCATGACCGCCATGCTGATGCTCTCGCGCAACGTTTCGCCATCGCAACTGCTGGCAGCCGCACTCATCGTGGTGCAAATCGCCGATCCCTGGGCGGTGCTGTCGCCGGGTTTCTGGCTGTCGTTCGGCGCCGTCGCGCTGATCTTCTATGTCACGGCAAACCGCCTGCACAAACATCACTGGTTGCGGGAATACGGCAAAGTGCAATGGGCGATGATGATCGGTCTGATTCCGCCCTTGCTGGCGCTGTTCCAGCAACTCTCACTGGTTGCGCCCATCGCCAATGCCTTCGCTATCCCGCTGGTCAGTTTCGTCGTGGTTCCGCTCACCCTGCTTGGCACATTGCCGCCATTCGAATGGATGCTTTTCATCTCGCACGAAGCGATGCGTTTATGCATGTTCCTGCTGCAGTTGCTGGATCAACTGCCCTATGTGGTATGGGCGCAACATGCGCCACCTGCCTGGACGATTCCTGTCGGCGTCTGTGGAGCATTGTGCCTGCTGGCCCCGCGCGGATTTCCGTTGCGCTGGCTGGGCGTCATCATGATGTTGCCGCTGTTCCTCGTCGCCCCCACCCGACCGGCTGCTGGCAGCGCACGTTTGCTGGTATTCGATGTTGGACAGGGAATGGCGGTTTCAGTACAGACGCGCAACCATGCCCTGCTCTACGACACCGGCCCGGATTTTTCGGGAGAAGCCGACAGCGGCAATCGCATCCTGCTGCCCGCCCTGCATGGCACAGGGATCTCACAACTGGATACCCTTGTCCTGTCGCATGGCGACATCGATCACATTGGAGGAACAGAGTCCGTGCTGCGTGGAATACCGGTGTTGAATGTGCTCTCCTCCCTGTCCGACACAAACCCGATACTGCGGCTTGCTGCCCACAACGAAGCATGCAGCGACGGACAGACATGGGAATGGGATGGCGTGCGCTTCGAAATACTGCATCCTGCAAAAACGGATGGCAACGACCTGAAAAAACATGACAACGACCGCAGTTGCGTATTGCGCGTCAGCACCGGGCAACACAGCATATTGCTGGCCGGCGATATTGAAAAAGATTCCGAATCGCGATTGCTGAGGCTGCATTCGAAAACGCTCCCCTCCACAATCCTGGTCGTCCCGCATCATGGCAGCAAAAGTTCTTCTTCCCGGGATTTCGTGAGAGTC
>JBNLBY010000041.1:0-22889 GCA_050303535.1 Sideroxydans sp. | reverse complement strand
AGTTGCTCAGCTGGATAAGGGGCGGGCCGAAAAGAAACGACTCACGTCGGCGGAGCATAAGACCTGGGCACCCCTTAAGAGCACCCATGAGCGGTATGCCAAGGTATTCGAATCATTGGGATATCCGGTCGAATTGACCGGGGCGGACGAAGCGCATTGCGCGCAGATGTGCTGCGCTGGAAATTGTTGCCGCACGGCGCATGATGTCCTGTTCAACTGCATCCTTGATCAAGCGCATTTCACTTGCCGGATCGCACAAATCGCGGATTTCGCCGGGAGCACGTATGCCGTTACGTACTTTTTCCTTTACCGCTTTGCGTAACCTTAATATGCGTGCATCCCATGCCGCATCCGCGCCCAGGGGATAAAACAGCAGGGGTTGGTTACCCATCAGTTCTACAAGTTTTTCGTCCAGTTGGGCAATTGGGTAAGTGGCATCGAAGCCGAATTTTTCGCGCGCCGCATCAGGGCCAAAACGAAAACCATCCCATACCTCACGTTCGGCATTTTTTTCGCGGCAAAACAGGATGCTTTGCATTTTATCCCCTGCGATCAGTACCAGCACTGCTTCCGGTTCTGTAAACCCGGTGAAGTAATAAAAATAGCTGTCGTAACGATAGTCGTAGTGCGCATCTGCATTGCGCATTACTTCCGGCGCGGTCGGAATAATGGCGATACCGCGTTGCATCTTTTTTTGCAGGTGTTTACGGCGTTCTGCGAAGGGAGCGAAATCGGACATATCAGGCATTCTGCAACGCGCTCAGCCGCTTGTCGAGTTCATCCAGCCGCTGCGGCGTGCCGACATCAACCCATGTTCCTTTATGATGCTCGCCACTGACTTTTCCCAATGCGATCTGCTCGCGCAACAACGGGGCAAGTTGCGCTTTGCTGCCGCGCGCGATGCGGGCAAACAGCGATGGCTGATAAAGGCCGATGCCGCTGAAAGTAAGGATCGGGGATTGGGGATCGGGACTTGAGGGATTCGGTGTGACACGTTTCCCCTCCAGGCAAAAATCACCGTTAGGATGGTGTTCCGGATTATCCACCAGCACCAGATGCGCGTTGTCCTGATTGCTTTGCATCTGTGCAGCAAGTTCTGGCAGGCGCGAAAAATCATAATCGCAGTAAATGTCGCCATTGACCACCGCGAAGGGCTCGTCACCCAGCAAGGGCAAAGCAAACGCAATGCCGCCGGCCGATTCCAGTGCCGTACCTTCATCCGAATAACGAATCGTCACCCCGAACTGCCTGCCATCACCCAGTGTTTGCTCGATTTGTACACCAAGATGGGCGTGGTTGATAACGAGTTCGGTGATGCCGGCTCGCATCAGGCGCTCAATATTCCATACGATGAGCGACTTACCGCCCGCCTGTAACAACGGCTTGGGGATGCGATCAGTAAATGGACGCATGCGCTCGCCACGCCCGGCTGCAAGAATCATTGCCAGCATAAACAATTACCTCTGAGAGTATCCGCTTCGCGGATTGCCTGCTTACCCCGCCTCACGATTGCTTTCTCGCCTTCAAGCTGCAGTCCCCGCCTGTTGCATGTGCTGTTCCAGCTCAATGAGGATGTTGAGCAAGGGTTTGAGATCGATGTAGCGCTCACAGGCCTGGCGCAGGTAATGCATTACCAGCGGCATGTCCTTCAGGTAGCCATCCTTGCCGTCGCGATGGTACAGGCGCGCAAAAATGCCCAGCACCTTGATATGGCGCTGCACGCCCATCATTTCGTAATCGCGGTAGAACTCCCCGAAATCTTCGCGCACCGGCAGTCCGGCTTTACGTGCTTTTTCCCAGTAGCGAATAAGCCAGTCCATGATTTCTTCCTCTTCCCACTTGATGTAAGCGTCCTTGAACAGGGAAGCGAGGTCATAAGTGACAGGGCCGTACACGGCATCCTGAAAATCCAGGATGCCGGGATTTTTTTCAGATAGATGCATCAGGTTACGAGAATGGTAATCACGATGCACATATACGCAAGGCTGGGCGAGGTTGTTGGCAAGGATGCGCTGGAAGCATTCTTCCAGTTTGGCACTTTGCTTTTCGTTGAGTGTCACGCCCAGATGCCTGGCGATATACCACTCCGGGAACAGGGTTAACTCACGTCTCAGCCGTGCTTCATCATAAAGCGGCAATTCGCCTTTCTTCGAGGCAAGCTGGATATTGATCAATGCCTCGGTTGCTGCACCATACAGCTGTTTTGCGTTGTCTGCAGTCAGCGCTTGCAGATATGTCGTATCGCCGAGATCGGACAACAGCAGGAAGCCTTGCGTCAAATCCTGTGCATAGACATGCGGCACATGAACACCTGCTTCTTCAAACAATTTGCCTGCATGCAGAAAGGCTCTGCAATCCTCGTGCTGCGGCGGTGCATCCATCGCTACCCTTGTCATTCCGTCGGAGAATGTGGCGCGAAAATAGCGGCGAAAGCTCGCATCTGCCGAGGCAGGTGCAAGCGTGAAGGTTTTGTCCGGATACAGGCTGGAAAGCCAGTCGGTAAGCTGCTTTTGACGCTGCATTTGATTGCCTTAATGATGGTTTTGTGCGATTTTAGCACCTTAATATATATGCCTCGCACCATGCACTTTCGTTTTTCCTCTTTTGCATTTCTTTTGCTTGGGCTGTTTCCACTATTCGGTTATGCCGCCGATGCGGCACTGCCGTTGAAACTTGATCGTTCATTCAAGCGACTTCCCGTGCCTTCCGAAAGCGCCGCCGCCTTCATCAATGCGCGTCATGTTGAGGCCAGAAAAGATGACCAGCTGGAGGCTTCCGGCGATGTGGAATTGCGCCAAAGCGGGCGGGTGGTCAAAACCGATCATCTGATCTACGGCCAGGCGAGCAAGGATGTGCTGGCAGAAGGCACAGTACAACTCGAGCAAAACGGCGTGATCATCACTGGGCCTGTGTTAAAGCTGAATCTTGATACCGACATTGGCGAAATATTTCAGCCGAAATTCGTATTCGAGGAAAACCATGCGCGCGGATCGGCAAGTATGTTGCATATCGCCAGCAAGCAAAATTACATATTCGATGATGCAGTCTATACGACATGTCCGGCAGGAAATGACGACTGGCTGTTGCGGGCAAGCGAACTGGAAATAGACCGTTCAACGCAGGTCGGCGATGCGTGGAACGCATTGGTTGAATTCAAGGGCGTGCCGATACTCTATACCCCCTGGATGGATTTCCCTCTGAGCAACAGGCGACGTTCCGGTTTTATGGCACCCAGTTATGGATTTACCAACAGAGGGGGGTATGAATTAACGATACCGTATTACTGGAACATCGCGAGTAACTTCGATGCGACCTTTTCACCGCGAGTGATATCCAAACGCGGTACGCAATTCAACAACGAATTCCGGTATCTGATGCCAAACTACTCGGGCGAATTACAATATGACACGCTGTCGAATGACAGTGTAAGCGGCCTGGATCGCATGCATATGGCATTGATACATGGACAGAATCTGGGTGGGGGGTTCGGTCTTTCCCTGAACCTCAATCGTGTGTCGGATGATGCCTATTTCCGTGATCTGGCCACTTCGGTAGCCGGAACATCGCAGACCAATCTGTTACGTGAAGGCGTGTTGTCTTATGATGCAAACTCGTGGTCGGCTTCAGCGCGAATACAACGCTATCAGACCTTGCAGGATCCTCTTGCGCCTGTTGCTATCCCCTATCGCCGTCAACCGCAAATCAATCTGAATGCGCAACAAACCCTGGCGGATGCCAACATCGTCCTTGCCAGTGAATATACGGATTTTCGCCACGACACAAATGTCAACGGACAACGCGCGGTAGTATATCCATCGGTAAGCTATCCGCTACTGAACGATCTCGGTTATTTCATGACACCCAGGCTGGGTGTCCATTACACCAGGTATCTGATGGGACTGAACAACACCCAGAAGCTGCCTGACGCAACACGCACACTGCCCATCTTCAGCCTGGACAGCGGCATGGTATTCGAGCGCGACGATTCGATACTGGGAAATAACTATGTGCAAACGCTGGAACCGCGTCTTTTCTACGTGTACATACCCTACAAAGACCAGGACATGCTGCCCAATTTCGATTCGGCACAGGCGCCGTTCAGCTTTAGCCAGATATTTACCGAAAACCGCTTTTTCGGCAGTGACCGCGTGGGCGACGCCAATATGGCGACATTGGCAATAACTTCGCGCTTTATCGACAATGAAAGCGGTACGGAACGTTTGCGCGTCATGCTGGGAGAGCGATTCAGTTTTGAACCCCCTCGCGTCAATCTGGTCACGCCGGCGGACAATAACAGCCGTTCCGATATTTTGCTCAGCCTGGGTGGCCAGGTTTCAAAGTCCTGGTCGCTTGACAGCCTGTTCCAGTACAACCCGAACCAGTCGCAAACCGAGTCATATAGCGTCATGGCACGCTACAACCCTGAACCTGGCAAGCTGCTCAATCTCAACTATCGCTTTACGCATAATATTTTGCGCCAGGGTGAAATCTCCACTCAATGGCCGTTGTTCAGCCGCTGGCTCGGTGTATCCCGCCTGAGCTATTCATTTCAGGATCAGCGTGTTGTGGAGACGCTGCTGGGGCTGGAGTACAATCAGGCATGCTGGACAGTACGGTTTGGGGCGCAAAGCTTCGTAACCGCCACTCAGGAACGATCCACTCCCATTTTTCTGCAACTGGAGTTGAACGATTTGGTTCATGTCGGCTCCGATGCAATGGATATTTTGCGTAACAGTGTACCCGGCTACACAAAAATGAACAGCCTGCCTGCCGAGTAGTCCGCCCGGCACCAGCGATAATTGGCCGAAAATGGAAAGAATATTTATGTTGAAAAATTTATTAGTGTTCTGTCTGATCATGTTTGGTATTGCTGTTCCTGCCTCGGGAGCACAAGATCAGGGCACGACCCTCGACCACGTTGAAGTCGTGGTGAATGATGATGTCATCACACATCGGGAGCTTGAAGATCGAACTGCCAGCATTACCAAAATGTTGCAAAGACAAAAGACCCAACTGCCGGATCGGGCCATACTGGAAAGACAGGTACTGGAGCGCATGATCACCGAGATGCTGCTGGCCCAATTTGCGCGGGAAACCGGATTGCATGTTGACGATGCAATGCTGGACAAAACCATACTGCGCATCGCACAGCAAAACAAGTTTGCTTCGGTTGCAGCATTTCGTGCCAAATTGAAAAAAGAAGGGATTGTCTTTGATGACTTCCGCGAAGAAATTCGCAACGAAATGATCGCAGCACGGCTGCGCGAACGCGAGGTCGATAGCAAGCTGGTTATCAGTGAAAATGAAATTGATAATTTTCTGAGCAATCAGGCAAATCAGGAGGGAAAAGGCGAAGAATTGCTTTTGTCCCACATTCTGGTGGTCGTGCCGGAACAAGCCAGTGCTGACAAAATTCAGACCTACCGCAACCGTGCCGAGCAGGCTTTGACAAAATTACGCGGAGGTGCGCCGTTCTCCCAGGTCGCTGCAGGTTACTCCGACGCCCAGGACGCACTTAAGGGCGGTGAACTCGGTTGGCGTCCAGTTAATCGCTTGCCGCCTCTTTTTGCCGAAGCACTGCAAAAAATGAAGCCGGGTGAAGTCAGCGAAGTACTGCGCAGTCCGAATGGCTTTCATATCGTCAAGCTTCTGGACCGGCGCAGTAAAGATACGCCTGTTGTCATCACCCAGACGCATGCACGCCACATTCTTATCAAGACCAGCGAACTGGTTTCCGAAGACGAAGCGAAAAGCCGTTTGAAGGAAATCAAGCAGCGTATCGACAATGGCGCCAGTTTTGCCGAGGAAGCGCGCCTGCATTCCGAAGATGGCAGTGCCTCGCAAGGCGGGGATCTGGGATGGCTGTCGCCCGGTGAGACCGTGCCTGAATTCGAAAAACCGATGAACGCTTTAAAGATCGGTCAAGTAAGCGGTCTGGTGCAATCCGGTTTCGGCTGGCATCTGATACAGGTGCTGGCACGGCGCAAAACCGACGTGACAGAGGAGCAAAAGCGCCAGCGTGCACGCATGGCAATTCGCGCCGTCAGATCAGATGAAGAGTTTCAGGACTGGTTACGCCAACTGCGTGACCGCGCATTTATCGAGTACCACAACGACACGGAATAATGCAGCAATTACTCGCCATCACTGCGGGCGAGCCAGCCGGAATCGGCCCCGATCTCTGTCTGCAACTGGCCAGGCATGAGCAACCGCTGGTGGTGATCGCCGACAAGATGCTATTACTGCAACGTGCTGCACAACTAGGCGTCGAAGTTCAACTGCATGATTACGCAACAGACAAGCCGCAAACACCTGGCAAGTTGAGTGTGTTGCATATTCCCCTGTTGCATCCCGCGCAAGCAGGAAAACTCGATCCCGCAAACAGCCCCTATGTGCTGGAGACCTTGCGCCGTGCAGTGCAAGGTTGTCTGTCCGGCGAGTTCTCCGGCATGGTCACTGCTCCGGTTCACAAAGGAGCCATTAACGATGCCGGGATTCCTTTCACAGGCCATACCGAATTCCTTGCCGAGCAGACCGACACGCCGCTGGTGGTGATGATGCTGGCAGGCGGAAACATGCGTGTCGCGCTGGCGACCACGCATTTGCCGCTGCGTGAAGTGGCCGATGCCATCACGCAACCCTTGCTGGAAGCCATCCTGCGCATTTTGCAGCGCGACCTGCAACGCCGTTTCGGCATTCCGAAACCGCGCGTTTTCGTCGCTGGCTTGAATCCGCATGCGGGTGAAGGTGGCCACCTCGGACGCGAAGAGATCGAGGTAATGATTCCGGTACTGGATAAACTACGCGCAGAGGGTTTCAACGTCAGCCCGCCACTTCCTGCAGATACACTGTTCGCTGCGCACCGCCTGAAGGAATGTGATGCGGTGCTCGCGATGTATCACGATCAGGGTCTGCCCGTGCTCAAGCACGCCAGCTTCGGCGAGGGTGTCAACATCACGCTGGGCATGCCCATCATCCGCACTTCTGTCGATCACGGCACTGCACTGGAACTGGCCGGGACAGGCAAGGCTGATGTTGGCAGCATGCTGGAAGCGATCAAGGCCGCAACGGAAATGGCCCGACATGAATCTGGGAAACCGCAGTCCACGAAAATCACGAAAGACACGAAATGAGACGTCTATCCTGGTATGGCGTGACACCCTTCAGGTGGTTTGTAGAATCCAGGTTTTGTTCGTGCTTTTCGTGTATTTCGTGGACTGATGGTTTGAAATGAATCACAAAACAAAAAAACGATTTGGCCAGAACTTCCTAGTCGACCAGAACATCATCGCCGACATCGTGCGTGCCATCCGGCCCGAGGCTGACGACACCATGGTGGAAATCGGCCCCGGCCTGGGTGCATTAACACGCCCGCTACTCAATACGCTGAAGACGTTGCATGTGGTCGAGATCGACCGCGACATCATTGCGCGCTTGAAGACGGATTACCCCCCAGAAAAACAAGACCAAGATCACAAAATCATCATCCACGAAGGCGATGCACTGAAATTCGATATTGCCGTACTGCCCACTCCGTTGCGCATTGTCGGTAACCTGCCTTACAACATTTCGTCACCGTTATTGTTCCATTTTTCCGATTATGCAGACCGCATCGCAGACATGCATTTCATGCTGCAGAATGAAGTGGTCGAACGCATGGTGGCAGCGCCTTCCACACCGGCATACGGCCGCCTGTCAGTGATGCTGCAATACCGGTTCTATATGGAAAAACTCCTGGATGTACCGCCGCAATCATTCCGCCCCGCGCCCAAGGTCGATTCAGCTATCGTGCGCATGATCCCGATACCTGCCGACCAGATCACGGTAAAGGATAAGGCATTGTTTGAAAAAGTGGTTTCAGCCGCATTCGGACAACGGCGCAAAACCCTGCGCAATACGCTCAAAGGCCTAGTGACGGAAAGCGATTTCGAACAACTCGGTATCGACCCGCAATTGCGTGCCGAAAATCTGGGTGTAGCAGAATTCGCCCGTATTACCGAACTGCTGAGCGAACGCACCGGACATTAGCGATCTGCTGCTTGCAATAAAAGTCTGGCGAAGGGGAAAACAGGATGACGGGCACGGCACCCCCCATCCCTGGTTTCGGTTAGAATCGCATCTCACCAGATCAAACCCCGCGCTTTTACATCATGTCCGACATTCCACCCATCGTCCTCACGTTTGCTGCAACCGATCCCAGTTGTGGAGCCGGCATGCAAGCCGACATCCTGACCATTGCCAGCATGGGTTGCCATCCGCTGTCCGTCGTTACTGCCATCACTGTGCAAGATACCAGCGGTGTCGATGATGTATTGCCGATGGACACCGAATGGGTGGCCGATCAGGCGCGTGCAGTGCTGGAAGACATGCCGGTCTCCGCGTTCAAGATCGGCCTGCTGGGCAGTCTGGAAAATATTTCCGTCATTGCCGAAATAATCTCGGATTATCCTGACATACCACTGGTGTTCGATCCATTGTTGGCTTCCGGACGCGGCGATGAACTGGCAAACGATGACATGGTGGATGCCTTGCGCGAATTGTTGTTGCCGCAAACCACCATCCTGACACCCAACAGTCTGGAAGCACGGCGCCTGATCCAGGACGAAGACAACGAGCAGGACGATCCGGAATTGCCGGAATGCGCGAGGCGCATCCTGCAACTGGGTTGCGAATATGTGCTGATCACCGGCACCCATGAGCAGACGCCGAAAGTCGTGAACAATCTGTATGGCGAGCGCGGTCTGGTACGCAGCGACAGTTGGCCGCGCCTGCCCGGGATTTACCACGGTTCCGGCTGCACTTTAGCGGCAGCCATTGCCGCTTTGCTGGCAAACGGTTTATCCATGGAAAATGCTGTGCATGAAGCACAGGAATATTCATGGGAAGCATTGAAATACGGTTTCCGCCCCGGTATGGGACAGCACATCCCCGACCGCCTGTTTTGGGCGCGCGATGAAGACGAATATCCGGAAGATGAAAGCGAAACCCGGCATTAATGGCAGGGATTAAAGATTGCCTTTCTCGTTTGCTTCCTCTCCCGCAAGCGAGAGACTGCGGAAGGGCCGCTGCGAAGCAGCGGGGTGCCCACCGGCGTACCCCTTGCGGGTGTGATTGAGGTGAGGGTAGAGGTTCGGAGATCAATTTGGGTTCTCAGCGCACCATTCACGGCCTTTATGCCATCACGCCAGATCTTGCAGATACAAACGAGTTATTGCGAAATGTACGGCTGGCCTTGCAAGGCGGCGTGCGGATACTGCAGTACCGTAACAAGACTGCCGACGCGGCCCTGAAACTGGCCCAGGCCAGGGCCTTGCGCAAGCTGACGTGCGAATTCGATACCGGCTTCATCGTGAATGATGACGCGCAATTGGCAGTACAAGTGGATGCGGATGGCGTGCATCTGGGCAGCAAGGACGGAAGCGCAGCTGCGGCACGCCAGTTGCTGGGCAACACAAAGCTCATCGGCGTGTCTTGCTATAATCGTCTGTCGCTGGCGCATGAAGCTGTAAGGCAAGGCGCGGATTATGTGGCTTTCGGGGCATTTTTCTCTTCAAGTGTCAAACCCGGTGCGGTAAAAGCGGAAACTGCTTTGCTGCAAAAAGCACGCGAAGAACTCAATGTACCTGTTGTCGCCATCGGCGGCATTACACAATCGAACGGCAAGGTACTGGTGGAAGCAGGGGCGGATGCCCTGGCTGTTATTTCCGCTTTGTTTGATGCGCCGGACATTGAATTTGCCGCACGTGAATTTTCAACTCTAATTTGGCAGGGCTAAGGAATGACATCTAATAACCAGAAGCTTTTCGAACAATCCCAACAACTCATCCCCGGCGGTGTAAATTCTCCGGTACGTGCGTTCCGCTCGGTTGGCGGCACACCATTGTTCTTCCAGCGCGGCCAGGGCGCCCATGTCTGGGATGCGGATGGCAAGAAATATACGGATTATGTCGGCTCTTGGGGACCGATGATCGCCGGCCACTGCCACCCCAAAGTGGTGAAAGCGGTACAGGACACTGCGGCGCAAGGTCTGGGCTTCGGCGCACCGACAGCCAGTGAATTGCAAATAGCCGAACTGTTGTGCAAGCTTTTACCCAGCATGGAAATGGTGCGCCTGGTCAGCTCCGGCACAGAAGCCACCATGACAGCGATCCGCCTGGCGCGTGGTTTTACCGGACGGTCGCGCATTATCAAATTTGAGGGTTGTTACCACGGTCATTCCGATGGTTTGCTGGTCAAGGCGGGTTCCGGCGCCCTGACGTTCGGCCAACCCAGTTCTTCCGGTGTCCCCGCCGAGATCGCCGAACTCACCACGGTGCTGGACTACAACGACGTTGCCGGACTGGAAAAAACATTTGCAGAAACAGGTAAAGAAATCGCCGCAGTAATCGTGGAACCCGTCGCGGGAAACATGAACCTGATCAAACCCAGGCGCGAATTCCTCGATGCGTTGCGTAACCTGTGCACTGAACATGGCACAGTATTGATTCTCGACGAAGTAATGACCGGTTTCCGTGTCAGTTTGCAGGGCGCGCATGGCTACTACGGTATCGAGCCGGATTTGATCACGCTGGGCAAAGTAATGGGCGGCGGACTTCCCGCCGCGGCATTTGGCGGCCGGCGCGACATCATGAAATGTCTCGCTCCACTGGGTGCGGTATATCAGGCCGGGACATTGTCCGGCAATCCGCTTGCAGTAGCGGCAGGCCTGACGACACTGCAACTGGTACAGGCGCCCGGTTTCTACGATCGCCTGGCGCAACTCGCAACACAACTCACTGAAGGCCTCTCTGCAAGCGCACAGAAACACGGTATCGCATTCTGCGCGCAATCCATTGGCGGCATGTTCGGCTTGTATTTCAGCAAGACTGTGCCGACCAGCTACGCCGAGGTAATGGCCTGCGACAAGGATGCATTCAATCGTTTCTTCCATGCCATGCTGGAAGCAGGCGTGTATTTCGCTCCATCGGCATTCGAGGCGGGCTTCGTCTCTTCAGCCCATACTGACACAGATATTGCAGCAACAGTGGCGGCAGCAGATAAAATCTTTTCGAACTGGAAATAATGGGACTTTTCTCTCAAGCCACGTTCTACACCACCGTCAATCATATGAAAGACCTGCCTCAGCATGGCGGCAGGGAAGTCGCTTTCGTCGGACGTTCCAACGCAGGCAAGTCGAGTGCGATCAATACACTGGCAAACCATACGCGCCTGGCTTATACCAGCAAGACGCCGGGCCGCACGCAGCATTTGAATTATTTTACGTTGGGTGAAAACAGATTTCTGGTGGATTTGCCCGGTTACGGCTATGCCAAGGTACCGCCGGATGTACAGGCGCACTGGGAACATTTATTGAGCCAGTATCTGCAAACGCGAGAAGAACTTTGCGGTCTGGTCGTCATCATGGACGCCAGGCATCCGATGACTGAACGCGACCAGGGCATGCTGGACTGGTTTGCGCCTACCGGGAAACCCATCCATATTTTGCTTACCAAATCGGACAAGCTGAGCCGCCAGCAATCCACACAAACCCTGCGCGCGGTAAAGGAATTCCTGGCGGAACACTTCCCACATTGCACGGCCCAGCTGTTTTCCAGCCTGAGGAAGCAAGGTATGGATGAGGCCGAAACGGTCATCGGCAGCTGGTTCAATCGTGACGGTGCTTGGTCATCAGAATGAAACTTATGTATGTGGATCGACCTCACATTAGTGGAAAGAGAGGTGGCTCCGCAAATTCGGACAGTCTGTTAAGTGATAGCCTTGCTCAACCAATGCCGTTAATGTTGCGGTAAACAGAGGAGCAAGCGCATAAGAAGGACGAGAAGGAATCACGCACCGGGATTCAAGGCCAAGCTGGCAATTGCCGCGATTCGGGGCGACAAGACGCTGGCGGAATTGGATAAACAACTCGATGTTCACCCAACCAGATTTTGGATTGGAAGCAGCAGTTGCAGGAATCGGCTGCCGACATATTTGGCGGGCCGTCAAATGCGAACGCCACGGAACCTGACCTCAAGGTACTCCACGCCAAGATCGGGCAGCTTACGCTGAAGAATGATTTTTTAAAAAGCGCGCTCACAAAGGCGGGATTGCTGAGCGCAAAGAAATAATAGACCGAACCCATGAACCTCCGGTGAAGCAGCAATGCAAGATACTCGAACTGTCGCGCTCGACGGCCTTCGACCAGCCGCAGCCAATTTCTCCTGAAGATCTGGCGCTGATGCAGAGGATCGACGAACTGCATCTGGAGATGCCTTATGCGGGCGCACGTATGTTGAGCCGGATACTCAAGCGGGAAGGCCGGCGGGTCGGCAAGAAGCGTGTTTCGACCTTGATGCAACGCATGGACATCCACGCGCTGTATCGCAAGCCGAACACCCGCCGCCGTCATTCGGCGCACAAGGTCTATCCGTATTTGCTGCTCAATCTGGAGATACCCCGGTCGAACCACGTCTTGGCGGCTATCCAACACGTTGACCACCGACTTCTGCATCGAAGCGGTGCAGGAAGCGATCAACCGTTACGGCAAACCGGAAGTCTTCAACACCAACCAGGGCTGCCAATTCACCAGTCTGGAATTCACTGGACTGCTGAAAGATCACGGCATCCAGATCAGCATGGACGGAAAAGGCTACTGGCGCGACAACGTGTTCGTCAAGCGACTGTGGAAAAGCGTCAAATACGAGAAGGCCTATCTGCACGCCTACGACTGCGTAAGCGATGCCAAAGCTAACTTGCAACGATATTTTGCGCAATACAACCAGTTCAGGTCGCACTCGGCGCTTGACGACAAAACGCCGGATAAGTTCTACGTTTGACAACCTGTCTGCTATGCAAAACGCAGCGTAAGGATTAACCGCAAGGCTTCCACTTAAGAAATGGAAAATTCTGTCCAACCAAGCGGCACCACCTCTGAGATCGGCTAGAAGCGAACATTCCGATATATAGGCCGTATATAGATATTTCGGCATATATGCTGAAATTTGGCGGTGTGATTCAATGTGCTTGGCTTGTGCCTCCTTATCGATAATGTAATAAAGAGACGCAGGTATTCATAAGTGAAAAATATTCAGAAAGATAGATGCAAAAAGTGTCTGTCTCTATTTTGACAACCTACCTGCTGTGCAAAACGTAGTGTAAGGATTAACCGCAAGGCTTCCACTTTAGAAATGGAAAATTCTGTCCAACCAAGCGGCGCCACCCCTCTCTATTCACTTAGGTGCCTCAGAATGCATTACGATTATAAGGAGATAATAATGATAACTTCACTCATACCACAAAAATTTCGTCTTTATTTGTTCGTGCTTTTACCTATTTCAGTATTGATGTTTCCTGGCACGCTGTATGCCGCTTGGGGCGGCTGGGAAAATCTGGGCGGCGTCATCAAGGAACAGCCCGAGTGTGTCTCCTGGGGGCCTAATCGCATCGACTGCTTCGCCCGTGGCGGCGGTGATCATATGTACCACAGATGGTGGAACGGCTCTCAATGGGGCGGCTGGGAAAATCTGGGCGGCGTCATCAAGGAACAGCCCGAGTGTGTCTCCTGGGGACCTAATCGCATCGACTGCTTCGCCCGTGGCGGCGGTGATCATATGTACCACAGATGGTGGCCTTGTCCTTCCTGCGACATAGCGACACGTTCGTTGACCGTCAGCCGGTATACGGCCACGACGCTGAGTAATGCCGATGTCGATGGAATATTTTCCAGTTCCAGTAATGTATTACAGACCAATAATGGCACTGGCGATGTCGCATGTGCAGTTGCGTTGAACAGGTCCGGGAATATCGCGGTCTTCACCACCGGTGATGGCAGCATCGACACGAGCGCAGAACTTTCGGCGATATTCGGCCTGGCGGGGAACGTCAAAGTCGTCGATGACGTAAACTATTGTGCCAACCAGTTTAATACGTCATACATTGGTTGCGGCCAGACCCCTGGCAGTTCTTTCATTACCGAGAGGTTTACTGCCAGTCAGGAGGGAATTCTTTGGGCGCATGAGTATGGGCACAATACAGGCCTTCCCCATCGAGACACCTCGACTAATAATGTGATGTATTACTCTATCGGTTCGAACAGGACGCGAATAAATCAGACCGAGTGTAATTCGTACAGGAGTTCGGCTGCGTCGACGGCAGCAACAAGCACCGCCGAATCGGGGCCGATCGGTAAAGTGCCGGTTAAGGAATTCGTCAGCAACATCTACTTCGACGGATTACCACTCGACAAGGCCGCAACGTATGCCGAAAAAGACGCGTCAATCCTTCTGGACATGCTCAAAGACCCCCGCCAGGTGCGGTATCATGAAAATATTGCATTGACACTTGGCATGATCGGGGATCCGCGAGCGGTCGAGCCGCTGATTGCCTTTATCAACAAGCCCGTCGCGGCGAAGGAATCCCGGCCTGCATACAAAGGGCGCGTCGGGGCAATAGTGGCGCTCGGTTACCTTGTCAATCGCAACAAGAGCAAAAAGGCCTTATCGTTCCTTAAGGAAAGCTCAACCCCTGAGTCCTGGAAGAAGCGAAATATCAAGGGTACCTCAAAGACCGATGAGGCCAAACGACGCGACCTCAGCAAGTATGCAATCATCGGTCTCGGCCTGTCAGGCGATCCGGAAGCCGCTAAGCACCTTGAGTTGCTAAACGACCAGACCCAAAAACGCGCCCCGGCCGATGCAGCCTTCCTGAAGAACGTAAAAGACTTGATGAGCGAGAGCATGCAACTGAACAAGCGTATATCACGTGATGGCTTGCTCAAATACTATGAGAAACCGACGAAGTAACATCATGCCGAAATCTGATAGGCCGTTTAAAGGGCAACATAGTTAACACATTATTAGGGAGTTAGAACGGTCAGGGTTAGAACACAATATTTGCGAATATCAGCAAATTGCGTGTTCCGACCCTGAACCCTTTAAACCCGCAGGCACATCAGCTGCGACTGGAAGGATAAGGATAGGAAATTCAACCACCATGTGCTAAGTATTTTGCCGATGTAGCCCCTCGTCAATCATCGGTTCTGGACTGATTCACGCTGTGGGTCCCCCAAATCGGCCTCCCTCTTTCGCATGATGTCCGCAAAACGTCGGCTGTCTGGCGTCTTTGCAGACATCAGGCACGTGCAAACCCGTCGGAGTTCTTTGACTTCTCCACTACCACGAGACTCGCTGATCGGATTCGAATGTCGGCATTGTTTGCACCAACGGGTCGGTACCGCCCGCTTCTGCCCCTCCCACAACGGCGGACCGCGGGCCGGGGCCATGATCGCGGGCGTTGTCGGCTCGCCTAAGTGGGCAAGAATCTGCTTGATCGCCCCCGGTTCGTCAATAAACGCGATGACCCGTATCGTGCCGCCGCGCTGCGGACAGATGAGCGCGAAAACTTCGTGCGTGCGCGCCAGCAAAAGCACTCAGGCGTAACGCACGGCACGGCCAAGGAACGTCCGACCAGTCATCGGTCGATACGGCTTTTACATTTGTCCTCGCGAGGATTTCTTCGGCGAACCTCGGAATATGCGCCATAAAAAAACGCCCCTGAACCAAAGGGGAGGTCCAGGGGCAATAATGTCTTAACAGGGGGTTAAGACGCCCGCTCAGGGAGGAGAAACGGGAAGCAACTTGTGTTGCTCGCAGAATCAGACGGGACTGTGCGAAAATAGTTCCGGCAACTTTGCAAAATTTCAGGAATAACCATGCAAACACTCGGACAATACCCTCAATCCAGAATGCGCCGTATGCGGCGGGACGCCTTTTCACGGGATTTGATGCGAGAGCACACACTTACTCCTGCGGATTTTATCTATCCCGTTTTCGTGCTGGAGGGCAGCAACAAAGTCGAGGATGTCCAATCCATGCCTGGCGTACAGCGCAAAACGCTGGATTTGCTGCTCAAGGATGCAGAACAATGCATGAAGCTCGGCGTTCCGGTCATGGCAATTTTCCCGGTAATTGACACCCCGTTGAAAAGCCTGGATGCGCGCGAAGCGTTCAATCCGAAAGGCCTTGTTCCGCGCGTGGTTGCCGAATTGAAGAAAAATTTTCCCGAGCTCGGCGTAATGACCGACGTTGCGCTGGATCCTTACACCACACATGGGCAGGACGGCCTGATCGACGATAGCGGCTATGTGCTCAACGACGAAACCGTGGAAGTCCTGGCAAAACAGGCGCAATGCCATGCTGCCGCCGGGGCGGATATCGTTGCACCGTCCGACATGATGGACGGACGCATCGGAGCGGTACGTGCAGCACTGGACTCTGGCAAGCATATATATACCCGCATCATGGCCTATTCCGCCAAATATGCTTCCAGCTTTTACGGCCCGTTCCGGGATGCCGTCGGCTCCAGCGGCAATCTGGGCAAGGGCAACAAATACACCTACCAGATGGATCCTGCAAACTCGGATGAAGCGCTGTGGGAAGTCGGCCTCGACCTGCAGGAGGGCGCCGACATGGTCATGGTCAAACCCGGCATGCCTTACCTCGACATCGTGCGCCGTGTAAAAGACGAGTTCAAGGCGCCAACCTTTGTCTACCAGGTGAGCGGCGAATACGCCATGCTCAAAGCAGCCGCGCAAAACGGCTGGCTAAACGAAGAAGCGTGCGTACTGGAAGCACTGCTCGCATTCAAACGTGCCGGTGCAGACGGGATATTGACTTACTTCGCGCTGGATGCGGCGCGGTGGTTAAAAGCCTGAAGCCGGTCAGCGGGCCGGAATTAATGGAGCAAACAAATCTAGATGGCGACAGGCTGTCGGATCACGGAGCAGATGATATCTAGCGCCTCCATTGCCGCAGCCGGCGCTACGCGTTCGTACGCAAAACCTCCCGCCTGCACCAGCACATAATCGTCCAGCTTCACCGGATTTTCCATCAGCATCAGGCTGACTTTGCGCTGCTCGCCGAAACATTCCACCGTGGCCATCTCGCCGGCCAGCGCCACGACGCGCGAAGGGATTGCCAAACACATGTCAGGCCGCCTCAGGTACGCGGCTCTTCACCGCCACACCCAGTTCGCACAATTCTGTCGCCACCAGCTCCAGCAAGATCGGCAGGCGCGCTTCCACCTGCGGTGTGAGCGCCATGCCGGTTTCCAGCGACACCGGCTCGACGCCGAATACGGTCACGCCGCCGGGGGCTTCGCCGATGAATTCCAGCGTGGCAAGCACGTCCGACAATCCTATCTGGTGCGGCGACAGCTTGGTCTTGAAGAATACCGGCACTTGTTCGCCCGCCAGCCTGACGATGGAGGCGGGCGCTTTGCCTGCGCGTACGGCGTCGATGATGATGATGTGGTCGGCGTTCGACAGGTCTTCCAGCATCTCCATGCCGGTGGTGCCGCCGTCGATGATCACGACCTCGGGAGGGAGGTCGTAATCCTGTTGCAGCTTTTCGATGGCGCGCACGCCGATGCCCTCGTCGGAGAGCAGGATGTTGCCGACGCCAAGGACGATGGCTCGCATCACAGTGCTTTCACCTGGACGACCGGCTTGCCCTCGGCATCGAGCACATGCACGGCGCACGCCAGGCACGGGTCGAAGGAGTGCACGGTGCGCAACACTTCCAGCGGACGCTCCTCGTCGGCAACCGGCGTGTTCATCAGCGATGCTTCGTAGGGGCCGGGCACGTCGCCTTCGTTGCGCGGTGCGGCGTTCCAGGTGGTGGGAACCACTGCCTGGTAGTTCTTGATCTTGCCGTTGTCGAGCACCACCCAGTGCGACAGCACGCCGCGCGGCGCTTCATGGAAGCCGACGCCGCTGACCTCGCCCTTGGGGAACACAGGTTTATTGAAGGTTTCGGTGTCGCCTTTGCCGATGTTGGCGATCAGCAGGTTCCACTGGTTGGCAAGCTCGTCCACCTGTACCGCACAGGACACGGCGCGCGCCGCATGGCGGCCGATGGTGGAATGCACCGCAGCCAGCGGGATTTTTGTATGCGCAAGGGCGCCGGCGGTATCCAGCACACCGGTCAGGTACTTCAGTGTGGGGGCATGGTTCTGCGCGGCCATCGCCAGCACGCGCGACAGCGGGCCGACCTGCGCCGGGTTGCCATAGAAGGTTGGCGATTTGACCCAGGAATATTTGCCGTCGTCCTGAAAGTCGGTGTAGTCGGGCACGGTCTCGCCCTTGTATGGGTGCAGCGCGCCCTTGCCTCCCTTGTACCAGGAGTGTTTGACGCTCTCCTGTACACCGTCGCGGAAATATTTGTCGTTGAACGAAGTGATCGGCTTGATGCCTTTCAGGTCGCCGCCCTTGACGTAGCCGCCGGGAAGAGCGAACTTGGTGCCCTTGGTGTCCAGTGGCAGGTCGGGTACGCACAGGTAATCCGTCACACCCGCGCCGATAGCGGTCCAGTCTGCGTAGAACGCGCCGACTGCGGCCACGTCCACCAGGTATACGTTCTTCACGAAGTCGGCCAGTTTGTCTATCCACTCCTTGACCGCCAGCAGGCGTTCGATGGTCAGTACCGACTGGGAATCGGTCGCGATCGGGTTGGAGACGCCGCCCACAGCGAGATTCTGGATATGCGGCGACTTGGAACCGAGAATGCTCACGATCTTGTTGGCGTAACGCTGGATCTCCAGTGCCTGCAGGTAGTGGGTGGTGGCGAGCAGGTTCACCTCGGGCGGCAGCTTCATCGCCGGGTGGCCCCAGTAGCCGTTGGTGAAGATGCCGAGCTGGCCGGTGCCGACGAAACCCGCGAGGCGTTCCTTCACCTTGGTGAATTCCTGCTTGCTGTTGCCGCTCCAGCTCGACAGTCCGCCGGCGAGCGAAGCGGTCTTGCCAGGGTCGGCCTTCAGCGCGGAAGTCACATCCACCCAGTCCAGCGCCGAGAGGTGGTAGAAGTGCACGATGTGGTCGTGGATGGCGTGCGCCGTGATGATGAGGTTGCGGATGTACTGTGCATTCAGCGGCACTTCCATCTGCAAGGCGTTCTCCACCGCGCGCACAGAGGTGATCGCGTGTACCGTGGTGCACACGCCGCAGATGCGCTGCGTGATGGCCCAGGCGTCGCGTGCATCGTGACCGAGCAGGATCTGCTCGACGCCGCGCCACATCTGGCCGGATGCCCAAGCTTTTGAGACCTTGCCGTTGTTTACTTCGCAGTCGATGCGCAGGTGGCCTTCAATGCGCGTGATCGGGTCTATCGTGATTCTTTTGCTCATATATATTCTCCCGGTGATTCTGTTTATTTATTGGCTGCCACGGCAGCAGTTTCGGAATTGCCCGACATGATCGGCAGGTAGCGCACCAGCACGATGTATCCCAGCACCTCCAGCGCGATCATGCCGATGGAGACCATGATCTCGGAGACCGAGGGGAAGTAGTGCCAGCCCGCGCCGGTCTCGTAACCGACCAGATAGGAATTGATGCGCAGGATGAAGCCTGCCAGCATCAGGCAACTTGCCGCGACAAACAGCTTCGCGGGCTGCCTGCGTGATTGTTCGTTCCACAGCAGCGCCAATGGAGCGACGAACAGCGCGGTCTCTATCCAGAACATGAAGGCTTCGATGTTGAGTCCGAACATGCTGCCGAGCGCACCACGTACCAGCAGGTCGCCGAAGCGCACCACCAGGTAGGCGACCAGCATACCGAGCATCACCTTGGAAAGCTTGCCGAGCAGGCGCATCTCCAGCGGGCGTTTAAAGCCGGAGGACGACAGGCAGGCTTCGAAGATCACGATGGCGAAACCGATGGTCAGCGCTGTCATCAGGTAGAACAGCGGCAGCAGGATGGACTGCCACAGCGGATGCACCTGGTAGCCGAACACCACCAGCAGCGAACCGAGCGAGGACTGGTGCATGGAGGGCAGAAGCGTGCCGAGCGCGATGATGAAGAACAGCAGCTTGTTGAGTTTCTTCTTCACGTCGTGCTTGCCGAACTTTTCCAGGAAGGCAGGCGAAAACTCTATCCACATAACAACGATGTACGCGAAAATGCACACGGCCACCTCGAACATCACCGAGTTGGGCTGCGCGTAGCCGGGCCAGAAAATGTGCCAGAAGTTCCAGTAGCGACCGAGGTCGAAGATCACGCCGGCACCGGCCAGCGTGTAGCCGAACAGGCTGGCCAGCAGCGCGGGCCGCACCATCGGGTGGTATTCGCCCTTGTTGAAGATGTACACCAGCAGCGCGACCGAGTAGCCGCCGCAGGCGAAGGCGGAACCGATCACCACGTCGTATACCACCCAGATGCCCCAGGTGTAGCCGTCGTTGATGTTGGTTACTGCGCCGAGGCCGAAGATGAAACGCACCAGCAGGATGACTCCGGCGATGGCCACCAGTGCCGCCAGCAGTTTCGTGGTGGGCGTCCACAACGGTCCGCCAAGCGGAGCAGGTTGATGATGGGATGCAGACATCGTTCTCTCCTTATTTCTTGTCGTCGCCGGCGTCATCGTCATGTTTGACGTTGCGTTTGGCGACATAGCTCAGCACGCCGAGGAAGGCCAGCGGCAACACCAGCGCGTTGCCGTAGAGCGTGTGCTGCATGGTTTCGGAGGTGGCCGCATAGGATCGTTCGGGCAGCGTCGGCATGCCCAGTTTCTCGAACGGCACGGCGGAGAGCTTCAGCATCTGCGTGCCGCCTATCTCCTTTTCGCCGTAGATCTGCGGCAGATAGGCCGCCGCTTTCGCGACGTGCGACGACTGGTCGCGGGTGTTGATGTTGCCGCGCGGGAATTGCGTTTCCTCGCCGTGCTTCAGCGCTACGCGGCGTTTGGCTTCCGCATGCAGGTCCTTGACCTTGCCGTACAGCGTGGCACCGGTCGGACACACTTCCGCACAGGCTGCATACTTGCCGTCGGCCATGCGGTGTTTGCACAACTGGCATTTGCTGATCTGCGGCAGTGCCTTGTCGTACTGGAAGCGCGGCACGCCGAAAGGGCAGGCTGCCACGCAGTAGCGGCAACCGATGCAGGCGTCCTTGTTGTAGCTCACGATGCCGGTGACCGGATCCTTGGTCATCGCCGATACCGGGCAGGCCGACACGCAGGACGGATCGACGCAGTGCAGGCAGGATACCTTCATGTAGGCAAAGCCGTCCTTTTCGCTGTCCTTGGTTTCGCTGCTGCCGTCCTTGTAGACCTTGATGACATTGAGCGTCTTGCCGGAGATATCGAGCGGGGTGTCCCACAGCTGTTCTTCGGTGGAGAACTCTGGAGGCATGTCGTTCACCTCCTTGCACGCGGAGACACAGGCCTTGCAGCCGATGCACAGAGTGCTGTCGTACAGCAGGCCCAGCGCATCTTCCGGCATGGTCTTGTTCGGGCGCGCCTCGGCGGGTGCACCCGTTGCAAGCAAGGTACCCCCGGCCAGCGCTCCTTTCAGGAAATCGCGCCGGCTGATGCTCATGATGGGTTCCTTTCCTCTTGCTTGCCTTCATCGATGGGCACGTTCTTGCCGAGGTTCTTCGCCAGTTGTGTGCCTGCGCCGAATGCCGCTCCGGCCACGGCGGCGGTCAGCACCGCTGCACCCAGCGTCGCGCCCACGCCCTGTTCTTCGACGATACGCGGGAAGCCGACTGGCGGACGCATGGTCTTCACATCGGCCAGTGCGTGAATGGGTTTGGTGAACGCGATGCCTTTCTCGGTACAACCGATGCAGGGGTGGCCGGTACCGACCGGCCAACTCGCGTTGCCGACATCGCCGAACAGGATCGCCGGGCAGTTGGCGTAGGTCTCCGGTCCCTTGCAGCCGAGCTTGTACAGGCAATAGCCTTTCTTGTGGCCCGCATCGCCGAACTCCATTGCGAAACGGCCTGCATCGAAGTGCGGACGGCGTTCGCAGTTCTCGTGGATGAGGCGCGAATAGGCGAACTTGGGTCGGCCGAGGTTATCCACATCCGGCAGCTTGCCGAAGGTGAGGAAGTGCACGACGGTGGAGAGGAAGTTGTAGGGGTTGGGCGGGCAGCCGGGGATGTTGGGGATGACCTTGCCGAGCACTTCGCCCGCGCTTTTCGCGCCGGTGGGATTGGGCGGCGTGGAAGGCATGCCGCCCCACGAAGCACAACTGCCGATGGCGACGACCGCGGCGGCATCGGCCGCGCATTCCTTCAGCATTTCGATGGCGGTCTGGCCGCCGACCTTGCAGTAGATGCCGTTGTCTTTCGTGGGGATGGCGCCTTCCACCACCAGGATGTACTTGCCCTTGTGCGCTTTCATTGCAGCACGGCGCGCGGCTTCAGCCTGGTGTCCTGCGGCAGCGAACAGGGTTTCGTGATAGTCGAGCGAGATCACATCGAGGATCAGTTTTTCCAGCGTGGGGTGCTCGGCACGAAGCAGCGATTCGGTGCATCCCGTACATTCCTGGAAGTGCAGCCAGATGACAGAAGGCCGCTGTTTGGTGGCTACTGCCTTGACCATCGCGGCGGCAGCCTCGTTCGGCAGGCCCATCGTCGCGGCCATCGCGGCACACAGTTGCAGGAAGCTGCGGCGGGAGATACCCAGCCGTTTTTCCAACGCAACGATCGTTGCGTCGTTCTCAAAATTCTCTTCGTTCATGGCAGAAGCCCCTCGTTATTGGTTACATCGCGCGCACTGATTAACAAGATGCATGCCACGATGCAAATCCTATTTGAAACAAAGGGTCTGCCTGTTTGGTCTTTGCTCAGGGTGTCTAAAAAAAGCAATCGCACTGACCGGGATAATCAGGTAACCGGAAAGAAACTTTACACAAAGTTTACTTGATATATTTAGTCCACAATATCAATTGCATATGGGACAAATTTGCTCGGAAATAGGTGCCTGAATTGCAAAAATGATTACGGACTTTGCAGCAAATCAGCACATACTTCATGCGCTGGCGCTCGGAAAATTGCGGGAAATGCAGGAGGGCCAAGCTGATAAAAGAGTTTCTGCTGCATCAATATCCGCATGCGTCGGAATATTGACTTATTTTGC
>JBNLBY010000040.1:0-22921 GCA_050303535.1 Sideroxydans sp. | reverse complement strand
CATTCGCCGTTGCGACAACGAAAAGGAACTGCTCACCAATTATGAACGCGTGATTTCGGAAGCCAGTAAGGCGTTCGGCAAGCCGGAAGTGTTCATGGAAAAGTGCGTGGTCAATCCCAAGCACATCGAGGTGCAGGTGTTGTGCGACACTCACGGCAATGCGATCCACCTGTTCGAGCGCGACTGTTCCATCCAGCGCCGCAACCAGAAGCTGATCGAGATTGCGCCTTCGCCGCAGATTACCCAGGAACAGCGTGAATACATCGGCGATCTGGCAGTCAGGGCTTGCCAGGCCGTAGGATATGAAAATGCAGGCACGGTCGAATTCCTGCTCGATCAGGACAATCATTTTTATTTTATGGAGATGAATACCCGCATTCAGGTCGAACATACCGTGACGGAAACCATCACGGGTATCGACCTGATACGGGAACAGATACGCATAACCAACGGCATGGAACTGCAATACAAGCAGAAAGATGTCAGCTTTCGCGGTTATGCGATGGAGTTCCGTATCAATGCGGAAGATCCCCAGAACGGCTTCATGCCCAGTTTCGGCAAGATCACGCGCTACTATGCGCCCGGCGGTCCCGGTGTGCGTATCGATGCTGCAATGTTCAGCGGTTATGTCGTTCCGCCGTATTTCGATTCCATGTGCGCCAAACTTACTGTCTGGGCGCTTACCTGGGAAGAGGTGGTCGAGCGCGGTCGTCGCACGCTCAAGGACGATATGCTTATTTATGGCGTCAAGACGACCATCCCGTATTACCTGGAGATACTGAAACATCCTGATTTCAGAAATGCCGATTTCAATACAGGATTTGTGGAATCACATCCGGAACTGGTCAATTATGTCGTCAGAATTCCGCCTGAGCTGAGGGCGGCTGCGATTGCAGCGGCTGTTGCTGCGCACGAAGGCATCTAGAATATCAATTTTTTTAAAGTTAATACCATGGCAAAAACCCTTATTTCCGAGTTAGTCCTGCGCGACGGTCATCAATCAACAATTGCAACGCGTATGCGTACTGACGACATGCTGCCCATCTGTTCCAAACTGGACAGTATCGGCTTCTGGTCGCTGGAAGCCTGGGGTGGCGCGACGTTCGATTCGTGTGTGCGTTTCCTGAAAGAAGATCCGTGGGAGCGCCTGAGAAGGTTGCGCAAGGCGTTGCCCAATAGCCGCATCCAGATGTTGCTGCGCGGTCAGAACCTGCTTGGTTACCGCCACTATTCCGACGATGTGGTGCGCGAATTCGTCAAGAAATCTGCCAGCAACGGCATCGATGTGTTCCGTATTTTCGATGCGATGAACGACATGCGTAACCTGCGCGTGTCCGTCGAGGCAGTGAAGAAGGCGGGCAAGCATGCCGAAGGCTGTATCAGCTATACCACCAGCCCGATGCATGGCATTCCCCGGTTTGTCTATCTGGCCGGCGAACTCGAAGCACTGGGTTGCGACACCATCTGCATCAAGGATATGGCCGGGCTACTTACGCCTTATGCCACTTACGAACTGGTCAAAGCACTGCGCGAAACCGTCAGTGTGCCCATCCACCTGCACAGCCATTCCACCTCCGGTCTGTCCGGTATGTGTTTTCTCAAGGCAGTGGAAGCAGGCGCCACCATTCTGGATACCTGCAACTCATCGTTCGGCGAAGGCGCCAGTCATTCCTCGACCGAGAGCATCGTTGCCGCATTACAGGGTACGGAATACGACACCGGGCTTGATCTTGCCGCGATCCAGGAAGTCACAGCCTACTTCACCGAGGTGCGCAAGAAATACTGGCAATTCGAGAGTGCATTCACCGGTGTGGACACGCGCGTGCTGGTCAACCATGTGCCGGGCGGCATGATTTCCAACCTGTCCAACCAGCTCAAGGAACTGGAAGCACTTGACCGCATGGACGAAGTGTTGAAGGAAATTCCGCGCGTGCGCGAAGATATGGGCTATCCACCACTGGTTACGCCGACTTCGCAGATCGTAGGCACCCAGGCGGTGCTGAATGTGTTGACGGGTGTGCGTTACAAGTCGGTCACCAACGAAGTGAAGAACTACCTGCTCGGCCACTATGGCAAGGCGCCCGGGGCGATCAACGAAGAGGTCAGAAAACAGGCTGTCGGTGATGCAGAGATCGTGACTTGCCGTCCGGCCGACCTGCTGGAAGACGAGATGCCCAGACTCAGGGCGGACAGCGAAACCTTTGCCAAGAACGAGGAAGATGTGCTCATCTACGCCATGTTCCCGGACATCGGCAAGACATTCCTGCAGGAGCGCAATGCCAATACGCTTACTCCAGAACCGTTGCTGCCCAAGGAGGCTGCAACGCATTCGGCAGAGCGTTATGCGCCAAATGAGTTCAAGGTGACGTTGCATGGCGAAACTTTCCATATCAATCTTACCGGCAGTGGTCATCATGGTGAGGTCAAGCGTCCATTCTATGTTTCCGTAGATGGCATTTCTGAAGAGGTTATTGTCGAGACGCTAAGCGAGATTGAAGTATCCGGTAGCGGCAGCAGCGGCAAGAAAAAAGCGATCGAACCCGAAGAGGAGTCCCCACGTTCACGTCCAACCCACGAAGGCTGCGTGACGACAGCCATGCCCGGCACCATCGTCGATGTCAAAGCCAAGGTCGGAGATGCCGTAGAAGCGGGAGATGCTTTGCTTATCATTGAAGCCATGAAGATGGAGAATGAAATCCAGGCGCCGATCAGTGGTGTTGTTATCAGCGTGCATGTCGAAAAGGGAGATAATGTAGCGCCGGACGAGACGCTGGTCGAAATTCAGAACACCTGATCGAAACGGTTTTACGGCAGGAAAACAACGGGGGTGCAGCAATGCACCCCCTTTGTTTTGGCGATTATGCACTACTTGACAGGTTGCTAAATTCATGGTCTAATACCTCCACATTGAAGGAGATACGCCATGACCAAAGCCAAACAAGTCAAATCCGTTCATCAAATGACTGTCCCTCAGTTTGAGGCGCAATTTCCTGATGAGGATGCCTGCCGTGCCTATCTGGCTGCAAATCGCTGGCCTGATGGTATTGTACGCTGCCCTCGTTGCGGTAACGAGCATGTTCATCCCCATGCAGACAAGCCGCATCACTGGCAATGCTACCAGTGCAACCCGGTGGGCTATCGCTTTTCCGTGCTGGTCGGCACGATCTTCGAAAACACCAACAAATCCTTGCGGGAGTGGTTCCGCGTCATGCACATGATGCTTACCAGCAAAAAAGGCGTCAGCGCCTTGCAGGTTATGCGTGTCATGGGTTTTGGTTCCTATCATACCGCCCACATGATGTGCAGCAAGATTCGCGCGGCGCTCGGCAATACCGAATTCAAGCAGCTTGTCGGCTATGTCGAAGTTGACGAAACTTTCGTCGGCGGCAAAGCCAAAAACAAGCATAAAGACAAACGCGGCGGCGGCAAAGGCAGCGGCGGCGGACGCGGTACTGTTGGCAAAGATATTGTGATCGGTGCCGTTCAACGCAAAGGCAATGTGGTTGCCCGCGTTATTGATAACACGGATACCAATACGCTGAGCCGCTTCGTCCGTGAAGTTGTCTCCAATAAAGTCAGCCTGCTTTCCTCCGACGAGCATAGCGGATACAGAGAGCTGCACAATGATTTTCCGCTGGGCGTCGTGCGCCACGGACGCGGAGAATATGTTTGCGGAGCCGTTCACACCAATACCATCGAAGGCTTTTGGTCTATCTTCAAACGCGGTGTTGTCGGTACGTTCCATAAAGTGAGTAAAAAATATCTGCAACTGTACGTTAATGAGTTCGAGTTTAGGTACAACAACAGAATGAATCCAGACATCTTTGGTGCCGCAATCAGGGCATGTTAAGAATGCGTACTCTGCTATTGATTGTTTCTTTATTTGTTTTCGGATATGCATGGTCAAATGAACCAACCAAACAAAATGCCAGCGAACGCAATAACGCAAAGACAGAAACCACTAATAGCGCCAATGATGCCAAAAATATATCGTTGATATCTCATTCTGGCGTCATTCCGGTAACTAATGTCAACAATATTAATGCTGCTTGCGATGAGAACAACAAAGCCAACAATGAGGAATGTCAGCGGATTATAGATAATTCGGAATACACCATTATCTACGGACACAAAATCAAGATAACTGATGGACTTTTGGTTTTGTTTACAGCTTTTCTCGTATTGGTGACTGCCGCATTGATAGTTGTTGGATGGATTCAAGCTTGCCGTTTGCAAGAAACCATAGAATCCAATGAGCGAATGGAACGAGCTTATCTTTTCTTGGAAAAGATTAATGTTGAAAGAAGAGAACCGCCCGATGTTCCGAATGCTTGGTATATCTGTCTTAAATTCAAAAATGTCGGAAGAACTCCAGCGATCATCAAAGAATATATTGCCAATATAAAAAATTTGGCTGAATTGCCAGAAATTCCCTCCTACGATGACGTTACTGGTTTTGAACACATTAATACTCTTGCTCCCCAAAAAGGATTTTGGACTAGAAAATTTGGACCTGGAATTCCTTCCACTCCAGATGGGTACGATATTAGATATATTGTTTACGGTCGGCTTATCTATGAGGATACGCAGGGAGGACTTCATAAAACCGGATTCGCTCTCGAAGTTTCTGCGCATCTCCCGATGGCACATCAGCACAATAATAGTGCTTATAATTACCACACATAATGTAAGCATTCCCGATATTGCAATACCGGCCTGTCTTTTGCACCTTAAACCGGTAGGTTGATTCCTGTCAAGTAGTGCATAATCGCCTTTGTTTTCAGGTAATCGGTTTTCAGTGCTGCTTCAGTTTTTTGTGGCTTTCAGACTGATCGGTAATTGGTACACAACCAGACCGTCCGGATAATAAATTTCCAATGAGGGTAAATTGAGCTGGTAGTGGTTCTCCGTGCTCCATTCCTTCATCGCAGCGTATGATTTGTACGAACCGACAATGGGACTGCCGTCGAAAGTGGCCCTGATCACCTCCTGGGATAACAGACGCTCGTCATTGAGAAACGGGGGAGATTGTTCGTGATCCCCGATGAGAAATCCGACCCTGCTGCGCAGCTTCTCCGGGGAGACTTTGCCGGGATCGTCCAGAAATTGTGCAGCAGCGGCAATGGGGGGGATATTGACTTCTTTCAATCTGGTTTCGACCACTTTAAAAATATCCTTGATCTCGTTATATGGGCCGGTGTGATTGACGTATACCAGCCGATAGCCTGGCGTTGTCACCTTCTCCAGCTTCGGTTGACTGAATGCGCCGAGATAATAAAGTGCGGCCGGTGTGCCAAGGAGGGCGAAACCTAAGGCGATCAGCACGCCTATCTGCAGTATTTTTGGCTGTTGTTTATTTTCTTGAGTGGACATGGATGGAAAAAACTGACTGGTTGTTGGTAAAAATCAAGGAGTCCGAAGTATCCATGAACGATGCGCTCCGGTCAACGCAAAATATTTTCATCGTTGAATTTGCCCAACCGAATCCGGCACGCACGGTAGCGGCAAACAATTCTTCAGTCCGTACCGGATGAATGATTGCACATGAAATGCATGGCGGATGGCAATACCCACCCGCCATTGCAGAGGTCTGCCTGTTTTAGCCGGGCAGGGACGGATTAGTTTGGTTCCTGATACTCGGCTTCCATCAGCTTGGCCTGTGCCGCAGCCAACCGTGCAATCGGCACGCGCGGACCCGAGCAGGAGACATAGTTGAGGCCGATGTGATGGCAGAAGTGGATGGAACCGGGGTGTCCGCCATGCTCACCGCAAATGCCGACTTTCAGGTCCGGATTGGTGGTGCGTCCCTTGCCCACTGCCAACTTCATCAATTGGCCCACGCCCTTGATGTCCAGGACTTCGAACGGGTTGTCTTCGAGAATCCCGGTTTCGTTATAGGCGGGCAGGAACTTGTTTTCGGCATCTTCGCGGCTGAATGAGAAGGTGGCCTGGGTCAGGTCGTTGGTGCCAAACGAGAAGAATTCGGCGGTTTCTGCCATGCGCCCTGCGCGTACGCAGGCACGTACCACTTCCAGCATGGAACCGAACTTGAACTGTACGTTGATGCCGTGGGTCGCTTCCACTTCCGAGTGGATACGTTGCACGTAGCTGTGTATGCGTTTGAGTTCTTCCACGGTCGCAACTTGCGGCACCATGATTTCCGGGTAGATTTCGATCCCTTCCTTGGCGCACAGGGCGGCAGCTTCGATCACTGCGCGGATCTGCATGGAGTAGATTTCGGGATAGGTGATGCCCAGGCGTACGCCGCGATGTCCCAGCATGGGGTTGACCTCGGCCAGCGCGCGGACTTTTTTCAGCACGATTTCCTTTTTATGGATGACATCTTCTTCCAGATGCGATTCCTTGAAATCGCTCAATCCACCCATCAGCTTGGTCAGGCCATCAGCATATTGCTGATAAAGCTTTGGG
The DNA here is from genome assembly GCA_050303535.1 of Sideroxydans sp. Classification (GTDB taxonomy): domain Bacteria; phylum Pseudomonadota; class Gammaproteobacteria; order Burkholderiales; family Gallionellaceae; genus Sideroxyarcus. The sequence continues at coordinate 16,492 of JBNLBY010000040.1, read as the reverse complement.
TTGAGCAGCTTGAGTGTATCCGGCAGTTCTTCCAGACCGTTGATGGTGTCGCTCAAATGATGCAGGTGGGCGATTTCCAGTTCGAGTTGTGCCGCTGTGGGCAGGAATTCGTGCATGGGCGGGTCGAGCAGACGCACGGTGACTGACAGTCCTTTCATCGCCTTGAAGATGCCCTTGAAGTCGGAACGCTGTATCGGCAGCAAACGATCCAGTGCCGATTGGCGCGCTTCCGGGGTTTCGGCCAGGATCATTTCCTGCACGATGGGCAGCCGGTCGGTGCTGTTGAACATGCGTTCTGTGCGGCACAGGCCGATGCCTTTCGCACCGAATTCGCGCGCACGCAGGGCATCGCTCGGGGTGTCGGCATTTGCCAATACCTTGAGACTGGCTATTTCATCTGCCCAGGATAGCAGCGTGACCAGTTCTTCCGAGAATTCCGGCTCCACCGTCGGTACTTCACCGGCATAGACATGGCCGGTACTTCCGTTGATGGTAATGACATCTCCCTCCTGCAGGGTGGTATCGCCGATTTGTGCGCTACGCTGCACGTCATTGATGACAATCTGTTCGCAACCCGACACACAGGGTTTGCCCATGCCGCGCGCAACGACTGCGGCGTGCGAGGTTTTGCCGCCACGGCTGGTCAGGATGCCCTGTGCCTGGAAGAAACCGTGGATATCCTCCGGTTTGGTCTCTTCGCGCACCAGGATGATCTTCTCGCCAGCACGGCCACGTGTTTCGGCAGTATCGGCATCGAATACGATCTTGCCGGAGGCTGCACCAGGAGAGGCAGGTAGCCCTTGTGCCAGTGGTTTGCCGCGGAAGTCCGGTGCCAGTTGTGGTACCAGCAGTTGTTCCAGGATCGCCGGTTCGATGCGCAACAGCGCACGTTCCTTGGAAATCAATCCTTCCTTGAATAATTCAACCGATGTGCGCACCATGGCGAGCGCATTCATTTTACCGTTGCGCGTCTGCAGGCAATACAGGGTGCCTTTTTCGATGGTGAACTCGAAGTCCTGCACTTCGTGGTAATGCGACTCCAGCCGGTTATGCAACGCCATCAACTGGCGATAGATTTCCGGCATCTCCTTTTCCATTTCGGCGATGGCCTTGGGGGTGCGGATGCCGGCCACCACGTCCTCGCCCTGTGCGTTGACCAGGTATTCGCCATAGATCACGTTCTCGCCAGTGCCGGGGTTGCGCGTGAAGCCCACACCGGTGCCGGAATCGTTGCCCATGTTGCCGAATACCATGGTGCAGATGTTGACCGCCGTGCCGTTGGCCTGATCCTTGGTGATCCTGAATTGTCTGCGGTAGTCTACTGCGCGCTTGCCCATCCACGATCCGAATACTGCGCCGACCGCAATTTCCAGTTGTTCGAACGGATCCTGCGGAAAGGGTTTGCCATGGTGTTTTTTGACGATGGAGAGAAAATCCTTTACCAGTTCTTTCAGGTGATCGACTGTAAGGTCGAGATCCTGAGGCGCGCCGTACTTGCGCTTGATTGATGTCATGCGTTCGTCGAAATGCTCATCGTTGATGTCGAGCGCGATTTTTCCGAATAACTGGATAAAACGGCGATAGGTATCGTAGGCGAACCGTTCGTCACCGGTCTGCTTGATGAGACCCTGCAGCGAAGTTTCATTGAGGCCAAGATTGAGAATAGTATCCATCATCCCTGGCATGGACATGGAAGAGCCGGAACGAACCGAGACGAGTAGCGGGTTATCCTTGCTACCAAAGCCCTTGCCGGTTTTTTTCTCCAGCGCTTTCATGTGATCCCTGATGGAATCCATCAAGCCTGCAGGCAGTTGATTTTTTTCCAGGTAGGCAAGACAGGCTTCGGTTGTGATAGTAAAGCCAGGCGGGACGTTCAGGCCTATCTGCGTCATCTCGCACAGGTTTGCACCTTTGCCACCCAACAGCATTTTGTTCTTGCCGTCACCTTTTTCAAATTCAAATATGTACTGCTTACTGCCTGCCATTGTGCTTCTCCCTTGTTTTGCCTGCAAAAAAGAAAATACTTCTGGATTGCCTCATAAACTTTGTTAAAGTGTTTATACGTTTTTTTCAGTTTAAAACCGGAATATATTTTCATTTCCGGTTAAACACCTATCGGCACCGCGGGCATTCTACGCGACCTGTCTGTTTTGCTTCAAGCGCCATTTGAAAATACCTGTACCTTAGTACAGTTACAGGTTTAAGTGGTGGCGGTTCTGAGCAAAGCTTCAAGTTTGCGCGACGAGATCGGTTTCGAGAAAAAATATCCCTGGCCATAATCACATCCGGCCGCTGAAAGCAGGTGGCGTTGCTTTGCAGTTTCGATACCTTCGGCGATTACTTTCAATCCGAGTTTGTGTGCCATCACGATGATGGCTTCACACAAGGCCATGTCGTTCGAAGTGGCCGTCAGGTTACGCACGAAGCTGCGATCGATCTTGATGTAGTCGATATCGAATTTTTTAAGATAGGACAACGAGGAGTAACCCGTACCGAAATCGTCCAGTGCGACCTGGATACCGGCATCTCTGAGGTCGAGTAACTTGCTTTTGACGGTGGATGAGGCATCCAGCAGCAGGCTCTCGGTGATCTCGATCGCAAGACTTTGTCCGGGCAAATCCAGTTGCTGCAGATGGGGTATCCAATCCTGGAAATAGCGCTCGTCATTGCGGAACTGGACGGGAGATTTGTTTATGCTGATCTGGAATTCGGGATGGTGTTTTGCGCGCAGGCGTTGTACTTGTTGAACTGCCTTCCTGAATACCCAATCGCCGATTTCGATGATCATTCCGGATTCTTCTGCCAGCATGATGAATTCTGAAGGATCGATCAGGCCGCGCTCGGGATGCTGCCATCGAAGTAACGCCTCTGCCTTTTGGATGAGTCCGGTATCAAGTTCAACGATAGGGTGGTAATACAGGCGGAATTGATCGTCGGAAAGTGCACTGCGCAGGTCGTTGATCAGGTGCATACGGTTCAATGCGGCTTTCTGCAGACTTTGGGTGAAATAACTGAAGCGGTTACGTCCCGCGCTTTTGGATGCGTACATGGCTTGATCCGCGTTACTCATCAGCATTTCCAGATTGGTCGCGTCATTGGGATAAAGCGTGATGCCGATGCTGGCTGAGACGAAAGCGATATCTTCTTCCAGTTGGAATGGCGCTACCAGTGCGTCTATGATGGACTGTGCGATTCGTTCTACACTACTGGTATCTTCCACTTCGGACAGGATGATGGTGAATTCATCCCCGCCCAGCCGGGCGACGGTATCCGATTCACGCACACACCGGGCGATACGGCGCGCGGCTTCAATCAGCAGAATGTCGCCTTTGTCATGTCCCAGCGTGTCGTTAACTTCCTTGAACTTATCGAGGTCGATGAACATCAATGCCAGCGATGATCTGTCTCGATGCGCTTTTTTGATTTCATGTTCCAGACGGTCCTGGAACATGCGGCGGTTAGGCAGATCAGTGAGCGGATCGAAGTTGGCCTGTTGCCAGATTGTTTCTTCCGAGCGTTTCTTTTCAGTAATGTCCTGGCTTACACCGGTCAGCTTGTATTTATTTCCCTGTTCGTCACACAGCGATTTGAAGCGTACACGCATCCAGCGCATGCTGCCGTCGGTACATTGAGTGCGGATCTCTGTTTCTACGACAAAATCAGCCTCGTCGGAATCGAGCTCCAGCTGGATGTGATCGCTGATGCGGTTCGCGTCGTCCGGATGGACGAATCGTCGTGCAAAATCCGTATAGGACATGCGGTATCCGCCGACTTGTTTGGCAGTGGCGAAATGCAGGGAATAATACTGGTCGTTGAAGGTGAACTCTTTGGTGGCGACGTCGTATTCCCAGTAGCCAAGCCCCGATATCTTTGCCGCCAGCGCCAGTTCTTCATTGGTTCTGGCCAATTCTGCCGTGCGCTTGACCACCTCTCTTTCAAGCCTGTCCTGATGACGCAGCAGACTTTCATCCCTGTCCTGGATCTCGCTCAACATATGATTGAACGCCATGATCAGATCGCCGATTTCATCACTGGCATGTTGCGGAACGCGCAGATCATAGGTTTTTTCATTGGCAATGGTGCGCGCCGTATTTGCGACATCCCTGATGGGCTGGGAGATTACTCGCTGCAGTCGTGTTGCCAGAACATAGATGACCAGCAACGACAGAAAGAAAACAATCAGGCCGGTTTCAAGGTTGGCCAGATAGTTGCTCCAGCGTTTGCTGAAATCTGCTTGCAGCAGGATGTAACCGATCCGTTCCTTACCGCGAATTACCGGGCGATACAGTTCAGCGCTTTTCATCCAGATTTCAGAGTATAGCTGTTTGGATATGACCCTGTAACTGCCGGGAGCCGGTTTGATCATGCCTTTGCGGTTCCATGCTGCGAGGGTTTTTCCTTTGGCGTCCAATATCCACGCGGATTCGATTTCGCGATGTTCCTGCAGCGCTTCAAGCAGTCGTTTGGCTTCTGTGCGGTCGCCGAATATCAATGCGGCCTGCGAATTTTCAGCCAGTATGTCGGAGATGCCGGAGAGTTGCTGCAGCGATTCATTGTGGCTGTTACGCAATGAACTACCTAACAGTACGGAGAAGCTGACCATCATGCTGATTGCGCTGCTCAGCATGATGAGAAACACGATCTTTTTTTGCAACGACCAACTGGATAGTTTCGAAAAAGATTTCATGATGATCATTTTCCGAAAATGTTGGCAGCCAGATTAAGCATCTGACTGGATAGTCTCAGTCCGGCTTTTCGGGTCGAGGCGAGATTGACTTCGAACAACATTTTGTCATCACGGCGCAACATGCCGATGCTGCCGCCGCGCTCTGCAAAACCCGGGATATCCGAGATGGTAAGTACGGGAGAATTGCCCAGCGATTTTATAATGGGGACGAGTCGCCGTTGTTGATGCTCGCCGATATACAGTACATGACATGCATTCCATGTTTTGAGATTGTCTGCCTGCATGATATGCAATTCGTATGTGCCAGCCTTGCGTCCATTGAGGGCGGAAAGCGATGCGTGCAGGTCGTTACTGCCAATTACGCACAATTTGAGCTTGCCGCCCGGTTTGATCGAAGCGGTGGGCCACTCAACGAATTTGATGAAATTGAATACATAAGCCGATTTGATCTGAATTTCCGGGAGTTCTGCGCGGCAAACTTGCATGCTCGTTCCGGCAAGTAGTAGTAGCCCTGACAGAAATCGCAGCGCGGATTTCATACGGCCAATATGCAACTCCGTGTGGTATGGGGCTTGGTTATCCTGTCATCTGCCATGCCAGAGTGCTTTCAGATAGATCGTGCGCTGCGGCACGATGGGCAAGGAAGGCATGTAATCCGGGTAAAACTGCAATTGCTGTTTGGACAGCAGGTTTTGCATGGTGAGCGAGAGTTCCAGCGATTCGTTTACCTGTTCTGCAAAGCGTAAATCCAGTTCGGTTCGCGCAGGGACCGGTGTTGCACCCAACGATCCATAGATGGCACTGGTCGTGGTTAATCCGCCGATACGGCGCAACCAGAGATCGAAGTGCCGATCCGGGGTAAAGTTGTACGAAGAACGGATCGATCCCTGATATTTCGGGCTGTTGCCGTACACCACGCCGGTATTGTCAGGTCCGCCATCCACCCACAAGCGAGATGCATTGATCTGCAAGCGCCAGTCGGGCATGGGGTTCCATTCGGTGGATAGTTCCAGCCCGCGTGTGCGAACTGAAAGAATATTGCCGCGATAAAGCGTCTGACACAAGCCGGGTGTGCCGGCCGGCAGACCGAAATTGGCCATCGCGGCAGTGCATGCGGGATCGACCGGCAGGCCGGTAAATGCGGCTGCGGAATTTGCCGTCATCGTCGAATCTGGCAAGGTACTGAAAACACCTTTGTAGTGGCTTACGAAAGCGGTCAGGTCGGAAAAGAAGGTAGGCGACCATTGCGCCCGGTGCCCGGCTTCGATGGTGCGGACTTTCTCATTGCCGAAGTCGGATTGCTCACCTGCATTGGCATATAGCAATATCGGGAGTGCCCCCCCAGTTAATGCTGCAGGATAGGCACCCATGGTGCGGTCGACCATGCTGGGCGAACGTACTGTCTTTGACCAGGCGAACCATATTGAATGCTGTTCGTTTGGCATCCACATAGCGCGGATGGAAGGCTGGGGTGCTGTTCCGCCGTATGTCTGGTTTTCCAGGCGCACACCTGCCTGAATATTGAACTGGCGCGGAACGATCGTCCATTCATCCTGGACGAAGATGCTTGTCAATGCAATGGTGACGTCCGATTGCGATGAGGTCAGGAATCCGGTCGATCCCAATGTTTCCTTGTGTTTGCTCTGGCGGTAGTTGCCGCCCCATACGATGTCATGGGAATCGCCGAGCGGGAAACGGTGTTGTGCGTCAAAATCCAGGGTCGTGCGGTTATCATCTGCGCCGGGAACCTTGCCTGAAAACTTCTCTACATAGGTCTGAATGCGTACTTCGCCACCGCTATCGGTGGATTGTTCGAATCGTCCCAGCAAATCTCCACCTTTTTTCGTTGAGACGAAAGGATAGAGTCGTGCAGAACCATATAAGGTGGCGTTGTAATAGGTTGCTGAATCAAACGTGGGAACAAGCCAGGGGTCTTCTGATTGCACATCAAATATTCTGCCGCTGAAAAGCCAGCGAGTATCGATACCATCCGGTTTATCGTAACGAAATGATAATGTGGTGTCGTTAAACTGGTCCTGCGCATCCGTGCCGTTGATTTCCTTACCACCATCGCGACGCTGTTCGTTAAGCGTTACGCGGAATGCAGAACCACCTTCCATTTTGCTTCCGTAACGCAGGGCGACGCCAGCTTTTCCTGTCGAAGTACCCACGTGGCTGTCAAGCAGCCAGCCGTCAGTATCCTGCGTGCGTTTGGTGATGATGTTGATCACGCCATTGACGGCATTGGATCCCCAGGCCAATCCTGCCGAGCCCCGGATGACTTCAATGCGGCTGATTTCTTCGAGCGGTATATCTTCCACTTCCCAGAACACACCACCGTAGAGCGAGTTGTAAATCGAGCGGCCATCGACCAGGACAAGCAGCTTGTTGGCCATGCGTCCGTTAAAGCCGCGAATGGACACAGCCCATTTGTTGTTGCTTAGCCTGGCTACTTCAACTCCAGGGGCAAGATGCAGGGCTTCGGGGATGGACAGGACACCGGAGCGTTTGATGTCTGCAGACGAAATGACGAATACGGCAGCGGCGGTATTGGAAACAGACTGTTTCTTGCGTGAGGCAGATTCGATGCCTACTTTCATCAAATCACCAAGGCTGAGTTCCGGCCAAGCGGGTTCTTCAGCGGCAACGTTGCGGGCAAGAGAAATTGCAGCAAACATGCTTGCCAGCACAATGTAGCGTATTGAGGATTTGCTCATATTGGTTTCGGTGGAACTTTTTATTTTTACTGGAGCGAAGCTTTACAAACTCCCCCTGTCAGGCAATTATTTCATAAATCAAATACCCTTCGCGACTACAACTTGCAATCTTGTTTATGTACCCTTTCGTTCCAGCACAGCGGCGAAAAAGCCGTCGGTATTGTGCAATTGGGGCGTCAGTTGCAGATAATCACCCATCGCCAGTTCAATGTGCTGCTGCCGCAATACTTCGCCCGCGGGCAGTAACGCGAAGTCAGGATGCGCAGCCAGGAAGCTCTGCACGATAGCATGATTCTCTTCATGCAACAGGCTGCATGTGGCATATACCAAGCGCCCACCCTGTTTCAGAAGGCGGGCAGCCGAATTCAGGATTGTTGTTTGCTTTTCGCTGAATTCGGCCACGCTCTGCGTGGACTGGCGGAACCTCAAATCGGGATTGCGACGTAGCGTACCCAGCCCGCTACAGGGTGCATCCACCAGCACGCGGTCGATCTTGCCGGCCAGTCGTTTTATCTTACTGTCGTTTTCGTGGGCGATGCGTTGTGGTTGTATGTTGCTTAAACCGGAGCGTTTCAGTCTGGTTTTCAGGTGAGCGAGACGCTTCTCGGATATATCCCACGCATATAGTCGGCCTTGAGAATTCATCATGGCTCCCAGCATCAGTGTTTTTCCACCCGCTCCCGCACAGAAGTCTACCACCATATCGTTGCGCTTCGGAGCGATCAATAATCCCAGCAATTGGCTGCCTTCATCCTGTACTTCAAATTTTCCGGTCAGGTATAAGGCGTGTTTATTCAGTGCGGGCTTGGATTTAAGACGGATGCCCATGGGCGAATAAGGTGTGGCTTGCGCATCTATCCCTTCGGCCTGCAATGCCTGCAGAACTTCATTGCGTCCGGCAAGCAGTGTGTTTACACGCAGGTCGAGCGGCGCAGGCTGCTGCATGGCGCGGCCCAGTTCGAGAATTTCGGTGTCGTTATGCTGCGAACTGAGTTTTTCGATAATCCATTCTGGCAACTCAGCCTGAACGGAAAGCGGCAGTTTACCGATGTCGATGCTTTTTACTTTCCCCAGCCATTCCGCTTCTTTTGGCTTGAGTAACGGTTGCAGTTCGCGCAAATTGTAACCACCGAATTTCGCCCAATAAGCCAGGGCGAGACGTCGGGGGGTAGCGGTCTTGCCTGGGTGTTGCGCAGCATCCGTTGCGGGCAGGGTCAAATCTTTCCTGCAGACGTATTCGAGAAAAAGGAGATGGCGCAGAATGCCGAACAGCGTATCAGAAATCAGCAAGCGTTCGTTGGAGCCGATACGTCCGGCTTGAAAAAAATGGCGCAATACGGCATCGGCCGGATGTTCCATTTTCAGCGCTGAGCGCAAGGCCTGTATGACCAGATCAAGACGGTATTCAGTCAGCAGCATCACCAGGGTCACAGGATAATGCTGAGTGCTGTAAGAACTTGCGTATATTTATCGCCGTTATCTTCGGTCACTGTGATCTTGCAGGGGAAGTTGCCGTTTTCGACCGATAGCCATATTTCAGTTTTCCATTCAGTTTTTTCAGGCGGGGTTCTCAGATACAGCGTTTCCAGCGTGCCCAGCGGGACGGTCAGCATCTGCTTCGGCTGGATAATATATTTGCGTGTATCGATCTTGCTGCCATTGGTGAAATGCATGATTACTTCCTTGCGCTCGCGCAGGAAGGAAATGTAGCGGAATTGGTACTGCACACTTATTCGGTCCTGCGTGCCAGCGGCTAACGGCTCAACGCGTTGACCGTAGCGGTCGTTGAGCGTCACGGTGGAATTGCTCCAATCGAAGTTTGCTTCCGTATTTTTGAGAATTTCCTGCGAGCGTTTATAGGTGAAATTCTGTGGTTGCAGCCCGTGCGCGGTGATGTCGCCTTCGCTGATGACATAGAGCGTATCCGGCTTGAATAATGCAAGCAATCCGACCGGCTTGGTGACGCTTTCGATGTGGTAATGGTTGTTGCCGGTGCTTGTGAATTTTTCCGTGATCGTTGCGATTTTGATGCCTCTTGTAATCACGTCGTACCTGGCTTCGATGCTTGCCGGTGTGGCGGCAAACAGCGATGGAGCAAAGCAGCAAAGCAGCAGGGTAACGAGTAATCGCATAACTTATTCCAATCCTGGGGAGATGAGCGCCGAGCCCGGCTGTTCCAGACGGTCGCTGGCGACATGTCCGATTTCGTCCAGCCATACCTGATTGTGGCATAACCATCGTACGGCCTGCGGCAGGATGCGGTGTTCTTCGTTCAGTACGCGCGCGGCCAGACTTTGCGGTGTATCGTCGCACAATACCGGCACTGCCGCCTGAATGATGATGGGGCCGTGATCCAGATCGGGCGTGACAAAGTGTACGGTACAGCCGTGGATCTTGACGCCGTTCTGCAGCGCACGCTGGTGCGTATCGATACCGGGATAGGCGGGCAGGAGTGAAGGATGGATATTGATGAGTTTGCCGCGATAGCGCTCGACGAAACCTGCAGTCAGGATGCGCATGAATCCGGCCAGTACGACCAGATCGGGCTCAAAACGGTCAATGGTGGCGGCCAGCGCAGTATCGAAGTCTGCACGATCTGAGTAGTCATTGTGCGGGATGACGACAGTCTCGATCCCATGCAGCCTGGCTTTCTCCAATCCTTGCGCATCGGCACGGTTGCTGATGACTGCCGCAACCTGACAGGGCAGATTCGCATTCAGTAATGCCTGCATGTTGCTGCCGCGACCTGAGATGAGAATGACGATGCGCTTCACCGTTTAATGTACCTGAGTCTGATGCTCGTCACCTTTGCGCGCGCGAACGATACCAATACGCAATGCTTTCTCGCCGGCGGCGTGCAAATGTTTGATCGCCGCATCTTCATCCTGTGCGGCAACGACCACTACCATACCGATACCGCAATTGAATGTGCGGAACATTTCCCGTGCTTCGACGTTGCCCTGTTTACGCAACCAGTCAAACAGTTTGGGCATTTGCCAGGCCTTGCTGTCGATGTCGGCGACGAGGTTGCCAGGCAACACACGCGGCACATTTTCGGTGATGCCGCCGCCGGTGATGTGCGCCATACCCTTTACGGCGACCTTTTCCATCAGTGACAGTACCGGTTTCACATACAGGCGCGTGGGGGCCATGATGCAGTCGGCCAGCGTGCGCTCGCCGTCGAATTTGGCATTCAAGTCAGGTTTGCTGCGTTCGATGATCTTGCGCACTAGCGAATAGCCATTGGAATGCGCACCGTTGGATGCCAATCCCAGTACCACGTCACCCGCGACGATGGTCTTGCCAGTGATGATTTTGCTTTTTTCTACCACGCCGACGGCAAAACCGGCGAGGTCGTATTCGCCCTCAGGATACATACCGGGCATCTCAGCCGTCTCGCCGCCGATCAGCGCACAACCGGATTGTTCGCAGCCGAAGGCTATGCCCTTGATGACCTCGGTCGCGGCGGGCACGTCCAGCTTGCCACAGGCGAAATAATCGAGGAAGAACAGCGGCTCGGCGCCCTGTACCAGGATGTCATTCACGCTCATGGCGACCAGATCGATACCGACTGTGTCATGGCGGTTCAATTCAAAGGCGAGTTTTAGTTTGGTGCCGACCCCGTCGGTACCGGATACCAGCACAGGCTCTTTGAACTTCCTGGATATTTCGACCAGACCGCCGAATCCGCCGATGTCGGACAGAACTTCCGGGCGCAAAGTACGTTTGACATAAGGCTTGATGTTCTCGACCAGTTGATCGCCCGCGTCGATATCGACGCCCGCATCGCGGTAGGACAGGCCGTTGGCTGGGGTGCTCAAGTTGAGTTCTCGCTTTCTTCGGGATAAAGTGCTGCAAATATTTCGAAAACGGATTTTACCCGAAATGACTTCCGAGCGCTTTGTGGCACTGTACTGGCTGGTTGCCGGGCTGGCATTGGTCTGGCTGATGTATTTGCTCGACTCCGTTCTCACGCCATTCCTGGCGGCGGGCATTCTGGCCTATATCTGCCAGCCGCTGGTTGGTCGCTTGTCCGGATTGCGCTTCGTGTCGCGCACCACGGCGACGCTGCTGGTGATGGCGCTGCTGCTTGGCGCCATCGTGGCGCTGATGCTGGTTTTGTACCCCCTGTTGCGTTACGAAACCGATATGCTGCTGGCGAAACTGCCGGACTTGCTGGAAGCCCTGCGCCAGCGCCTGCAACCCATGTTGGAACAGTATCTTGGCGGAGCGGTGCAGTGGGATGCAGCGACTCTCAAGGAATTATTGAGCGAACACTGGAAGAAAGCGGGCAATGTGTCGGCAAAAGTACTGCCGTGGCTGAGCAGCAACACCTCGGCCTTGTTCGCGCTGGCGATGAATCTGTTGCTGATCCCGCTGGTGATGTTCTATCTGTTGCGTGACTGGCCGCTGTTCGTGGGGCGCATTGATGGGGCGATACCGCGTCGCTGGCATGCCAAAACGCAGGAAATCGCGCGCGAGACGGATGCAGTGCTGGCGCAGTTCCTGCGTGGTCAGTTGTCGGTAATGCTGCTGATGAGCCTGTTCTATACAATCGGGCTGTTGCTGGCGGGGATGCAATTTGCCCTGCCCATCGGTATCGTGACAGGAGTGCTGGTGTTCATTCCCTATCTCGGTTCGATTATTGGATTTGTCCTGGCGAGCCTGGTCGCATTCACCCAGTTCGATCATTTTTCCGGCATATTGCTGGTGTGGGGTGTAATCGCCGCAGGACAATTGCTTGAGGGTATGGTGGTGACCCCCAAACTGGTGGGCGAACGTATCGGACTGCATCCGCTGGTGGTGATTTTCGCATTGCTGGCATTCGGGCAATTGTTCGGCTTCTTCGGGGTGTTGCTGGCGCTGCCGATTTCCGCAATGCTGCTGGTGGGGTTACGCCATTTCAAAGGCTGGTACCGATCCAGCGATTTTTACTGCAAATGACATGACTCAAATGTTGCTGGATATCGCGCCGGAGTGGGTTCCCACGCTGGATAATTTTGTTGCCGGGCGCAATATCGAGTTGCTGTCGGCTTTGCGCCATGCGCTGGCGGCGGCAGAAGGTGAACGCGCGATATACATCTGGGGCGAAGCGGGCAGCGGTAAAAGTCATTTGCTGCAAGCGACGGTCGGGCAGGCCCTGGCTACCGGGCAGACGGCGAATTATATCTGTGCTGCTGTACCGCAGGCCGTACAAGTCATGGCGGTGGACGATGTTGACCGGCTGGAAGAAATGGCACAGATCGATTTATTTGCACTGTACAACCATACGCGCGAAAGTGGCGGCATGCTGCTGGTGAGCGGCACGCAAGCACCCGCGTTTCTGAATTTGCGCGACGATCTGCGCACCCGTCTGGGCTGGGGGCTGGTATTTCAGGTGCATGCTTTGAGCGATGACGAGAAGGCGCAAGCCTTGAAACAGCATGCACAGGCACGCGGTTTTGAATTGCCCGGTGAGGTTACGACCTATCTGCTGCGCCACGGGCGTCGTGACTTTCCCGCCTTGTTGGCGACACTGGACGTACTGGATGAACATTGCCTGCGCTTGAAGCGTGCCGCTTCGGTGCCGTTGCTGAAGGAAGTGATGCGCAGCGATCAGACCGGGTAGTCGTTCCTTCTCAAATCTGCGAGAATCTGCTGCGGAGGACACGTCAAATTCGAATAACTGATAATTAATTGTGTTTTTTTAACCGGGAGTGACAATATTATGAAAAAACGTATTTTATTCGCAGCAGTGATGGTGGCAATCTCGGTTCCTGCTGTTGCGGGAACTGGCGTCAATGTACATGTATCCACTCTGGGCTACGGTGCCGAAGTAGCCATTCAGATGACAAATACCGTTGTGGCGCGCGTTGGTATGAATCAATTCAAGAAGAGTATTGATACAACTTCCGGCGGTCTGAGTTATACCGGTGATCTGAAATTGTCCAGTTTCGGTTTTCTGGCTGACTGGCACCTGTTCAACGGGGTGACACATCTGACTGCTGGGCTGATGGGGAATGGCAACAAGATTTCCACGACAGCTACAGCTGCGCCCAATACCAATTACACGATTAACGGCACTGTTTATAATTCGGGGGCGACAGGTGGAACGTTATCTGCTGCGGTGGAATTTAATAAGACTGCACCCTACCTCGGTTTCGGCTGGAGCGGTCAGCCGAAAAATTCTGGCTTCTCTTTCAATTCCGACATCGGCATCATGTTTCAGGGGTCACCCAAGGCTACGGTGACTGCAACGGGGTGGAGTGGTGCAAGCTCTGTACTGACTTCGGATGCACAGGCCCAGTTGAACGATGATCTGAAGGACTACAAATATTATCCGGTGATTTCGATCGGTATCGGATACGCGTTTTAAGTTGTCAGGTAATGGTTGTCAGGAAGCCAGGTCATGTAGTTGCGGCCTGGCTTCTTGCTTTCAGGAGAGCATAGTGAATCTGGCTTTATTCGATCTGGACAATACCCTGCTGAGCGGCGACAGCGATTTCGAATGGTCGCAATTCCTGATCGAGCAGGGCGTGCTGGATCGCGAATTGTTCGAGGCGAAAAATATCGCGTTCTATGAGCAATACAAAGCGGGGACACTGGATATCGCCGAATTCCTCGATTTTCAGCTCAAACCCCTGTCGCGCCATGCGCGCAAGGTGCTGGACGAATGGCATGTGGATTTCATGCAGTGCAAGGTGCGGCCGATGATGTTGCAACAGGCGCGCGATCTGATATCCGGACACCGGGAAAACGGCGATGTATGCGTGATCGTCACGGCTACCAACAGCTTCGTGACAGCGCCCATTGCACGCGAATTCGGCGTGGAGAACCTGATTGCCACTGATCCGGAAGAAAAGGATGGGGAATTCACCGGCGGCGTTGCCGGGGTGGCCTGTTTTCGCGAGGGTAAGGTGCTGCGCCTGGAGAGTTGGCTGGCTGAACGCGGCTGGAACTGGGAAAATTTTGAAGAAACATGGTTCTACAGTGATTCCCTGAACGATCTGCCATTGCTGGACAAAGTAAAGCATCCGGTCGCGGTTGATCCCGATGCCACCTTGCGTGCCCATGCTGAAAAGCATGGCTGGACGGTCATTTCGTTGCGTTGAGGGGCGGCAGAGAGGGCGCGGTGTATAATCCGGCCCATTGAAGTCCATAGAATCGCCGCCTTCGCGGCGATTTCAACTTTTACTGATAATGATAAAAAGATTGTTCAAGCGAGTACTTGGCAAGGCAAAGCCGGCAAGAGTAACAGGAGCGGCGCAAGTGATTCCCTTTAAAGCGCACCATGTAAGTCGGGACGAAATCAGCTATGGTGCAAAGCGGGTGACTGATGGGTTGCAGGCAGCCGGATTCATGGCATTTGTGGTTGGCGGCGCGGTACGCGACTTGTTGCTGGATCGCCAACCCAAGGATTTCGACGTGGCCACCGATGCCACGCCGGAAGAGGTGAAACGCATATTTCGCCGTTCACGTATCATCGGGCGGCGTTTCCGGCTGGTGCACGTCATGGTTGGGCGTGAAACCGTGGAAGTTTCCACCTTCCGCCGCGCCATTGAGGCGGAAGATGCCGAGACTGATGCGCACGGCCGCATCCTGCGCGACAACGAGTTCGGTGACCAGAAGCAGGATGCGGCACGGCGCGATTTCACCGCCAATGCGCTGTTCTACGATCCGGCCTCCCAGGAAATATTCGACTACCACAATGGCTATGCCGATATTCGCGCCAATACACTGCGTATGATCGGCGACCCGAAAGTGCGCTATCGCGAAGATCCGGTGCGCATGCTGCGTGCGGTGCGGCTGTCTGCCAAGCTGGGCATGAAGCTGGATCCCGCTACGGCTGCGCCGATTTCCAGTATGAAGGACTTGCTGAGCAATGTGCCGGAAGCGCGGCTGCTGGATGAAATGCTGAAATTATTGTTTTCCGGTCACGCCTTGCCCTGCATCAAAAAACTGCGTGCGATGGAATTGCATCATGGCTTGCTGCCCATGCTGGACGTGATCCTCGAGCAGCCGATGGGCGAGAAGTTTGTCATGCTGGCCCTGCAGAACACTGATCAGCGTATTGCCGAAGAAAAACCTACTTCCCCCGCTTTCCTGTTTGCCGCCTTGCTGTGGCATGAAGTGCTGGCGGCCTGGAAGGCTAGGCAGGAGGCGGGCGAACGTCCAGTCGGGGCCATGCATGCGGCCATGGACGAAGTGCTGAAACGGCAGCGCACACAGCTTGCCATTCCGCGCCGCTACGACAGCATGATGAAAGAAATCTGGCTGATACAGCCGCGCTTTGAACAGCGCGGCGGACAGCGTCCGTTGCGATTGCTGGCATTGCCACGTTTCCGGGCGGCATACGATTTCATGTTGTTGCGTTGCCAGAGCGGTGAAGTGAGTCCTGAATTGGGAACCTGGTGGGAGGAATTCCAGCATGCGAGCGATGAACGCCGTGCCGAAATGCTGCTGCCGGATACGGGCGGGCCCAGGAAACGCCGCCGCCGCAAAAAAGCGGCTGCACCGCGGGCTGAACTGCCCATTGATTGATGAGATACACAACTTTCATTGGGCTAGGCAGCAACCTGGCTGATCCGGTGGCACAGGTGACGCATGCGCTCGAAGCGCTGGACAGGCTGCCGCGGACACGCATACTGAAAAAATCGTCGCTGTATCGCAGCGCACCGGTGGGTTATCTGAAGCAGCCGGACTTCATCAACGCGGTGGCGCAACTGGAGACGGAATTGACGCCGCGTGCATTGCTGGATGAGCTGTTGGAATTGGAGCAGGCACGCGGGCGTACGCGCGAATTCTGCAATGCGCCGCGCACGCTGGATCTGGATATATTGCTGTACGACGACATGGTGCATCACGAACATGGGCTGACCATCCCGCATCCACAAATGCACCTGCGCGCGTTCGTGTTGCAGCCTCTGCTGGAGATCGCGCCGGATTGCGTGATTCCGGGTGTCGGTAAGGCGGCGCAAGCGGCACGGCAATGTACAGGACAAATATTGGAGCGGATTTGAATGCCCCTGAGTAAATATCGTTATATCGTGGTGGAAGGCCCCATCGGTGTCGGCAAGACCAGTCTTGCGCAACGTCTGGCAGATCATGC
>JBNLBY010000039.1:0-23272 GCA_050303535.1 Sideroxydans sp. | reverse complement strand
GCGTCTGAATATCCTTCTTGTCCAGGGTACTATCAGACGAGTACCTCACGTACAGCTTTAACCACACGTTCGACATCCGCCTCGCTCATCTTCGGAAACATAGGCAGACTCACAATGTGGCGTCCCACACTTTCGGCGACGGGGAACATGCCCTCCTTGAAACCACGCGCGCGATACATCTGGAACAGATGAATCGACGGGTAATGCACACCGCAGCCGATGTTGCGGGCCTTCATCTTTTCCATGAACTCGGCGCGCACCACACCTTGCGGCAGCACGATCTGAAACATGTGCCAGTTGGTATTCTCGAAATTCGCCAATGGCAACTGCACACCGGTCTGTTTCTCGAAATCCGCACCGAATGTCGCAAAATAGTGTCTGGCCAGTACATGGCGGCGCGCAGTGAGGGCTTCCAGTTGCGGCAACTGGTTCAGGCCGATCGCGGCGGCCACGTCGGTCATGTTGAACTTGCCTCCCAGCACGTCCACGTCCATGCCGTCGAAGCCGCTACGCGTCACACCCTGCAGCCGGTATTTTTCAGCAAGCCGCGCTTCACCCTCGTTGTTAAGCACCAGACAGCCGCCTTCTGCGGTCGTCAGGTTTTTATTGGCCTGGAAACTGAACGAGACAAAATCGCCGAATGAGCCGATGCGTTTGCCGTTCCACAACGAACCGATGGCCTGCGCTGCATCCTCCACCACGCGCAGCTTATGACGCCTGGCGATGTCATACAGCCTGTCACGGTCTACAGGCAGGCCGGACAGGTCGACCGGAATAATGGCTTTGGTTCGCGGCGTGATGGCGGCTTCGACCTTGTCCAGGTCGATGTTGCGCGTGACCGGGTCGATGTCCGCAAACACGGGCGTGGCACCGGTCTCAATAATGACATTGGCGGTTGCCACCCACGAGATCGGCGTGGTGATGACTTCGTCGCCCGGTCCAATGCCCGCAACGCGCAAGGCGATCTCCATGGTGCAGGTACCGGAATTGAAAGTGCGCACCGGGCGCCCGCCAAAATAAGCAGAAAGCTGTTTTTCGAATTCCGCCACTTTGGGACCGCTGGTGATCCAGCCCGAACGCAACACGTCGCCGACAGCAGCGATTGCAGCTTCGTCGATAAAAGGCCTGGTGAACGGCAAAAATTCAGCCATGTTCAGGCTCTCGAAAGGATGATGATGCCGATAATGATCACGCCCATGCCAACCAGTTTGGTGACATTGAAATCCTCGCCCAGCAGATACTTGGCAGCAATGGCATTCACCACATAGGCCATGGACAGCATGGGAAACGCGATGCTGACCGGCACGCGTGACAGCGCCAGTATCCACACCACCACACTGATGCCGTAGCAGAACATGGCGGTAATGATGTGCCACTCGGTCGCCAGTTTCCAGCCGATGGGCACAACATTCGCCATGCTGAATTCGAAATGGCCGATGGCATTGGTACCCGTTTTCATCAAAATCTGCGCAGCGGCATTCAGCATCACGCCGGTAAAGATCAAACCGAAACTGACCAGGTTCATGATTTGCTCACCACTACATATTGTTCGTCGCGATAGATTTCTTTCATTTTCATCCCTTGCTGTTCGAGGAGAGGAAGTATGTGTGTCTGCACGATAGCATAGGCTTCCGCTTGGGTGCGCCAGCGTTTTGCCAATATATCCACGGTGGCTATCCAGCGCTCCGGCTCCATCTTGATACCGAAATCCATCTCATCCTGGAAGCTCACCAATGTGAATGTGCGTTTGAGGTAGAAGGGTAAAGTCTGTTCATAGCAAAACACGGAATAGAAAGGCACATCCGGTTTGATCAGCGGCTTGATGGCCTCTGCCAGAATATAACTGGAGCGCTCGCGCGCGATCGTGTTGTATCCGGACGTGGCAAGCTGCGCGAACATGAGCGAAGCAAATGCCAGCACGATCACCGCAGCCAGCCTGTTTTCGCTGCGCAACAGCCACAATGCAGTACTTATGCCGATCAGCCAGACCGACACTGCAACCAGCAGCCATACCGAATAGTCAGTGTACATCTCCAGTTGCAGCGGCGTATCCGCCGCCATTTTGGCTGCAAAAGGTATGATGCCGAGAATAATTGCGACCACAAGCAGTGATGGAACCATGAACCAGAACAAGCGGCGTGCTTTTATTTCCACAAGCAGTTTTCCCATCAACAGTGCCAGCGGCGGAAACATGGGTAAAAGATAGGATGGCAACTTGGAACTGGAGATCGAAAAGAACACGAAAATAAATACCACCCATACCAGCAGAAAACGATCAGGGCTGAATGTCTTTGCTTTCTGCACGCTGCCGCGCCATGTCTGCAACAACGCATCCAGCATCAACATCGACCACGGCAACATGCCCACCAGCAGTATCGGCACGAAGTAGTACCAGGGCTGATAACGTCCGTGTATTTTGGTCGTGAAACGCTGGAAATGTTCGTAAATGAAGAAGCGCTCGAAAAACTCCGGATTGGCCTTGATCACCAGCACGAACCAGGGAACCGCGATCAGTAAAAAAAGCGCCAGCCCGCTGATCCAGTGCATGCGCTTCCATATGGTGATGTCGCGATTGAATACCGAATAAAGGAACAATGCCGCTCCCGGCAGGACCACCCCCATCAGTCCCTTGCTCAACACCGCCAGTGCCAGTGCAGCCCAGGCTAATAACATCCATTTGCGCCGCAGCGCGGCTTGTTCTTCTTTCTGGGCAAGGAGC
Source organism: Sideroxydans sp. (assembly GCA_050303535.1). Lineage (GTDB taxonomy): Bacteria > Pseudomonadota > Gammaproteobacteria > Burkholderiales > Gallionellaceae > Sideroxyarcus. The sequence goes on along the minus strand of JBNLBY010000039.1, from coordinate 20,553 downwards.
AAAGAAAAAATACCGAGCGTAAGAAAAAAGGTCACGCCCATATCCAGTGTATTGATATGCGACATCATCGCGTACAGCATGCTGCTGCCCAGCAACAATGCCGCGTAAATGCCGGCCTCGCGCCCGAATAAACGCGTTCCGGTAAACCATGCCAGCAAGACACCGGCAAATCCCGTCAAGGCGGTCCACAGGCGCGATGTCCATTGATGTTCACCGAACACCTCATAGGCCACAGCGGTCGCCCAGTATTGCAGTGGCGGCTTCTCGAAATATTTCAGGTCATTCAGGCGCGGCGTCGTCCAGTCCCCGCTGGCCACCATCTCGCGCGGAATTTCGGCGTAGCGTCCTTCATCGGGGCGAATGAGTTTGCGATATTCCAGATTGCCAAACCAGATGACGACGAACGCCAGCAACATCAGCCAGAGTCCGCGCCGGGAAATTTCATTCGTCATATTGAAACATTCAGGGAATTCGAAAGCAGACGCAGATTCTATCGCGAAACGACTCAGGAATCGTTCTTTTCCTGCACCACCGCGCGCGCGCTGCCTTGCGCAAATCTGATATCCAGCCTTTCGCCGGGATCGATACGCTTGCTGCTCATGACGATATTGCCCTGGGCATCGCGCACCATGCTGTAGCCGCGAGCCAGTACCTGTTGCGGGTCAAGATGCTGCAAGTGCTGCTGTAACGCAACCAGCCTTGCATCACGGCGATCCAGCATATGCTGCATCGCTGCGCGTAAACGCCGCGCATGATTCGTCTGCTGCTCCTGTAGCCGCGCCACAGCCGGACGAGCGAGGTGCAGGCGCTGGCGTAACGTATCCAGACGCTCACCCTGCTGCTGGATGCGCCGGGCCGGATGCACCAGCCGCCGCTGCAGGAAATCCACTCGCTGCATGTCCTGCTCAAAACGGCGCACTGCAGCACGAGCCAGATGACGGCGATACTGCAACACTCGCTGTCGCAATTCCTGCCTGTCCGGTACCACCGCCTGTGCCGCCGCAGTCGGTGTAGCTGCACGCACATCGGCCACAAAATCGGCAATGGTGAAATCGGTCTCATGCCCCACCCCGCTCACCACCGGGATCCGGCTCGCCGCAATGGCGCGCGCGACCACTTCCTCGTTGAACGCCCACAAGTCCTCGATGCTGCCCCCGCCACGGCACACGATGAGCACATCGCATTCAGCGCGCTGATTTGCCGACTTGACCGCCTGAGCGATCTTTTGTGCCGCGCCCTCGCCCTGCACCGGCGTCGGAAACAGCAGCACAGGAACATTGGGCATACGCTTCGCCAGGGTGCGCAACACATCGCGCAGTGCAGCAGCTTGCGGCGAAGTCACGATACCGACCTGGCGCGGCAGCAGTGGCAAATCGCGTTTGCGCTCAGCTTTAAACAGCCCTTCACTTTCCAGCTTCTCTTTCAAACGTTCGAATGCTTCATACAGGGCGCCCAGTCCGGCCGGACGCATTTTTTCCAGCGTCAGCTGGAAATCGCCGCGTACTTCATACAGCGTCGCCAGTGCCAGCACCTCCACCTGCATGCCGTTCGCGGGTTTGAATTCCAGATACTGGCTTTTGTGCCGGAACATGACACAACGCACCTGCGCATGTTCATCCTTGAGCGAAAAATACCAATGTCCGGAAGCCGCCCTGACGAAATTTGAAATTTCGCCACGCACCCACAACAGCGGCAGCCCGCTTTCAATTAGTTGTTTCGCCGCGACATTCAGTTCGCGCACAGTCAGAACCTGATTCTTCTCCATCAATATTTCCTGTTTTTATTGCTCGACTACTCGAGCTTTTTTTGAAAAATAGGCCAAATGGCATATTGACAAATCATTTCAATCCACAACCCCAGCAAATTAGCCGCTTCCCGCGGAGGTAGTACTACATAAAAAAGGCAACTTACAGTACAAGCTTGTTTTTTAAATATTTTATTGCGGTACATTTTTTGTGCAGATGCTGGGAAATGGCGGCTGTACTAGGGCTGCGCTATGCATCCGGGGGGATCATCCACAAAGTTATCCACAGTTTCTGTGTATAACAAAACAAATCGCTTATGCGGCTGCAAGTTAGCACTGCAGATGCGAGTCCTCCTTGCTCAAACATGACCTAAGCAGTTACAGTGCCGCCTGCGGATTTAAGCATATTTTCTGGAGACGTTGCGTGTTCACTATAGTCGAAGCGGCCGGCTGGCCTATCTGGTTACTCATCATTGCATCATTAATCGCTCTCACACTCATCACCGAACGGGCAATATTCCTGCGCAGCAAGAAAATCGCCCCGCCGTCATTGCTGGATGAAGTGGTCAAGGAACTCAAACAGCGCGGTGTCAGCCAGCAGATGCTCACGCGCCTGGGCGAAAGTTCTCCGCTGGGTAGGGTTTTCGCCGCCGGACTGAAAAACATCAAAAACTCGCCGGATGTGATGAAAGACTCCATCGAAGAAGCAGGACGCAACGTCACCCACAGCCTCCAGCGTTTCCTCACCACACTGGGCACCATTGCCTCCGTCAGTCCGCTGCTCGGCCTGTTCGGCACCGTGGTCGGCATGATCGAGATATTCGGTTCACAAAATGCCGGTGGCGCAGCACCCGCAGAATTGGCTCATGGCATCTCGGTAGCCCTTTACAACACCGCGTTCGGCCTGATTGTGGCCATACCCAGCTTGATCGCCTATCGCCATTTTCGCGCCCAGGTTGAAAGCCTGACCATCGAGATGGAACAACAGGCAATCAAACTGGTTGAGGTCGTACACGGCGAACGCAAGTAGGGGATTCAAGATGAACTTTATGCGCGGAGTCGCCCGGGAGGAACCCGAGATCAACCTGATCCCGATGATAGACGTGCTGCTGGTGATCCTGATCTTTCTGATGGTTACCACCAGTTACTCGAATTTTGCCCAGTTGCAGATCAACCTGCCGCAAGCCAGCGGAGAAGAAGGCGTTGCTGTCTCCCACATGCCCATCAATGTGGCCGTCGATGCCTCGGAACACTATGCAGTGAACAACATTCGCACAGAATTCAAGGGCGTGGCCGATTTCGGAAACATATTGCAAAAAGCCGCCGGCGGCCAGAAAGACCCGACGATCATCATCAATGCCGATGCAAAAGCAACACACCAGTCCGTCATCAGCATCATGGAAGCCGCGCGCATCGCAGGTTTCGGACGTATTACTTTCACAACGCAGAACCAACAAAAATGAACACCCTCAATAACCTGCTGCGCTCCCGGCTGGCTGCGTTGCGCGGTGCTCAGAATCCTCATGTATTCACCATATACACTCCGGTTCTTGCGCGCCGTGCGCCTTGCCAGTCGGGCGCTCGCAACGATTCTTGAGGGTGTTCGATGTTCAGGCTTGAACATCATTGGTATCGCCTCTCGCCGCTTCACTTGTTGTTGTTTCCTATCAGCCTGGTCTTTCGCATGCTTGCGGCCCTGCGCCGCTTTCTCTATTGCAGCGGAATATTGCCTTCAGTCAGAATACCCGTTCCGGTCGTGGTAGTCGGCAACATCAGCGTCGGCGGTACGGGCAAGACGCCGCTCACACTCTGGCTGGCACAACAGTTGATCGAAAATGGCTGGCATCCCGGTATCGTCAGCCGTGGCTACATCAAGAAAAGAAAACCCGGCAAAAAGCCGCGCGAAGTCCGTAACGACGATGACGCAGGCAAAGTCGGCGACGAACCGCTGCTGATGGCACAACGTGCAATATGTCCCGTGTGGATAGGCCGCGACCGCCCTGCCGTTGCGCTGGCAATGCTGCAGGCGCATCCGGAATGCGACATCGTTCTGAGCGACGACGGATTGCAGCACTACCGCATGCAACGTAATGCGGAGATCATCGTCGTCGACGGCGCGCGCCGCTTTGGCAATGGCCTGCTGCTGCCGGCCGGACCGCTACGCGAACCTGTTTCACGCTTGCGCCAGGCAGATGCGGTCGTGATCAATGGCGACCAGACCGGCGACGGCGAATTTTCCATGAGTCTGGACGGTTCGCTTTTCTACAATCTGCTCAACCCGGAAACGGTATTGAGCGCCGCTGAGTTTGCCGGTCAGCGCCTTCATGCCATCGCAGGCATCGGCCATCCCAGGCGTTTTTTCAAACACCTGGAACAGCTCGGGCTGAACACCAGGCAGCATTCCTTTCCCGACCACCATCATTACTCGGTGGCAGATATTACTTACGACGATGCGGATGCGATACTCATGACTGAAAAAGATGCGGTAAAATGTGCCGCTTTCGCCACCGAGAAATGCTGGGTACTGCGTGTGGATGCGCAAGTCAGCCCGGCGCTTGCACAACTCATCATAGAAAAGGTCACGCCATAATGGATTCCAAACTGCTCAACATCCTGGTTTGCCCGCTGTGCAAATCCCCATTGATCTATCGCAAAGCAGAACAGGAATTGATCTGCAAAGCGGACAAACTGGCTTTTGCGATCAAGGATGACATCCCCGTGATGCTCGCAGACGAAGCACGCCAGCTGACGACAGAAGAGGCCGAAGCACTCAAATAAGAATCACCAGACAAGTTTCCATGAATTTCAAGGTTGTCATCCCTGCCCGCTTCGCTTCCACCCGCCTGCCCGGCAAACCGCTGCTGGATATCGCGGGCAAACCCATGGTCGTGCGCGTTGCCGAGCAAGCCGCCCAGAGCGGCGCACAGCAGATCATCATCGCCACCGACCACCAGCCCATTATCGCAGCCGCAGAAACACACGGTTTCACGGCCTGCATGACGCGCACCGATCATGCCAGTGGCACCGACCGCATCGCCGAAGTGGCAGCACAACAAAAGTGGGCGGACGATGTCATCGTGGTCAACGTACAGGGCGATGAACCCTTGATTCCGCCGCAACTCATCACGACCGTCGCACAGCATCTGCATGACCATCCCGAATGTGCCATTGCAACTGCCTGTCATGCCATCCATGACGAAGTGTCGATGCGCAACCCGAACATCGTAAAAGTGGTGCTCGACAAACAGGGCAACGCGCTCTATTTCAGCCGCGCGCCCATTCCCTGGCCGCGTGATGCCTTCGCGCAGAACCCGCCTCTTGCGCCCACTGCAGTTGCGCTCAGGCACATCGGCATTTATGCCTACCGCGCAGGCTTTCTGCGCGACTTCGGCCAGCTGTTGCCTGCGCTCATAGAACAGACCGAATCGCTGGAGCAACTGCGCGCGCTGTATCATGGCTACAAGATAGGCGTCGCCGTTATCGATCACGCGCCTCCCGGCGGCGTGGATACCGAACAGGACCTGCAGACTGCAAGGCGTTCGTTTTCCGGATTAATGACCTGATTTTTTTAACTTGAAGAGGAAATACCAATGAAGCTGATTCTGTTAGGCGCACCCGGAGCAGGTAAAGGAACACAGGCAAACTACATCAAGGATAAATACGGCATCCCGCAGATTTCCACCGGCGACATGCTGCGTGCGGCTGTGAAAGCAGGAACGCCGCTGGGCGTTGCCGCCAAGAAGATTATGGATGCGGGCGGTCTGGTGTCCGACGACATCATCATCGATCTGGTCAAGGAACGCATCAAGGAAGCGGATTGCGCCAACGGCTTCCTGTTCGACGGTTTCCCGCGCACCATTCCGCAGGCGGAAGCCATGAAGGATGCCGGCGTCGCCATCGACTACGTGGTCGAAGTGGATGTGCCGGACAGTGAAATCATCAAGCGCATGAGCGGCCGCCGCGTGCACACTGCATCCGGCCGCACGTATCACATCGAATTCAATCCGCCCAGAGTGCAGGGCAAGGACGACATCACCGGCGAAGCGCTGGTACAGCGTCCGGACGACACCGAAGAAACCGTCAAGAAGCGTCTGGCTGTCTACCATGAACAGACCAAGCCGCTCGTCGACTATTACACCGCATGGTCGAAATCGGGCGATGCGAAAGCACCCAAAGTCGTACATGTTCCCGGTGTCGGCAGCGTGGAAGACATACGCGACCAGGTGTTCAGCGCGCTGGGTAACTGATTGTGGCAAACAAGCCCGTCCTTACGCTGGAGGATGCCAAGCGCGTAGCCACAGCGGCCGAAGCGGAAGCGCACGCCAACGAGTGGAAGGTCACCATCGCCGTCGTGGACGATGGCGGCCACCCGCTCTATCTGCAGCGCAGTCACGATACGCAATTCGGTACTGTTGAAACCGCCCTTGCCAAGGCGCATGCTGCCGTCGCTTTCCAGCGTCCGACAAAAGCTTCGGAAGATGCCGTTTTAGGCGGACGCCTCATTCACCTCGCGCTGCCCGGTGTGATTCCCGCAGAAGGCGGCGTACCTTTGATGCGTGAAGGCGTCGTTGTCGGCGGACTCGGCATCAGCGGCGTGCGTTCTTTCCAGGATGGGCAGATCGCGCAAGCCGGTGTAGACGCGTTGTAGTTCTGCTGACAGGCCATAAAAAAACGGGCACCGGCTTGAGACCGGTGCCCGTTTTTTATCGATGTAGCGAAATTATGCTGGAACGCGATAGGTGTCCTGCGTGATCAGGTCGATACCGCACGGCAGCGCCTCGATCCAGTTCAGGAATTCGTTCACCATCTTTTTGCCCACGAATGAGCGGCCATGCTGCGGCACGATGGCTTCGACATCCATCTGGCGCACCATGTTGACCCAGAAGCGGCAGATCTTGTTGGAGATCATGTAGCGCTGGTGGAAGCCTTCCATATGCTTGATATGATCCTTGAAGTTCTCCACCGGCGTATCCGCCTCGGTATGTCCGACAAGCGAAGCGCCCATGTCACCTGAGAACAGGATCTTGCTGACTGGATCATAGAACTGGAAGTTACCCTCGGAATGCATGAAGTGCGCGGGAATGGCCTTGATGACACAATCCCCCAGTGGCAGGTTCATGCCTTCGTCGGGGATGGGAGTTACTCGCCCCATTGAATTGTCGCCGCTGCAGAAGTGCGGCACGAAACGCACCCACAACTTGGAGATCATCACTTGACAATCGGAGTGGATCATCCATTTATTGACCGAAGCAATGATATCGGGATCAGGATGGGAAGCCAGAATGTATTTCAGCTTTTTCGGCGGGAAATAATTATGCATCTCCATCAACAGGCCGTTGTAGGTCATGTTGCCGCCCGGATCGATCAGTGCTCCATGGCCATGGTCAACGATCAGGAACTGGTTGGCTTGTACAGCTTCCCCAACGGAATCATCCACCAGATCATCGAACATCAAACATTGGTGTGTGCCGTTATCGAACAATTCAATGGCCATTTGTGGCTCCCTTTATCTTTGTTAAGATTAACATCACCAGGCAATACAATAGCATTCTACTTGAGTCTAAGCCATACTGACAGTGCCTGATTAACGAGGTCTGGTTTTCCCGCAACACATGATGCCACGAAAAGCGTAAGATAGCGCCTCCCCGAAACTGGCCTTCTCTCAGAAAAATTGACGGAGCAAGTGTATGGCAATAAAAAATGCGTTTTATGCACAATCCGGCGGCGTCACCGCCGTGATAAACGCCTCAGCCTGCGGCGTCATCGAGACCGCCCGCAAACATAAAAACAAAATTGGCAAGGTCTATGCCGGACGCAACGGCATCATCGGCGCCCTCACAGAAGACCTGATAGACACATCGAAGGAATCCGCCAAAGCCATCGCCTCGCTTCGCCATACACCTTCCGGTGCCTTCGGCTCCTGCCGATTCAAGCTCAAGTCGCTTGAACAGAACCAACGTGAATATACTCGCCTTATCGAAGTATTCAAGGCGCACAACATCGGCTATTTCTTCTACAACGGTGGCGGCGACTCGGCCGACACCTGCTACAAAGTCTCGCAGCTTTCCGAAAAAATGGGTTATCCGGTACAGGCCATCCACGTCCCGAAGACAGTGGACAATGATTTGCCGATCACCGATTGCTGCCCCGGCTTCGGTTCCGTAGCCAAATATATTGCCGTTTCCACATTGGAGGCCAGCTTCGATGTGCGTTCCATGGCAAAGACCTCGACCAAGGTTTTTGTGCTGGAAGTGATGGGACGCCATGCCGGCTGGATCGCCGCGGCAGGTGGTCTGGCTGAAGAACAGGGCATCCCTGTGCTCATCCTGTTTCCCGAGATCGAATTCGACCAGCAGAAATTTCTGGCAAAAGTTAAATCGATGGTCAAAAAACACGGCTATTGCAGCGTGATCGTATCGGAAGGCTGTCATTATCCGGATGGCAAATTCCTCGCCGAACAAGGCACGCGCGACGCATTCGGCCATGCCCAACTGGGTGGCGCCGCACCCGTGGTCGCCAACATGGTCAAGGAAGCATTCGGCTATAAATTCCACTGGGCAGTGGCTGACTATCTGCAACGCGCCGCACGTCATGTCGCTTCGAAGACGGACGTCGAGCAAGCCTACGCGCTTGGCAAGGCAGCCGTCGATCTGGCGCTCAAAGGCCAGAATGCCGTGATGCCCACCGTACACCGAGTATCTAACAAGCCATACAAATGGAAGGTCGGCGTTGCACCGCTGTCCAAAGTGGCCAATGTGGAAAAATTCATGCCGCGTGATTTCATCACAAAAGACGGTTATGGCATCACCGCAAAATGCCGCGCTTATCTCGCGCCGCTCATCAAAGGCGAAGACTATCCACCCTACAGGGATGGACTGCCGCAATATGTACAATTGAAAAATGTAGCTGCCGTAAAGAAATTGAAAAGCTTTAAAATTTGACGTTGTTAACACGCCGCTCCACAGGGGACGGTTTTACTAGAGGAGAAAAACATGGCAGGTTTGGGTTTTGCACTATTTTGTGCGATAGCAGCAATTCTGTATGGTGTGCTTTCCAGTAAATGGATATTGAGCAAATCAACCGGCAGCGAGACGATGCAAAAAATCGCTGCGGCCGTTCAGGAAGGCGCTTCGGCTTATCTGAAGCGTCAATACACAGCAATCTCCTGGGTCGGCGCCGCTTTGTTCGTCGTTATCCTGTTTGCGCTGGACTGGCAGACTGCCGTTGGTTTCGCCATTGGTGCATTCCTTTCCGGTCTGACCGGTTTCATCGGCATGAACGTCTCGGTGCGCGCCAATGTGCGTACTGCGGAAGCCGCAAAAGAAAGCCTGAACGCAGCACTCAACGTGTCCTTCAAGGGCGGCGCGATCACCGGCTTGCTGGTGGTGGGTCTGGGTCTGCTCGGCGTGGCCGGCTATTACGTAATCCTGACCAGTACGGGATCAACTCCAACAGAAGCGACACATGCACTGGTTGGACTGGGCTTCGGCGGTTCGCTGATTTCCATCTTCGCCCGTCTTGGCGGCGGCATCTTCACCAAAGGTGCTGACGTCGGCGCCGACCTGGTCGGCAAAGTCGAAGCAGGCATTCCCGAAGACGATCCGCGTAACCCTGCCGTGATCGCCGACAACGTGGGCGACAACGTGGGCGACTGCGCAGGTATGGCGGCCGACCTGTTTGAAACCTACGCGGTCACCATCATCGCTACCATGCTGCTCGGCGGACTGTTGCTGACGAACGCAGGAGCCAATGCTGTGATCTATCCGCTGGTGCTGGGCGGCTTCTCCATCATCGCGTCCATCGTTGGCACCTTCTTCGTCAAGGCGCGTGATGGCGGCAAGATCATGAACGCGCTGTATCGCGGCCTCGCTGTCTCAGCCCTGCTGGCGCTGATCGCTTTCTATCCGATCACCAAGATGTTCATCGCCGACGATGCCCTGGGAGTTGCCGGTAGCCAGATGAGTCTTTACCTCGCATCCGTCATCGGTCTGCTGCTCACGGCCGCACTGGTCTGGATCACCGAGTACTACACCGCAACCGAGTTCAGCCCGGTGCGCCACATCGCTGAGGCATCCACCACCGGCCACGGCACCAACATCATCGCCGGCTTGGGTGTATCGATGAAATCCACCGCGGCCCCGGTCATTGTTGTGTGTATCGCCATCTGGGGCGCCTACTACCTGGCCGGCCTGTATGGCATCGCCATCGCCGCAACATCGATGCTCTCTATGGCCGGCATCATCGTGGCGCTGGACGCTTATGGTCCGATCACCGACAACGCCGGCGGCGTTGCCGAGATGTCGCATCTGCCGGAAGACGTGCGCACCATCACCGATGCGCTGGACGCCGTGGGTAACACCACCAAGGCCGTGACCAAAGGCTACGCCATCGGCTCCGCCGGTCTGGCTGCACTGGTGCTGTTCGCCGACTATACGCACGCACTCACCGCCAACGGTCATGATCTGACCTTCGATCTCTCCAACCACATGGTCATCATCGGCCTGTTCATCGGCGGACTGGTACCCTACCTGTTCGCAGCAATGGGCATGGAAGCGGTCGGCCGTGCGGCGGGCAGCGTAGTGGTTGAAGTACGCCGCCAGTTCAAGGAAATTCCCGGCATCATGGAAGGCACCGGCAAACCGGAATACGGCACTTGCGTGGACATGCTGACCAAGGCCGCGATCAAGGAAATGATCGTGCCTTCGCTGCTGCCGGTTGCCGTGCCCGTAGTGGTCGGTCTGATCCTCGGTCCGCAGGCACTGGGCGGCGTGCTCGTCGGCACCATCATCACCGGTATCTTCGTCGCCATCTCCATGACCACCGGCGGCGGTGCATGGGACAACGCGAAGAAATATATTGAAGAAGGCAACTTCGGCGGCAAAGGTTCGGAAGCCCATAAGGCAGCTGTGACCGGCGACACCGTAGGGGACCCCTACAAGGACACTGCTGGTCCTGCGGTGAACCCGCTGATCAAGATCATCAACATCGTTGCGTTGCTGATCGTACCGTTGCTGTAATTACCGAAAAGAAAAGGCCGCCGGGCAGACTGTATAAATAAGAACGCCCCGGCCAACAACAATGCCCTTCCGATATTAACTGGAAGGGCATTTTGTTTCGACGATGATGAAGTAACGGTCGGCACCTCGTCGCGTTCTATCCTGCGCAACCTGGAGTTGAAAGTTGAAGTTGTTCGTAGGTTATAATGACTCGAACTTAATGCTAAAAAGTGCATTCAGTGCGTGACGGATATATCGTCATGTGTAGCGGCATGCTGCATCAATGAATAAATCGCTTGTCCCCCGGGAGGTATTTCAATGCAATTCGATGCAGTCATCATTGGTGGCGGTCCTGCAGGTTTGGCTATCGCTTCCCAGCTTTCCCGCAACTGGCGCGTACTAGTGGTGGAAAAAGGAGAAGCCGGCACGACGAAACGAAGCTGGTTCGTGCCGCTGAATGTTGTGGACGACGAGGTCCGCCCCTTCAGCTTTGGCGGCGTCACCCGGTTTCTGGCGAACACCTGCACGGGTGCCACAGCAAAATGGAAAGCGCGCCAGTTTGATCGTTACCCCTATATCAACGAGAAAACCCTGCTGCCGCACTGGGTCGAAACCATACGTACCAACGGTTCGGAAGTCCTGGGTGAGTGCGAGTACCGGTCACATGAAGTCGGTACCGACGGCGTCACTATCGACACTGCACGCGGCAAGTTCCAGGCACGGCTGTTGATCGATTGCTCGGGCTACAACTCAGCCATCGCCAAACAATACGGCATCAGCCGTGCCGGCTATTACTGGTGGTCGGTATTCGGCGCGATCGGCGATCATCCCAACGGGCTGGATGGCATGGAGGTCGGGGACTATATGCTGTGGCAGACTTTTGCCGACACCACCGCAGACCTCAATGCCTCCCTGCAACAGGGACGCCCGATATTCGAATACGAGATACTGGATCCGCGCACTTCGTTCTCGCTGATCCTTTATTTGCGCACAGAGATCATGACGCGCGAGGCAATGGAACCGGTTTATCAGCATATTATCCGCAATGAGGCCAGCACCGCCGCTTTCCATGACATGACCATCAAGGAACTCAAGTACGGCTGGTACCCTTCGGCCAGCGTATCGCAGGAACTGGCACGCGAGCGCGTGATCTTTGCCGGGGACGCGGCGTGCTGGACCACACCGTGTGGCTGGGGCATGTCGTTCATCCTCAACAACTACCGTGATTTTTCCGCCAAGCTCGACGCAGCGCTGCGCGCCGACACACTCGGGCGTGCCCACCTGACATCCATTCCCCACTTCCGCTTTCGCGAACGTTCCGAGATCGTGCTCAATTCGTTGATCACGCACTTCCTCTCCAATGCGGCCGCACCGCTGCTGGATCGCTTCATCGAACTGTTCAATCCGGCGAGCCAGTACCACATCGACCCGCTGTATTGCGAAAAAGTGTTCACCCTGGACATCACCACGGAAGAGGTGCACAACATGATGGGTACAGTGCTCAAGGCTTTCACACTCAAGGAACTGCTCAGTTTCCTGCCGCCGTCGCAGGCCTATCTGCTGCTGGAAGAAGCTGCCTACTTCGTCGGTGAAGAAGTGCTGAACGATGCACGCCACTGGTTTCATCTGAAAAGCAAACACTCCGAAAGCCGGGATATCAATTCGGGTTTCAATTTCAATTAAACGCACGACGACGATCATGCCCTCAGCCATCCTTCTCGACCGACTCGATCAATGGGTAACCTGGTTCACCCCCGATGCGGCCGGGCTGGATGAGCGTCAGCGCGCTGCGCAACGTCTGCTGGCTTATGTCTGCCTGATCACGACTGTATTTGCATTGCTGTATGTAGCCGTTTCCGCCCTGATAGGCTTTGCCGTCGGCATACAGCTCATGCTGCTGAACTTTGCATTGCTGTGGGTGATTCTGTTCCTGTTTCGCGGGACGGGAAAGTTTCGCCTGAATGCCAATCTGTACCTCGCCAACAGCGCTTTCGTGGCAATCCTGGGCTGCAGCTATTTCTCCGGCGGCCTGTCCTCCCCCGTGCTGCCCTGGTTCACGCTGATACCGGTGGCCGCCGTACTGCTGCTCGGTTACAGCCTCGATGTCCTGCTGTGGTTGCTGGTTTCCTGCGCTATTCCCATCGGCTATGCCGTTGCTGCCATGTCCGGCTTCCAGTTCGACATACTCTACCAGCCGGAGTACGCCCATCTGTTCAACACCCTGTGCGTGGCAGGCCTGGTGCTGATCCTGTTCATGATCGCGATGACTTTCAACTTCAATCGCAATCAGATGATGCAGAAATTGCAGGAGCAGAACGAAGCACTGGCGCGCGCACGTGAACAGGCCGAAACCGCAACCCGTATCAAAAGCGATTTTCTGGCCAACATGAGCCACGAGATCCGCACACCCATGAACGCCGTGATGGGTATGTCGCGTTTGTGCCTCGGCACCGACCTGCAACCGCGCCAGCGTGACTACATCGAAAAGGTGTATTACGCGGGACAATCGCTGCTGAATGTGATCAACGATATTCTCGATCTCTCCAAGATCGAAATGGGCAAGCTCAGAATGGAAGCCATTCCGTTCGATCTCAACCAAGTATTCGATAACCTGTCCAACTTTACTGCGACCAAGGCACAGGAAAAAGGGCTGGAACTGCTGTTCTCCCTGCCCGACGAACGCCATACCCAACTGGTGGGCGATCCCCTGCGTCTGGGGCAGGTACTGTTAAATCTGGTCAGCAACGCGATCAAGTTCACCGAGCAGGGCGAAGTCAGGGTAAACGTCAATCCGCTTTCGCTCACCGAAGATTCGGCAGGAATCGAGTTCAGTGTACAGGACACTGGCATCGGCATGACGGAAGAACAAAGCGCGCAAATATTCCGGCCGTTTTCCCAGGCCGACTCTTCGACCACGCGCAAATACGGCGGCAGCGGACTGGGGTTGGCGATCAGCAAACACCTGGTCGAAATGATGGGCGGTACGATCAGCTTGAAGACCGAGAGCGGCAAGGGCTCCACGTTCTCCTTTACCGCACATTTCGGTCGCGCACAGGAAGGCTCGACGCCGAAGAGCAGGCGCATGCCGGCGGAACTTAACCAGCTCAAGATACTGGTAGTAGACGACATAAGCAGCGCACGCGAGGTGATGGCTTCGATGCTGGCGCCGTTTTCCCAGCGGATTACCTGCGTGGACTCGGGCCTGGCTGCGCTCGATGCACTGGAACAGGCGCCTGCAGACGATCCTTATAATCTGGTATTCATGGACTGGAACATGCCGGGACTCGACGGTATCGAAGCGTCCCGGCGCGTCAAGCAACATCCCAAACTCGCACATATTCCAACCATCATCATGGTCACAGCATATGGCCGCGACATGATCATAGAACAGGCCGCCAAGGCGAAAATCGACGGCTTCCTCATCAAACCCGTGACCTCCTCCATGCTGGTCGACTCCATCGTCGGCGTCTTCGGGTCGCATGACGGCGACAAAAGCGCCGACGATGCGGCCAAGGCCTGGCGCATTCAGCGCATGGAGCGCATCCTTAACGCCCACATCCTGCTGGTGGAAGACAATGCCATCAACCGCCAACTCGCGCAGGAGCTATTGCGCCAGGCGGGGCTGGTTGTCACAGTCGCCAACAACGGCAAGGAGGCTGTCGACCTGGTATCGCGAACGAATTTCGATGCGGCACTGATGGACATCCATATGCCCGTCATGGACGGTTACGAAGCCACCCGCATCATACGTGCGATGCCGGGGCAGGATACGCTGCCCATCATCGCCATGACGGCGAACGCCATGGCCGGCGACCGGGAAAAATGCCTGGCAGCCGGCATGAACGATCATGTGGCCAAACCGATCGACCCTGAATTGCTTTTCGCTGCCCTGAACACATGGGTGTCTCCCGGCCAGCGTTCGACGCCGGCAGGCGTGGCCGTTGCGCCGGTCGTGGTTGACGAACTCGAGTCGCAGGATTTATTGCCGGAAGAGTTGCCAGGTATCGACCTGCACGAAGCGATGAAGGGAGCCGGAGGCAATCTCACCCTGCTGCGCCAGATCATGATGAACTTCCTGCATGACCATGAGAAGGATGCGCAAGCCCTGCGCAAGGCACTGAATGGGCATGACCTGAAACAGGCACAGCACATTGCGCACACGCTCAAGGGCGTGGCGGGCGCCATCGGTGCGCATGAATTGCGCCGGACCGCAATCGCAATGGATGCTGCCATCCGCAGCCGCACCAGCGAATCCTATTTGCGTTTGCTGGATCGCCTGGAAAACAACCTGAGCCTCGTCATGCACAGCCTGAAGCAACTGGAACAACGACAGTCAAATTATGCGGCGCCTGCCAGCGTCGCCATGCTGGACGCGGAAACCGTCCCGCAACTGATAGCGCGGCTCGAAGACCTGATGCACGAGCGGGATCCTGATGCCGAAGAAGTGGCGCGTGTCCTGCAACCCAGGATTGACGCACCCATCATGCAGCCGCTGATGAAGGAACTGGTCGGCCTGTTGGAGACCTACGACTTTGATGCAGCCCGCCATACGTTAAACCAACTAAAACAGAGACTGGAGGTTTCAGCATGAACGCCACGTCCCACACCGACAATCGATCCCGCATCCTGATTGTGGATGACGAACGTATCAACATTAATATCCTCAATGCGCTGCTTAAAACAGACTACAAAATCATGGTGGCAACCGACGGCGAGCAGGCAATCGAAGCTGCCATCAATGGCCAGCCCGACCTGATCCTGCTCGACATCCTCCTGCCCGGCCTGGATGGTCACCAGGTATCCCGGAAACTCAAATCGGATCCGGCGACGCGCGCCATCCCGATCATCTTCATCACCGCCATGGGCGATGCCGAAAACGAAACCATGGGATTTTCACTTGGCGCAGTCGATTACATTCCAAAACCCTTCAATAATGCCGTGGTCAAGGCGCGGGTCGGCGTCCACCTGCGGCTCAAGCGCCAGAACGACATGCTTGAAAACCTGGCCTCGATGGATGCGCTCACCGGCGTGCCAAACCGCCGTGCTTATGATCTGGCACGCGCCGAAGAGTGGCGGCGTTGCCAGCGTGAAAAATTGCCTATCTCTTTCATCATGATCGACATTGATCAATTCAAGCAATACAACGATAACTACGGGCATGGTGCCGGAGACGAATGCCTGATACGCATTGCCAAAGCGCTCAATAGCTGTGTCCGCCGCCCCGGAGACATGTTGGCCCGGTATGGCGGCGAAGAATTCGCAGCCATCCTGTCCGGTACGCACGCCGAGGGAGCCGTGCAGATGGCGCAGCAGTTTCACGCTGCGGTTTCCGACCTGGCGATCTCGCACGAACACTCGGTGATTGCCCCGCATGTCACCATCAGTATCGGCATAGCCACCACCAGGCGAACCGATGAGGTAACGCTGGAGCAACTATCCCACGCTGCCGACAAAATGCTTTATCAAGTCAAAGAGTCGGGACGCAACACGACACAAGCTATAGAAATATAAATAGCAGACAACTGGCGGTTGCTCCGTTTGCCGGAGCCTGTCGAAGGATGCTACATAGAAAAGCCCGGCAATGCCGGGCTAAACGGATCATCTTCGAATTACTTCATCTGATTTAAGCTGCCGACTTCGCTTCAGTCAGCTCTCTTGCACCGTCCATGATTTCGGGCAGTGTTTTCAGGATTTGTATAATGCTGAAAATCAGCACACCGTGATGGGCACCTATGGAAAAATGATCAATGGTGTGCCATGTCTCATAGCCTGAGGTAAAGAGCAGGACGAATCCGCTCAGCAGGTTGAGGTATCGGCTTTGTGTAATTTTTTCCAGCATATGTTTCCCCCTTTCAGCAACTACCGAATCCACACCGTCTTCGCATTCACGAATTCGTGTATGCCCAGCTTCGACAATTCGCGCCCATAACCCGAAGACTTGATACCGCCGAACGGCAGGCGCGGATCCGACTTGACCATGCCATTGATGAAACTGCACCCCGCCTGAATACGCGACGCCAGTTGCTCGGCACGTGCCGCATCCCTGCTCCAGATCGACGAACCCAGTCCGAAGCGCGTCTCGTTGGCGATGCGCAATGCATCGTCCTCGTTCGCGGCGCGAATCACCAGCGCCACCGGGCCGAATAACTCGTCATGATAAGCACAGGCATCAGCAGTGACATGATCCAGAATGGAAGGCTGATAGAAAAATCCATCACGCTCGACCGGATGGCAGCCCGTCACCGCCAGCGCACCCTGGTCGATCGAATCGGTGATCTGGTTATGCAATGTATCGCGCAGATCGAGACGCGCCATGGGACCGACCTGCGTCGCTTCCTCCATTGGATCGCCCAGCTTGAGCGCCTCCACCGCGGCCTTGAGCCGCTGCACGAATTCGTCGGCGATCTGCGGTACGACAATGAAACGCTTTGCAGCAATGCAGGACTGACCGCAATTCATGAAACGCGCGGTGATCGCCGTCACCACCGTCGACTCCAGGTCTGCATCCTGCAACA
This sequence comes from Sideroxydans sp., assembly GCA_050303535.1. GTDB lineage: Bacteria > Pseudomonadota > Gammaproteobacteria > Burkholderiales > Gallionellaceae > Sideroxyarcus. The sequence continues at coordinate 3,298 of JBNLBY010000039.1, read as the reverse complement.
CAATGAACGGATCGGAACCGCCGAGTTCGAGCACGCATTTTTTCAGATGCTGTCCGGCCAGCGCGGCCACCTTGCGCCCGGCCGCCTCGGAACCCGTGAGCGTGACTGCATGCACATACGGGCTGGCAATGACCGAAGCCACCTGCTCGACCTCGATCATCAGGTTGGTAAATACGCCTGCCGGCACACCGCATTCGCGGAAGATGGACTCGATGGCAAGCGCGCATTCCGGCACGTTCGGTGCATGCTTCAGCAGAACCGCATTGCCCGCCATCAGCGCAGGCGCGGCAGCGCGGAACACCTGCCAGAACGGAAAATTCCACGGCATGATGGCCAGTACCGTACCGAGCGGGTAATAGGCGACATAGCTTTTGCCCGCGTCCGATTCAACTAGCTCGCTCTGCAGGAAATCTGCGGCATGCGCCGCGTAGTATTCGCAGGCCGTGGCGCACTTCTCCACCTCGCCGCGCGCCTCGCGCAAGGGCTTGCCCATCTCTTCGGTGATATGGGTCGCAAAACTGTCGCGCTGCTCGAGCAGCCGTGCCGCCACCTTGCGCAGGATTTCGGCGCGCAGTGCAAATGTGGTCTGCATCCATTCCTGTTGCGCGCTGGCGGAACGCTCCAGCGCCATAGCCAAACGCTCTCCATCCCAACTGGGTTGGGTCTGGATCACCTTGCCGGTGGCTGGATTAAGGGATACAAAAGGCATGACGCTCATGCTAGGCGAATTCGGCTACAAAGCGCAACCCCGGAACCGGGCTGAAGAAACACGAGCATTTATGGCAGAAGTTACCTCGGACTAACAACAAATAAACCAATGGGAACGAACATACTTATTAAAACAGTATCAAATGCGATGCAACGCTTCTTAGCCACATTTCGTTCAGTTGCATAACCTGTTCAATTCATCTGCAAGCTGGGCTTTGTCATTGATGCCCAACTTCAAATAAATTTTACCCGTATGAGTTTTGACAGTAGCTGGTGAAATATCCAGATTGCGCGCAATGGTTTTGTAATCGTCTCCACCGGATATATGCTTGGCAATTTCCAGTTCGCGCGAACTCAATTTGTCTGCAGGCACTTTCATTCGTGCCCGCAATAATGTCAGCTCGTTCATCGTTAAAAAGTTGATGACAATAGACGTCCCGGTGTAATTCTGGTCCTGCATCGCTTCCAGAATTTCTTCCGGCACGAACGGACCTTTCCATGACGGCCATTCTTTTCGGCAAATTTCCACGAAAGACGGCATTGCAATATGCAGCAGTCCCGTATTGTCACAAGCTGCAAGCCTGCTGACACGACTGTGCTGATATGCCGAAAAATCGTCGGGCAGATTTGTCAGCCAGTTTACTTTTGCTGCATCGAGAAGGTGGGGAAAAATAAGCTCTTTAAGAGCGCGCTCTTGTTCTGTAAATGGCTGGTTGATATCCGATCGGTGAAAAACCATCATGCTCAACAAACTGGTTTCCGGATCAACGCATCCTGTCCCCAGGATATGCTCTATGTGATATTTTTTGCAATATACGGTGTAAGTGTCAGTATCCTTGTACTCACGGGCCATGTCGACATTAAAAGTGCGGTTGGCATGCAAAGTGACGTCGCGTGTTAATCTGTATTCATGTTGTATATGCAGCCAGCTTGGGATGAAATCATTTGGCAGGTTGTGTAGATGAATGTGGTGAACGACGGGCAAATCGTTTATCCATCGCCCCTTTCCCCATGCGCTGGTATCAAACGGAATAAGTGTTTTTACCTCGGATAAAGCCCAGTCCTTGAACTCGTGGCTCGGTATTTCCAGCGCACCACGCCAAAGATTTAACAAAAAATTGCTGAACTGCCGCATCCCTCCTCCGTTTTTTATGGATGTATGAGTGCGTCCCATATCCAATTTTTTCCAGTTTGACAGCAACGGGGGAAATCGGCAAGTCAATGCCAGACACAAATTACGCCTGTCGTCAATACGGCATATGGCTGAGGCCATACGGTCGAGTTCATATGACCGAGTTCATAAGGTCGATATGCGGATGTTTCTAAAGAAAGTATTCTGCATTTCACCCCTGGAGCATCGAGCGATTAAAAAAGTTTCAGGGGAACGATGGAAATACTGGATGGCCAGATTCTGGAATTGTTGACTGCAATGGGAGAATATTATGAGGCAAAAAAGTATTCACATTTGGATATTGTTGGGCGTATTGGGAGTTCAGACTGTCGCAGCCGCCGCACCAGAATTCGAACGACCTTCGGCTCCGTTGATCACGGATGAGCACAAGAATACAGTTACGTTCGGTTCAGCTGCCTACAATCTCGTCAAACGCAATCAGGATTGGAATCTCACTGGTGCCTATTCTTCTGGAGGGTGTGTCTTCTGGATTATTTGTGGCGGGAGTGGTTACAGATCAAGTCCGCTTTCGAACCAATTCGATACGTCTTCGCGGGACGTATACAGTATTGCGTATGAACGCCATTTCAAACACAGCTTCAGTGTTGGCTTAACCTATTTCCGGATAAACAATTCGTTTGTCATTCCTTCTGTTACCCCATCCCAGGGGGAAGTCAAAACAAAATTCTACTTTGCCACCATAACAAAATATTTCGGCCGTCCCGGCGGTTTACAGCCACTTATCGGTGCTGGAATTGGACGAGTTTCTACAAATGTCGGCGGCTATATAAATAAATCCGCGAATAGAGAAGCCGCACAAGCCATAGTCGGATTGAATTACAAATATGGACGCATAAATTTCATCGCAGAGTACCGCTATGTATATGCATTTATTAAGGACGGCCTATCCAGCAAAAATCAGTATACAGGCAGTGTCTTCGGCGATCTGGATCTAAGCGGACACGGCCCATCTGCCAGACTCGGAATTTCCTTTTGATCAAGAAATCATTGGGATCAATATCGCAAAACTTGATATTACCTTTATGAACAAAACCAACAGGAGGCTATATGAATATCGTCAAACTTCTGCAATTGGCAACTCGTCGTGGCGATCCCGCGCACCTGTTCATCGTGTTGCTTTCAATTGTGGCTTTGGCCGGCTGCACGTCGACACCGAGGTCCCCGATGAGAATAAATGACAATCGCGTAACTCAACCGTCAATCAGAATGTCTGTCAATCTGGATGACGACCAAACAACTGCGCCCGAATCGAAAACGGCTCATGCCATCGAATTTGGCTATATGAAAGCCAAAGGTGGCAGCGACCAGGCTTTGGCCGATGGGCAGCCTCCGATCATCTTCAATCATACTGTATTTAGCGCACCCCAACAGATCAGAAACGATTTCGATATAAGCTAT